>JBIIRG010000272.1:0-3825 GCA_044341665.1 Phycisphaerales bacterium | reverse complement strand
GGCAGGAGTCCGAGCTGTTCGGATGGCTCACGGCACGTCTCGGGGCGGATGTCTCGACGCTGCTCCGCCGTGTGCATGCCGAGGGCGCGTCCATCGCAGAGATCTCGCGACTCGACGGCGTGCCCGAGGGCACTCTCCGCTCTCGCCTTGCGCGTGCCGAGCAGTTGGCTCGCGAGCTCTACACCCGCGAGGAGGGCCTCCGCCCCGCCGCCGCGCGGGAGAGAGGCCGATGCGAGGTGCTCCTCCACGACGACGACGAGAACGAGTTTGCGACCGTGCTGGAAGCGCTACAGCGCCACGCAGAGCTCGACTTCGATGCCGCGGAGATCACGACGATGGCCGCGCACTACGAAGGTCGCGCCGTGGTCTGCCGGGCCGACTACGCCCGCGCTCAGGGCATCGTCGAGGGGCTTTCCGCCGCAGGCTTGCGCGCCACGATTTCCTACAACTGAACGAGGCCGCGGATGTAGGCGCGCGTTCTGTGCGCGCTCGCCACGCGGCGATCACTTCACCATCGGCCCATGCCCAAGACTCGCCCGCATCGCCTGCCATGCCTCGATCCCGAGGTCGGCGACCGCCGGAAGCACGCGCTTGAGCGCGCCGTACTGTGCATCGCCTCGGATACCCGACGTCGGAAAGCGGCGGATCGTGCGCAGGGCGGGCCGAAACACGCGGTAGAAGTAGCGCTCGTCGCCCGACCAGCGGCGTTCGCGTGCTTCACGGGCGCTGCGCTCGTTGCGACTCTCATGTCGCAGCGCGATGTCGACGTGCACGTGGTCGACTCCGGGCACGAACATGGTTCGCACGACCCCTCCGCCGATGAGGACGAGGACTCCTGCGCTGTCGAGATGCACGCTCGTCCTGCGGTCGACCTCGACGCACCAGCCGAGGGTGGCGGCCTCCGCGAGCGCGGTCTCGACCACGCGGACGTACGCGAGAGCGAGTGCATCGAAGCTCGGGTCTTGCGCGTGGTGGCTCAGGAACCGCTCCGTGGCCGCATCGGTTGCGAAGACGTCGATGTCGCGCAGCCAAGGATGGGCGGCAATGAGCGCCGTCCGTGCCGCCGGCTCCAGCATGTGGCGCGCCATGTGGTCGGCCATCGCGCGCAGCTCGCCGTGCAGCGGGTACTCCGCGCCGTCGGCAGCCTTCACGCGGAACGGGAATGGCGACACTCCGCCACCGGCCGGTGCAGGAACGGCTGCGGAAGCGTGATCCTCGGGACGGCTGGGAAGGGGACGAGGCCTTTCCATCGCGGGGTGACTGTAGGAGAGATACGCAGGGTGGGTCGGGGGATTGTGGGGGTGGGCGCGCCTCCGACATTCCCGTCGCCGTTGGTTGATCAGTTGTCGCCATCGATCCAAGACCGATGCGCGCGCCTTAGGTTTGATCCGTGATGCGATCGGGTGGTCTCGTAGGTCCTCAGGCCATCGACGCGATCGATCGTGCGAACTGGTCCCGAAGCACCTCGCGATAGGCCGCTGGGTCTGCCAGATCGCTCCTCGAGGGCCAGCGAAGCGGCACGAGGCCCAGTCGTGGCTGGTCCTCGGGGAGGTACTGAGGCATGCGGCGGTACCCCCGCGCGCGGATCTCGCCCGCGGGGTCCGGGTACATCAGGAACAGATGGCGCGCCGGCGGGTGATCCCGCACGAGGTGGCTGTACGCGAACATCTGGTATGCGTCGCTGATCGAGAGGCCGCGATCAAAGTGCTTGTACTTGGCGTCAATGACGGCGCGCCGACTGTTCCAGAGAAGGTCGATGTCTGGCGCGAGGTCGTTTGAGAGCTTGTCCCACGGGGGGTGCGCCCCCGATGGGCGAAGCGTTCCGAGGCTTCGGGCGGCGGCCGTGAGCAGCGCCTGCCAGACCTTCCAGGTCGGGAGCTCGACCCGAAGGTAGCGGCCGCCCTCGGCCGCGGAGAGCGACTCCGCGCGGATGGGGCTGTCCGTCGTGCTGCTCGGGGCCGGCGCGGCGCGCAGCAGGATCGGCTCGATGAGTCGCAGAGCAGGCTCCCACGCGCGTTCGAGCCGATGGACTCGGAGGCTTCGAGCGACTCGCGTCGCATCGTGCGCGCTCAGGACTGGGACCTCGGCGATTCGATTGCGGAGGCCGATTGCCATGCTCCTGCTCTCCGCGGCGATCCCTAGCAGCGAATCGGAATGGCGGAACATCGTCGGAAGCGAGGCCCGTGCGACCGCTTCCAGCGCGCTTGCGATCGCGCGCAGGAGCGGCGTCGCGAACTCGAACTCCTCGAACTCGCACTCGACCACGGGGACGCCGGTCGCGATCGCGAGCGCCAGGCTCTCGCCACGAGGCCTTCCGCGAAGCGTGTCGAGCGATTCCCGGCGCTCGGTATAGCCGCGGCGCGCATGGCGCATCGCGTCCGCCACGCTGTGGACAAACCGCCGGTGCAGGAAGGGCAGCAACCAATCGAACTCAGTCAAACTGGCGTCAAAATCGCCAGCGATCGCCTCCGTCGGATCAATCCTGGCGAGATCGGCGAGCTGCATCAGATCGATCGCGGCGGAGTCGAACGAGGCAACGGGTGCCGCGCGCGGCAACCTGTCGATCGGCGCAGGCGCGAAGAGTACTTGCTCCGCGTCATCGTCGTTCCGACACTCCACGGCAAGGCTCTCGAGCAGCGCTCCCTTCCGCTCGGAGTGCTCGCCCGAGATGCGGACCGTCAGGACGTCACCTTCGTAGACCGTGGCGGTGAGCGCGTCATGATCCCATTCGACGGTCCATGCGGACACCTGATCGCGTGGCACCGTCTCCCGCCAGAGCTTCGGAAGCACCGCGATAGCCACCCGCAACGCACCGTCGCGTCGAAGCACCACGCCACTGCGCTTCTGCATGGGTGACGCGCGGAGCGTGAGCAGCCGCATCAGGTGATCGCTTCGGATGGGCTCGACGAGTCGGACTTCACGCGAAGCAGCCGATGGAGTCCTTCGCCCCGAGTGGCCAGCGCCAAGCCCAGCGTCGCGAGATGCGTCGTCAGCGGGGCGTGCTCAGCCAGGTTCATCCTGTTCGCACTGTGAAGGATGTCGATCAACTGCGGGAGGACCGCGAGGCGCCACATGTCGCGGATGGCCGTTGCGGGCGCGGTCCCCGTCGTCATCGCGCGTTCCGCATCGAAGAAGTAACTGTGCCCGAGCATCGCGTCCGGCCCAAGCCGCTCCTCGAGTTCCAGGTTGAGCGAGTGCCAGGCGTCGATGGCCGCGCCAAGCAGGGGCTTGGCTGTACTCAAGGGGATCGCGGCCTTCAACTCGGCGGCCGAGAAGGGCTCGAGTCTATGGAACGCGAATCGCCGGCGAAGCGCCTGATCCAGCGGAGCGATCGACCGGTCGGTCGTGTTCATCGTGCCGAGCACGTGAAGGTTGTCGGGGACGAAGAAAGTGAGGCCTGAGTAGGGGAGGACGGCACTGTGTTCGCCGACCCACGTGCTCCCGTTGTGCTTCCACCGCTTCGACGCCTCGATCAGCAGCAAGAGCTCGCCGAACGCGCGAGGGACATTGCAGCGGTTGATCTCGTCGAGGACAAGCAGGAACTTCTCGCTCGGAGTCGCGCATGCTCGCGCGCAGGCGAGCAGGAAGTGGCCTGCACGGACGACGAACGGGCTCGAGTGCTCCGAGGCAGCAGCGCCCGCGGCCTGCCCATAGCACTCGTGGAAGTACAACGCTTCGCGACGCGGCTTCAGATTGCAGGCGCTGCCGAGTTCTCCGTTGGCGGGTCGCACTCCCTCGATGAGGTCTTCGTATCCCGTGGCCGGGTGCATGACGACCGTCGTGACGCGATCGCCGTACGTCGACTTGCCAAGCGCGAGAATGGCA
>JBIIRG010000075.1:0-12424 GCA_044341665.1 Phycisphaerales bacterium | reverse complement strand
TGCGCGAGCAGCTCCTTCTGCTGCGAGCGCAACTCGGTGTAGGCCGCGGGGCGCTCCTCGATCACGCGCTCGTTCTCGAAGTTGCGCTCGACGCCGAAGTACATGACCGAGACGGCGAGGCAGAACGCGACGAAGAAGATGATGCCCACGAAGGAGTAGAACCAGGTCGCGCCCATCTCGGGATCGTCGAGCTGCTGCGTGGCGGGTGCTTCGGAAGTCTGTGAGTCGGAACTCATGGTGCGTTTCCTTCTTACGGGATCTGCGGTGATCACATGTTCTCGAAGCGCATGCTCTCGCCGAGGCGCGGGTCCTTCTTGGGAACCAGCGAGATGCGCGAGAGCGTGCCCAGCGTGCCCGCGGCGACCGAGCCGATCACGCCGAAGAGCAGGAGGAAGTTGACGGGGTTCGCGAAGTGGGTCTCGGTGCCCGCGTACTTGTCGGCGAGCTGCGAGTACTTCTCGAACGACGCGAGGTCGTGCGGGATCTCGGGCATGACCAGCCAGTAGAGGTCGACGTAGTGGAAGCAGAGCATCCACACCGCGCCGATCGCGAGGGTGAGCGGCGCGCGCTTCGTCCACTTGGAGATGAGCGCCACGAACGGGATCACGAAGTGGCCGAAGAGCAGCGCCCAGCTGAGCGTGGCCCATCCGCCGACCTGGCGGGCGAGGAACCAGCCGGTCTCCTCGGGGATGTTCGCATACCAGATGAGCATGTACTGGCTGAAGCCGATGTACGCCCAGAACACGATGCCGAAGGCCCACATGAGCTTGCCCATGTCCTGGAAGTGCTCGCGGGTGACGATGCCCTTGAGCGCGCCGAGGTGGGTGATCCGCACGGTGATGAGGATCATTCCGGCGAAGCCCGCGAGCGCGCAGCCGCAGAAGAAGTACACGCCGAACATGGTGGAGAACCACGCCGGCGAGAGCGACATGATCCAGTCGAACGCAGCAAAGGTGACGGTGAGGCCGAAGAGGATGGCCGCGGGCCCCGCCCACTTCTGCATGCGCGCGCTCAGGGCGCGGTCACCGGACTCGTCCTGCTTGACGCTGTTCCAGAGGAAGAAGGTGGCGAGCAGCGCCCAGATGCCGAAGTAGAGGACGGCGCGGATCCAGAAGAACGGCGCGTTGAGGAACGCCTCCTTGGCATGGACGATGTGGTACTCGGCCTCGTTGTTGGCCTTGAGCGTCTCCATGTCGGCCCAGATCCACAGGACGTTCGCCTTGCCCATGAACCACAGCACGGCGAAGGGAATGAACAGGATCCAGATCCATCGCAGGTTGGCCGCGAGCGCTTCGGCGGGGCGGCGCACCGCCACCGACCATCCCGCGCGCGTCAGGTGCTGGATGAAGGTGAAGAAGAGGCCGCCGAGGCACATCGAGAGTCCGAAGAGGAACGCGATGAGGTAGGCGCGCCAGAAGTGGTGCGCGTCGGTGCCGAAGGCGCCGGTGTAGCCGATGGCCGCGCCGCCGCCGAGGCCGATGACGGCCACGCCGAGGGCGAGCTTGCGGAAGTTGAGCGCCACCGCGGGGAGCGCGATGTTGGCCGGCGCGAGGGCGTTGCCTGCGGAGTGGTGCGTGTCGGCGTGCGCCATCACTTCACCTCCTTGTTGACGTTGTCGCGGATCTCAGGCGGGACGTCCTGCATCGAGGCGTTCTGCGAGAGCTGGAGGGCCTTGACGTACGCGGCGATCGCCCAGCGGTCGGCGAGGTCGATCTGCGTGCCGTAGCCGGCCATGTTGCGGATGCCGTTGGTGGCGATGTGATAGAGCTGGCCGATCGGGTGCTCGCGCACCACGGGGTCGTGCATGCTCTTGGCCTGGACCCAGCTGGTGCCGTTCGCAGGACCCTCGCTCGAGCTCATGAGCTCCATCGCGCGCTTGTTGACGGGGCCGTCGCCGTAGCCGGCGTAGCCGTGGCACACGCTGCAGTAGATGTTGTAGCGCTGCTCGCCGCGGTCGAGGAGCTCCTTCGACATCGCCATGCCCGCGGGCAGCGTGTCGGCCCACTTGCCGCCGGCCACGCCGTCGTACAGGTGGGTGTCGATCATCGTCTCGCCGCGCGCCACGGTGCCGAGCACCGACGGGCGCTGCGAGCGGCCGTCTGCGAACAGCGGGTTCTCGGCCTGCGTCTTGAACTTCGGCTGGAAGTCCATGTCGAAGAAGATGTGCACCGCACGGTTCGGATCAGGCGTGGCGCGCACGCGCGCGATCACGAACGGCGGCACGATCAGCGCAAGCGCTGCGAGCACGCCCGTGTAGAGCATCCAGCGGGGAGCCTTGGGAATCATGGATTAGTCCTCCACCGCCTCGACGGCGACGGGGTCGAGCGAGCGGAGGAACTCCTCCGTCTTCTTGGGCAGGAACTTCGGGTCGCGCGCCTCGATCGAGATGAAGAAGCGGTCGTTGGACGCGCGGCGGAAGCGGTTCGACTTGAACAGCGGGTGGTAGAGCTGCGGGAGCCCGTTGAAGAGGAACATCAGCTTCACGGTGGCGAGCGCCGAGAAGAGGATGGTGAGCTCGAACATGACGGGGATGAAGGCGGGCAGGCTCATGGCGGGCTTGCCCGAGATGAGGAACGGATAGCCCGTCACCCACACGCCCGCCCAGATGGTGAAGTCCCACGAGTTCGTGAAGGCCTGCAGCAGGAACGCGGCGATGGTGCCGGTCATGCCCGCGAAGAACACGAAGATCGGGAGCCAGGTGCGCTGGATGCCCATCGCGCCGTCGAGGCCGTGCACGGGGAACGGCGTGTGGCAGTCCCAGTACTTGTAGCCCGCGTCGCGGCACTTCTCGGCGGCGGCCATGAGGTCGCCCGGAGTCTCAAACTCGGCGATGTAGCCGAAGAGCCGCGCGGGGCTCAGGGGCTTCTCGGCCTTGCTGTCGGTGGGATTGGTGACGATCGTCGCCATGTTGGTCAACCTTGGGGGGAGCGGATCAGTGGTGGTCGTGACCGTGCGCGTGGCCGTGCTTGCCGGCGCCCGCGCCGTGGGGGTCGGCCTGCGGCATGACCGTCTTGACTTCCGCCATCGCGATCATGGGGAGGTAGCGGCAGAAGAGGAGGAAGAGCGTGAAGAAGAGGCCGAACGCGCCGACCATGGTGCCGATGTCGACCCAGGTCGGGGTGAACAGGTCCCACGAGCTCGGCAGGAAGTCGTTGGCGAGGCTGGTGACGATGATCACGAAGCGCTCGAACCACATGCCGACGTTCACGAAGAGCGACAGGACGAACATGATCGGGATGCTGGTGCGGATCTTCTTGAACCAGAAGAGCTGCGGCGTGATCACGTTGCAGCTGACCATGATCCAGTAGGCCCACCAGTACTGGCCGAAGGCGCGGTTGATGAAGGCGAACTTCTCGTACATCGCGCCCGAGTACCACGCGATGAAGAACTCCATCGAGTAGGCGTAGCCGACCATGCAACCGGTCACCAGGATGACCTTGTTCATGTTGTCGAGGTGGCGGAGCGTGATGAGGTCCTTGAGGCCGAAGAGCTCGCGCGCCGGCACGGCGAGCGTGACCACCATGGCGAAGCCGGAGAAGATCGCGCCCGCGACGAAGTACGGCGGGAAGATCGTGGTGTGCCAGCCGGGGAGCTGCGAGGTCGCGAAGTCGAACGACACGACCGAGTGCACCGAGAGGACGAGCGGCGTCGAGAGCGCCGCGAGGAGCAGGTACGCGCGCTCGTAGCGGTGCCAGTGGCGGTTCGAGCCGCGCCAGCCGAGCGCGAACAGACCGTAGCCGAGTTGCTGCAGCTTGCCCTTGGCGCGGTCGCGCAGCGTCGCGAGGTCAGGCACCATGCCCGTGTACCAGAAGAGGAGCGACACGGTGAAGTAGGTCGACACCGCGAAGACGTCCCAGAGGAGCGGCGAGCGGAACTGCGGCCACATCTCCATCTGGTTCGGGATCGGGAACAGCCAGTAGGCGAACCACACGCGGCCGACGTGGATGCCGGGGAACGTGCCCGCGCAGATGACGGCGAAGATCGTCATCGCCTCGGCGAAACGGTTGATGCCCGTGCGCCACTTCTGGCGGAACAGGAAGAGGATCGCGCTGATGAGCGTGCCCGCGTGGCCGATGCCGACCCAGAACACGAAGTTCGTGATGTCGTAGGCCCACATGACGGGGTTGTTGAGGCCCCACACGCCGACGCCGGTGACGATCAGGTAGCCGATGCAGGCGCCGAGCACGCTGAGCAGGCCCAGCGCCGCCGCGAACGCGATGTACCACGCCGTCGGGGCCTTCTCGGCCTCGCTCACGCGGCACACCGTGGCGGTGACCTGGCTGAACTTGTCCATGTTCAGGACAAGCGGAGCGCGCTCGCCGGGGGCGTCGACGGTGTTGTCGACGATGGGGGTGTTGGAATTGAGCGTCGTCATGGGTGCGCTCCGGGATCAGTGGGCGTGATCGTGACCGTGGTCATGATCGTGGTCGTGGCCGTGATCGTGGCCATGGTCGTCGTGCGAATGGTCGAGCGCGGGGTTCTTGACGCGCGCGAGGTACTTCACGCGCGGCTTGGTGTTGAGTTCCTCGAGCAGGTCGTAGCTGAGCTTGCTCTTGACGAGCTTGGCCACGCGGCTCGAGGCGTCGTTGAGGTCGCCGAAGACGATCGCCTGCGTGGGGCACGCCTGCTGGCAGGCGGTGACCACGGCTCCGTCCTCGATCTTCCAGCTCTCCTTGCCGCTGTCGGTGCCGCCCGCCTTGGCCCACGCGTTCTTGGCGCGGATCTTGGCGTCCTGGATGCGCTGCATGCAGAACGAGCACTTCTCCATCACGCCGCGCGAGCGCACGGTGACCTCGGGGTTGAACTGCATGCGCAGCCAGCCCTCGGGCTTGTCGGTGATCGGATAGTGGTCGTCGGGGATGCCCTTGTAGTAGTCGGGCTGCACCTTGAGGAACCCTTCCTCGCGGCTGGGCACGCGCTTCTGGTAGTCGAAGAAGTTGAAGCGGCGGACCTTGTAGGGGCAGTTGTTGCTGCAGTAGCGGGTGCCGATGCAGCGGTTGTAGACCATGACGTTGATGCCCTGCTCGTCATGCACGGTGGCGGCGACGGGGCACACCTGCTCGCACGGCGCGTTCTCGCAGTGGAGGCAGGTCATGGGCTGCACGGCAAAGCCCGACGGCGTGTCGGGGCTCTTGCCCTTGAAGTAGCGGTCGATGCGGATCCAGTGCATCTCGCGGCCGCGCGCGACCATCGCCTTGCCGACGATGGGCACGTTGTTCTCGGCCTGGCAGGCGACCACGCAGGCGCTGCAGCCGGTGCAGGTCGAGAGGTCGATCGTCATCGCCCAGCGGTAGCGGGCGCCGTCGAGGTTCGACTCCTCCCACATCGAGAGGCGGTGCGCCACGTGGCCCACGTGCCGCGCGAAGTCGGGATGCGCCTTGTAGTTGGCGAGGCTCGACTGGCGCACGAGCGCGGGGAGGCGCTCCTGGATGCCGTCGGTGGGGACGTTCGCGATGAGCGCGTCGCTGGCGCCGTGGTCCTGGGTGTGCGCGAAGGCGTAGGTGGCGCCCGTCTTCGAGACGGCGATCTTGGCCATGCCGAGCGCGGTGCTCGCGCGCAGCGGGTAGGCGTTGAAGCCCGCGCCCGCCGCGATGCGGCCTGCGATCTCGCCGCGGCCGTAGCCGAGCGCGATCGAGGCGCAGCCTTCGGCGTGGCCGGGAAGCGCCCACGCCGCGGCCTCGATCGAGGCGCTGCCGGCGGTGACCTTGACCATGTCGCCGTTGCGGAGACCCGCGGCGCGCATGCTGGCGGGAGCCATGAGCAGCGCGTTGTCCCACGTGATCTTGGTGGCGGGGTCGGGAAGCTCCTGCAGCCAACCGAGGTTGGCGAAGCGGCCGTCGGCCACCTTTCCATCGAAGAGGAAGGCGACCTCGAGCGCGTCCTTCGCGGTCAGGTTCGACGCGGCGGTCGTGCAGAGACCGGCGACACCCGAGGCGTTGACGGCGGGTGCGGGCGCTGCCTTCATGGCGGTGCCCTCGACGTAGCCGCGATCAAGGTTCTGGCGCCACCACGACTCGAAGGCGGTGCCCGAGAGGCCGCTCACCTTCATGTGGGCGCGGCGGACGATCTCGTAGCTCGAGGTCTGCTCGTCGCCCGTGAGCGAGGCGAGCACCTCGAGCGCGTTGCGGCCGCCCTGCTCGACGTCCATGAGCGGACGGATGAGCGGCTGCTGCACGACGATCGATCCGTCGATGGCGCGGCCGTCGGCCCAGCACTCGAGGCTGTGCGCGGCGGGCACATGCCACGTGCACGACTTGCTCGTTTCGTTGGCGTAGTACGAGAGGTGGACCGAGGTCTTGGCCTTGGCGAGCTTGCCGGCAAAGTCGAGGTCGGCGGGCGCGTCGTACGACGGATTGCCTCCGAGGAGGACGACGGTGTCGATCGCGCCCGAGGCGAGCGCGTCGGCGAGCTGCTTGAGCTGCGCGGCGCCGCCCATGGCGGGACCGGCGACATAGGTGACCGTGGTGCCGACCGCGCCGAGCTTGTCGTTGATGGCGGCGGCGAGCGCGATGGTGGCGGCGTCCTGCATCGGACCCGCGACCACGAGCGCGCCTGCGCCCGCGGCCTTGAGGTCGGCCACGAGCTGCGCGAAGACTTCCTTGCCGTGCGCGTCGAGGATCTCACCCGCGCGCGACGAGCCCGCGAGGGCGTCGCCGGCCGAGACGCCGAGCTCCTTGGCGACGAGCGCCGCGAACACCGCGACGTCGCTGCGGCGCAGGGCGAAGCGCTCGTCGGCGCTCATGCCCGTGACGGTGACCGACGGCTCGGCCACGTACATGCGCGACTGGGTCTGCTTCGAAGGATCGCTCTCCTCGATGCGGCGGCCCTTGGCCCAGGCGCGAGCGTGCGCCACGCCGGTGGCCGGGCAGCCGAGAAGATCGGCGTCGAGCGCGAGCACCACCTTGGCGGCGTCGAGCGACGGAACGGCCATCATCGACGAGCCGAACGCAGCGGTGGCTGCGGCGACGGCGGCATCGGAGCACATCGCGTTCCACGAGCCCCACCACGCCTTCGGGTAGGCCGCCATGAAGCGCGTCTTCATGTCGTCGAGCGTGGGGCTCATCGAGTCATCGACGAGCACGGCGACGCCGGCGCCCTGCGAGGCCTTGAGCGCGGTTGCGGTCGAGCCGCACCACGCCGCGAACTCGGTCCAGGTGCTGGCCTTGCCGGCGTTGGTGAGCGCGCGGCTGCGGTCGGGGTCGTAGAGCTCGAGCACGCGCGCCTGGATGACGGCGTTCGAGCCGGTCGCGAACGGCAGCGAGGGATTGCCCTCGAGCTTGATCGGGCGGCCGTCGTAGCTCTTGGCGAGCACGGGCCACGCGATGCCTGCGATCTCGACGCTGGTGGCGTAGTCGACCGGCACACCCGCGGTGCGGTTGGCCTGTCCCTGCGCGAAGGGCACGATCTTGGTGTCGGGCCAGCGGCGGCACGCAGCGAGGCCCGCGAGCGCAAAGCCGGCGCCCATGAGCTTGATGAAGGTGCGGCGCTCGTCGCCCGACGCGAGCTCCTGCGCGTTCGGCCCGAACTCGCGGGCCATGAGCTCGCGGAATTCAGGCGTCTTCTCGAGATCGTCGGCGCTGCGCCAGAACTCAGGACGCGAGAACTTCAGGTTCGCGTCGTTCGCTTGGGTGTCGCAGCCAGTGCGTGATTCGTGCATCGAGTGTCCCTTGCTGTTGCCGTGCGATCAGCGGTGGCAGGTCGAGCAGTCTTCGCTCGGGTTGATGTGGAACTTGTCCTTGAGGGCCTTGCGCTCCTCGGCGCTCAGCTCGGCGGAGGCGTCGAAGGCGAGATTGGTGATCTCGCTCGCAGGACGCAGCACGCTGTCGGGATTGCGGTGGCAGTCGAGGCACCAGCCCATCGAGAGCGGCGACTTCTGGTAGACGACCTCCATCTTGTCGATGCGGCCGTGGCACTCGACGCAACCGACGCCGCGGTTGACGTGGGCGCTGTGGTCGAAGTACGCGAACTCAGGCAGCTTGTGGACGCGCGTCCACTCGACGGGAAGGCCCGTGGTGTAGCTCTCGCGCACCTTGGCGAGCTTGGGGCTCTCGGGGCGGATCTGCGTGTGGCAGTTCATGCAGGTCTGCGTGGGCGGCACGCTCGCATGCGCGGCCTTCTCCACGGACGTGTGGCAGTAGCGGCAGTCCATGCCCAGCTCGCCCGCGTGCAGCGCGTGGCTGAACGGCACGGGTTGCTCGGGCTGGTAGCCCACTTCGAGCGTCTTCGGGCTCAGGCCGTAGGCGACGAAAAAGATCGCATAGACGGGGATCGTCAGTGCCGCGAGGATGATGGTCGGCAGCAAGAGATTCGACCACCGAGGGAAGAGAAACCTGCTCATCTCGAGAAGAGCTCCGTGTGCCGGACGGCTTGGTCCGGGTGAAACCGCAGCGACTTCGTGCAAAATTTCACGAAGTCCATCGCGCCATCGTAAATGGTCCCGCGGAACCAGTCAAACGTGGAAGAAGTTGTCTGACTTTGTTCTCGGACACACAACAAAACAACTATTATAGGACTCTTAAGCGGCCCGAGGCCCTTCCGCCCGCCTAGAGGCCGTGCGGGGGTCACGGCGCGAGGCCGAAAAAGCGCATCGCGTTCGCGGCGAGCAGCTCGCGCGCCTCGGCCTGCCCCCTGCCCCACAGTTCGGCAAGCGCGTCGGCAACATGGACCACGTACCTCGGCTCGTTGGGACGGACCGTCCGATGCGGCTCGGGGGTGAGGAACGGCGCGTCGGTCTCGACCATGACGCGCTCGGGCGGGGCAAGGCGCGCAGCCTCGCGCGTGTCCTTGGCGTTGCGGAAGGTCACGACCCCCGTGAAGCTCACCGAGGCGCCGAAATCGAGAAGAAGGCGCATTTCGCGGGGCCCCGCCGTGAAGCAGTGGAACACGAAGCGCGCCGGGTCGAGGCCGCTCGAGCGCAGGATCGGGATCAGCTCGTCGAACGCCTCGCGGCAGTGGATGACGACCGGCTTGTCGAGTCGTGGATCCTCGGCCCGCCAGGCGCGGAGGTGCGCGAGTTGGTCGGCAAGGACCGCGCGCTGGATCTCCTGCGGCGGGTCGGTGTAGTGCCGGTCGAGGCCGAGCTCCCCCCAGGCCACGCATTTCGGGTCGAGGCCGACCGCGCGCATGGCCGCCCAGTCGGCGGGTCGGTCCGAATACAGCGGGTGCACGCCCGCGCTGCACCAGAGCCCGTCGTGCTGACGGGCGAGTGCGAGCGCCCGCTGGGCGTCGTCCGTGGTCGTGGAGATCGTGATGGCCCCGGAGACCCCGACGGCGCGGGCGTCGGCCAGGACCGAATCGACGCGGCCGCTGTATTCGGGGAAAGTCAGGTGGCAATGCGTGTCGATCACGGTGGGAGCGTACCCGCGGCAGCTTGCCCCGAGGAAAGCCTCGTGGGCCTTCCGCATACACTCGACCCCTCATGTCCCCGCGCGACCAGCCAGAGCACGAAGGCGCCTCGATGAGCTTCGGGGAGCACCTCCACGAGCTGCGGGGGCGCGTGTTCAAGGCGCTGATCGTTCCGTTGCCGCTGGCGGTGGGGCTGTTCTTCGTGGCGCCGTACATCCGCGAGCTGCTGGTGGCGCCGCTCTTTGACGCGCTGCGGGCGAACGGCCAGACCGTGCAGATCCAGGCGCTGTCGCCCGCCGAGACGATCACCACCGACATGAAGCTGGCGGTGATCGGCGCGCTGTCGATCTCGGCGCCGTGGCTGCTCTACCAGCTGTGGAAGTTCGTGGAGCCGGGGCTGTACGTGCACGAGCGCCGCTACGTGCACTTCCTCACGCCGCTGTCGTCGGTGCTCACCGCGTGCGCGGTGGCGCTCTTCTACTGGATCCTGCTGCCGTTCACGCTGCTCTTTCTCGTGAGCTTCGGCGCGGCGCAGCCGAGGCTGCTCGACGCGCCCGAGCCGCTGGCCGCGACGGGCGATGCCGCCGCCGATGCGACGCCGGCACCCTTCACGATGCCCGTGCTCGATGAGGATCCGCCGAGCCCGCTGCCGGGACAGGCGTGGATCTCGCTACCCGACCAGGTGATGCGCGTGGCCGTGCCCGTGCACAAGCACGAGAGCAACGCCCTGATCGAGCTCGCGAACCAGGCGAACGAGCTGATCTCGCCCGCCGATCCGTCGACCAAGCCGCAGCTGCGCATCCTCGAGCTGCCGCTCACGGTGCTCGGCGGCGTGTCGCAGGTGTACCGTCTGAGCGAGTACATCAGCTTCACCCTGCTGCTGCTGGCCGGATCCGTCGTCGCGTTCCAGATGCCCGTGGCGATCCTGCTGCTCGGATGGGTCGGGCTCGTGAATCCGCGCATGCTCCGCGAGAAGCGGCGCTGGGCGGTGTTCGTCATGGCGATCATCGCGGCGATCGTGACGCCGCCCGACATCACCTCGATGCTGCTGCTGCTGGTGCCGCTCTGGCTGCTCTACGAGCTCGGCATCGTGCTCCTGCTGCTGGTGCCTGCCAAGCGCGTGGCCGAGGGTCGCGTGTTCTCGGTCCGCGGATTCGGTTCGCAGCCCTCGCAGACGTCACAGACCGACCAGACCGAGCGGCAATCGTGGCAGGATGAGCCGGATGACTGGCACACGCCCCGATCAAAGGACGATGACGAGGGCACCGGAGGCCGATCGTCGTGATCCGCCGCCCGGGTGACCGAGTGACTTTCCGAGGGACGTTGAAGGACGGGCGCGCCACCGCTGCGTTGGCGCGCATCGCCTGGAGACGGAGACGAATGATGAATGCCCTTCGCCTTGTGCGCACAGCACACGAAGGCGTGAGCGAGATCGATGTGCGCATGATGGAGCGCGCCATCGGACTCGCCCGCCAAGCCGCCCTCGCGGGCGAGGTGCCCATTGCGGCGGTCGTGTACCGCGGCGACGAGGTGCTGGGCGAGGCCGCGAACAACCGCGAGGCGATGGCCGACCCGACGGGTCATGCCGAGATCGTGGCGATGCGCGTGGCCGGGCGGAAGCTCGGGGAGTGGCGGCTCGAGGGCTGCTCGATGGCGGTCACGCTCGAGCCATGCCCGATGTGCGCGGGTGCGCTCGTGAACGCGCGGCTTGGGAAGCTCGTGTACGGCGCGACCGACCCGAAGGCGGGCGCCTGCGAGACGCTCTACGCGATTCCCGGCGACGCGCGTCTGAATCACCGCGTGGAGATGCACGGCGGCGTGCTTGCGCCGCGCTGCGTGGAGCTGCTGCGGGCGTTCTTCAAGGAGCGCCGCGCGCAGCAGAAGGCCGCGAAGGATGCGGCGCGCACGCGCAGCGCGTGAGCGGACGACCGTCGCGATGCGACGCGAAACGGATGCGATGCAGATGACCTCGAGGCACCCTGTCAGGCTCGTGTGCGTGGATCTCGGCGGAGTTGTCGTGCGGATACGGCGATCGCTCGGCGAGATGCTGCATGCCGTGGGCGTGCCCGGCTACCTGCTCGACGCGATCTCGGAGGCCGAGGTGCAGGCGCTGCGCGAGACGAGCGCGCGCCACCAGCGCGGCGAGCACTCGTGGGAGTCCTGGCTCGATGCGGCGCACGGGGTGCTGGCGCGCCATGTCGACCGCGACACGATCGCGCGCGCGCATGACGCGATCCTGATCGGCGAGTACCCCGGCGTGGCGCGGGCGCTCGGATCGATCCGCAAGGCGGGCGCGATGACCGCGTGCCTTTCCAACACCAACGACCGGCACTGGACGGCGCTCGTCGAGCTTCCCGCGATGGGCGAGATCGAGCACCGGCACGCGTCGCACCTGCTCGGACTCGAGAAGCCCGGCGAGGCGATCTACCGTGCCTTCGAGAAGACGACGGGGTGCGGCGCGGCGGAGATCCTCTTTCTCGACGACATCGAGGAGAACTGCGCCGCGGCGCGTGCATGCGGCTGGAATGCCGTGCGCGTGGACCACGAGCGCGACACGGCCGCGCAGATCCTGGCGGCGGCCCGCGCGCACGGCGTGGCGGCGAGCTGACGAACGGAACTCATGTCACGGAAGCCAACCGCAGGCGCGCAGCGAGGCGCGCGCGGCGGTGTCCCAGCCGCGGTTGGCCGCTGGGCTCGCGGGCGATGGATGCAGCACGGTCGCGATGGGCGGGGCATCGGCCCCGAGCGCGCGGGCTGCGCAGGCCGATGCGAATGCGCCCACGCCGATCACCATCGCAGGCTCGAGCGTTGCGACCACGCGGCGCAGCGCCCGGTCGCATGCGGCCTCAAGCGGCTCCTGCGCGGCGCGCGGCAGCTTGTCGGGCGTGATGTTGGCGCCGCTCGCCGACATGAAGGCCAGCGGGCACCAGTTCCACACGAAACCGCGGCGAAAGAACGCGTCGCGCGAGTCGAACTCCGCGGCCATGAGCCCCCAGAAGCGGCGGCCGCTGACCTCGCTGCGCGTGCAGGCGAGACCCTCGATCGGACGCTTGGGGTGCTCGTGCTTCGGTCGCCTGAC
>JBIIRG010000074.1:0-12494 GCA_044341665.1 Phycisphaerales bacterium | reverse complement strand
GCCGAGAAGACCTCGGCCACCGCGTCGCTGCTGCAGAAGGCAGGCGTGGACCCCGCCCGCGTGCGCGAGGTCGCCGAGGCCGAGATGCGGCGCCTGCCGCGCGTCCAGGGCGGGAGCGCCAACAGCGCGTCGCGCGAGCTCGGCGAGGTCCTCGCGACCGCCGAGCGCGAGGCGCAGCGGATGAAGGACGCCTACACCTCGACCGAACACCTCATGCTCGCGCTGGCCGAGGTGAAGAGCGGCGCGAAGGAAGTCCTCTCGACGCTCGGCGTCGACCGGAAGCGCGTGCTCGCGGCCGTCGAGGCGATCCGCAAGGCGTCGGGCGTGGCGAACATCGCCGACCAGAACGCGGAGTCGAACTTCGAGTCGCTCAAGAAGTACGGCATCGACCTCGTCGAGAAGGCGCAGCAAGGGAAGATCGACCCCGTGATCGGCCGCGACGAGGAGATCCGCCGCTGCATGCAGGTGCTGTCGCGGCGCACGAAGAACAACCCCGTGCTGATCGGCGAGCCCGGCGTCGGCAAGACGGCGATCGCCGAGGGGCTCGCGATCCGCATCGTGAACGGCGACTGCCCCGAGTCGATGCGCGACGCGCGCATCATCGGGCTCGACGTCGGCCAGCTGCTCGCGGGCACGAAGTTCCGCGGCGAGTTCGAGGAGCGGCTCAAGTCGATCCTGCGCGAGGTCGCGGCGAGCGAGGGCCGCGTCATCCTCTTCATCGACGAGCTGCACACGATCGTGAGCGCGGGGCAGTCCGAGGGTTCGTCGGGCGCGGGCCAGCTGCTCAAGCCGGCGCTCGCGCGCGGCGAGCTGCGCTGCATCGGCGCGACCACGCTCGACGAGTACCGCAAGCATGTCGAGAAGGATCCCGCGTTCGAGCGGCGTTTCCAGCCGGTCTTCGTCGGTGAGCCGACGGTCGAGGACACGATCGCGATCCTGCGCGGCCTCAAGGGGCGCTACGAGACGCACCACGGCGTGCGCATCCAGGACGGCGCGCTGGTGTCGGCCGCGACGCTCTCGCAGCGCTACATCGCGGACCGCTTCCTGCCCGACAAGGCGATCGACCTGCTCGACGAGGCCGCGTCGCGGCTGCGCATCGAGAACGACTCGATGCCGGCCGAGCTCGACGAGATCAAGCGCCGCATCATGCAGCTCGAGATCGAGCGCGAGGCGCTCAAGCTCGAGAAGGACGCCGAGAGCAAGAAGCGCCTCGGCGCGATCGAGGAGGACCTCGCCGAGCTCAACGAGAAGAACCGCGGCATGACCGCGCGCTGGGAGCTCGAGAAGAAGGAGCTCGACGCGGTCAAGTCGATCAAGGGCGACATCGAGCGCAAGAACACCGAGCTCGACCAGGCCAAGCGCCGCGGCGACTTCGAGGGCGCGTCGCGCATCCAGTACGGCGACCTGCGCGAGCTCGAGCAGAAGCTCAAGGTCGCGGAGGAGTCGTTCCGCACGCGCCAGGCCGACGGCACCGCGATGGTGAAGGAGGAGGTCGACAGCGAGCAGATCGCGGAGGTCGTCGCGAAGTGGACGGGCATCCCCGTGTCGAAGCTCATCGAGAGCGAGCGCGAGAAGCTGCTGCACATGGAGCAGGAGCTCGCGCGGCGCGTGGTCGGCCAGCGCGAGGCGGTGACCGCGGTCAGCGAGGCGGTGCGCCGCAGCCGCGCGGGACTCGGCGAGGCGAACCGGCCGATCGGGTCGTTCCTCTTCCTCGGGCCGACCGGCGTCGGAAAGACCGAGCTCTGCAAGGCGCTCGCGGGATACCTCTTCGACACCGAGGAGGCGATCGTGCGCATCGACATGAGCGAGTACATGGAGCAGCACGCGGTGTCGCGGCTCATCGGCTCACCGCCCGGCTACGTCGGGCACGACGAGGGCGGTCAGCTCACCGAGGCCGTGCGGCGGCGCCCCTACTGCGTCGTCCTGTTCGACGAGATGGAGAAGGCGCACCCCGATGTCGCCAACATCCTGCTGCAGGTGCTCGACGACGGGCGGCTCACCGACGGCCAAGGCCGCACGGTCGACTTCTCGAACACGATCGTGGTGATGACCTCGAACATCGGGTCGCACGCGATCCTCGAGATGACCGAGCGTCACGAGGACGAATCGCTCATCGAGGCGCACGTGAAGGGCATGCTCAAGAAGCACATGCGGCCCGAGCTCATCAACCGCATCGACGAGACCGTGATCTTCCACGCGCTCGGCCGCGAGCAGCTCGCGGGCATCGTGGAGATCCAGCTGGGGAACCTGCGCAAGCGCCTCGCCGCGCGCGGCATCGCGCTGGGCGTGACGGCCGCTGCGACCGCCGCGCTTGCAAGCGAGGGCTACGACCCGCAGTTCGGCGCGCGTCCGCTCAAGCGGGTCATCCAGCAGCGCGTCGAGAATGCGCTCGCAGGGCGCATCCTGGCGGGTGAGATCGGCGACGGCGATTCCGTGCGTGTCGATTATCAGGGCAAGAGCTTCACCTTCACCAAGGTCGCGGCCGCGTCGGAACGGGTGGATGCCTCACAGGCGGGCGCGTGATCAGCCGATAGCATTGGCGCCATGAGCCCGCTTGCCGTCGCCTGCACCGCGCTGTTGTCCGTGGCGCTGCCACTTGGCGCCGCTGTCGCCGTGCCGCCGCTGCCGGCGCATCAGCCGCTTGCCGAGCGCGAGCTGTTTCCCTTCGACCCCGTGATCCTGATCGGGACGGGCGAGAAGCTCGAGGGCGCCGAGGCCCGCGAGAGCGTGTACGGGAACTACCGCTACCGCTTCGCAACCGATGCGTCGAAGCGCGCCTTCGACGCGGTGCCGTCGCGCTTTGCCATCGCGTTTGGCGGCGGATGCGGCCGCATGGGGCCGCTGAGCGGCGTGGGCAGCGTGAACCGCTTCGAGGTGGTCGACGAGCACATCTATCTCTTTGCAAGCGACGCGTGCCGCGAGTCGTTCATGAAGTCGCCCGAGGCGTTCATGGAACCCGCCGAGGAGGCCTTTCCGAGCGACGCACGCGGCCTCGAGCTCGCGACGGCGGCGCGGCGCTGGCTGCGTGCCGACGCGGCGTGTGCGCGCGAGATCGTCGTGTCGGCCAAGCGCACCGAGAAGTCGGGCGACGCCGAGTACGCGGTGCGCGAGGAAGTGCGCCTGGCGCCCGGGCTCCTGTTCACGAGCTTCTCGGCGTGGAACGACGAGTGCTGGTGGACCATCGCGGGCTTCGGTTCGGACGACGGTGCATCCACCGCAGCGCGCGCGAAGCGCTCGAACGTGCAGCGCGAGCAGCCGCTCGATGAATCGCAGTATGCGGCCTTTCGCCGTGCGGCCATGGTGGAGCCGCTCTTTCTCTCGCGCGTGCTCCTACTGCCCGATGTCAAGCTCGCAGGCGGCGGCGCGGCGGAGTGGCGGGTCGGCAGCCAGCTGCTCACGGGCGAGATCCTCAAGGTCCACTGGCGCGGCGTGACCGTCGAGTGGCTCGTCAAGCCGGCGACCGGCCAGCCTGTGGCGCAGCGTGCCATGCAGCGGGCGCGCGACATGCGCTGCGCGCTCGTGATCGAGGCCTTCTCGGAATGGAACGACCGCGCTGGCGTGCGCGTTCCCATGGCGCGCACGGACGGCACGCGCACGCGGCGCTTCGACGCGGTGGAGAGCGACTGCAACCCTCCGCCAAACGAGGGCCCGACCGTGCGTGCGGAGTGACCGCGACGGCCTGCGTTCATGGCTGCGAGGCGCGTTGCGCGATGGCGCGGAGGGCGTCGGGCTGCAGCGCGTAGTCGCCGACGAAGGGGCGCCCCGCCACGAAGAGCACCACGAAGCAGAACGAGATCGCGAGCGTCACGAGCGTGAGTGCCAGCACCCGGCCCCGCGGTGCATCCCCGTGCAACGAGCCGATCGACACGAGTGTGAGGATGCCGAGGGCGAACACGATGAACCACCGCGACCGCGGCATCGTCAGTTGGCCCTCGCGGACGCGCGTTTCGCGGGCGGAGTCGGCCCGCCTCACCGCTGCGCGGATCTCATCGCTGCATCCTGCCGCGAACCGACGCAGCGCGAGCAGCGGCGCGGGGCGTTCGATCGACGCGCGCGACCACGTGAGTTCGGGCCACTCGGTGTCCGAGAGGTGGCGCGCGTAGGCGGCGACGAGCGTGTAGAGCTCGCGGCGGATCTCCGGCCGCGAGTCGGCCGCGAAGTCCGCCTCGTCGAGCACGAACTCGAGCGCCGACGCCTCCTGCATGACCGCTTCACGCACGCGGTCGCTGCGCTCCCACACCCAGATCGCGTTGAAGGAGATCAGCAGGCCGAAGGCGAGCGCGATTTGCGAGGTGACCTCGGCCTCGAACCGGCCGAGCCGCCTGCCGTCGGGCCCGCACAGCCGAGGCACGACGAAGCGGTGCACCACGAACGCGACCCCTCCCCACAGGCCGAGAAGGGCGAGTGCGATGAACGGTGTCGGCATGCGGAGCACGGCATCGGCGATCGGGTACATCGCGCCAAGGTACCATCCGCCCCATGTCGGATTGGCGCGACCGGTTGTGCGCACAGAGCGCGTTTCGCAAGCGTGACTCATGGCTGCTGTCCGCCACGGTGGTCTGCATTCTTGCGGCGTGCGCATTTCTCGTGGGCATGCGTGCGGTTCCCGTGACCGACCGTGACGAACCGCGGTTCGCGCAGGCATCGCGGCAGATGGCCGAGGGCGACTCGCTCGCCGACTGGATCGTGCCGCGCGTGGGCGACGAGCTGCGGCTCAAGAAGCCGCCGCTCATCTACTGGGTCCAGGCGCCGACGGTGCTCGTGGCCACGGGCGGCGATCCGTCGCAGGATGCCATCTGGATGTACCGCCTGCCGAGCGCGCTGGCGGCGCTGATCGCCGCGCTCGCGACGCTGTGGCTCGGCCGCTCGATGTTCGGCGGAAACACCGGGTTTCTTGCGGCGTGCCTGCTCGTGGTCTCGCCCGTGATCGTGACCGACTGCCACATGGCGCGCGCCGACGAGGTGCTGCTGGCGACCACGACGCTTGCGATGTGCGTGCTGTGGACGATGTGGCGCGATCACCGCGCGGGGCGCGTGCCGGGCCTTGCGCGCTGCGCGCTCTTCTGGGTGTTCGTCGGGCTTGGCGTGCTGGCCAAGGGCCCGATCACGCCGTTTGTCGCGGGAACCTGCGTGCTCGGCGTGGCCGCGGCTCGGCGCGACTGGTGGTTCGTGTGGCGCGTGCGGCCGTTCACGGGCCTCGTCGTGCTGCTCGCGATCGCGCTGCCGTGGATCTGGCTTGCGGGAAGCGAGGTCGGCTGGGACACGCTGCGTGCGGCCTTCGACAAGGAAGTGCTGCAGCGCGCGAAGGAAGGCGCTGAGGGCCACGCGGCACCGCCGGGCTACTACATCGTCACGCTCATGGCGTTCTTCTTCCCGGGCGCGCTGCTGGCGGCGCTCGGGTTCGAGCGCGTGATCAAGCGTGCGTTCGCGGTGCGGCACGCGGAGGGAACGGGATTCGCCGCGCGCATGCGGGCGCGCTTCGGCAGTGCGCGCGGACGCGACGCCGAGGTGTTCCTCTTCTTCTGGATCGTGCCGACCTGGATCGCGTTCGAGCTGATCGTGACGAAGTTCCCGCACTATGTGCTGCCTGTGTATCCGGCGCTGGCGCTCGCGGTGTCGCGGCTTGCGCTCGGTGGCGTGCGCGCGCTGCCGAAGCCACTCAACGCGGGCGATCGCTTCACGGCCAACGCCTGGCTTGTGGTCGGGCTGGTGCTGTCGACCGCGGGCGCGGCGCTCTATGCATGGCTGCGACTGACGGGGCGCAGCGTGGATGTCGCCGATGCGTGGCCTCCGCTCCCCGAGGCGGGCTGGTCGATGGTCGCGCTCGCGTCGATCGCCACGCTCGCGGCCTGTGTCATCGTGTGCGTCGCGTGGCGCGCAGCGATGCGCGGCGCGTTCGTGCGCGCGCTCGTGCTGGCGATTCCGGCGGCGGTGCTTGCCGAGACGGCGCTGTTCGGCGTGTGGCTTCCGAACGCATCGTGGGTGTGGAACACGCCGCGCATCGTGGGCGTGGTGGCGAAGGACTCGGGCAGGCTTCCGTCGGACGCCGACTTCCCGCGCATCGGCGGCGTGGGCTACAACGAGGACTCGCTGCTGTGGACCACGCGCAACCGGCTCGAGCGGCTTGGCGACAAGGTCAGCGACGCCAACCGCGCCGCCATCGTGGCGTGGTGCCAGGCGAATCCCGGAGGCTATCTCTTGATTCCAAAGCCGAATGCGGGCGAGTTCGCTGCGTATGGAACCGTGGTCGGCGAGCTGCGTGGATTCAACTATTCCGACGGTGATCCGGTCGATCACGCGCTGGTGAGGCTCGCGCCCGTCGCAACTGGGAGGTAGGCATGTCGTTCATCGAGTCGGTCGGGCACGTCTCGCTCGCGATTCCCTCGTTTTTCTGGCAGGCGCTGCCCTACGCGGGCGCTGCGGGCGGCGTCGCGGCGGGTGCCGTGATCGCACAGGGCCTGTGGGGCGCGCGACGCGGATGGCAGCCGGTGTGCGCGCGCTGCGGCCACGATCTTCGTGGCGCCGATCCCGCTGCGGGCGGATGTCCGGAGTGCGGTGCGGATCTTTCGCGGACGGGTGCGGTGCTTGCGGGCGTCCGACGGGCGCGACCTCGCATGGTGGCCATGGGCGTGCTGCTGCTGATCGCCGCGGGATTCGCTCAGCACTGGCTGCGCTCGGCCGATGCGCTCCGTGCCGCGGCGGCGAGACATGCGCCGGCGGCGGCGCTCCTGCATGCCGCGTGCAGCGAGGGGGCGTCGCGCGAGTTCTTCGAGCAGGTGCTGCTGTCGCGGGTGCGCGATGGCCGGCGCGCGGGCGATGGAACCGGCACGCCAGGGTTGCTCGATGCCGTGGTCGTCCTGATCTCCCGCGATCCTTCGGAGCGTGGCCCATCGGCCGCGAACGCGTCGAAACGGCTCGCGAGCGGCGTGATCGCCGCCCTCACGACGCAGGAAGTGGATTCGCTCGCGCTGCGCGCGGCCGAGGAACTGCTCGCGAGCAACGGGGATCGCCAGCGGATCGTCGACTTCGTGGCGCGTGCCGACGACGGGATGACGCAGCAGGCCGGCGACTTTCGCATGCGGGTCGCGGGCGAGCTGGCGAAGACCGATGCAGGACGCGTGCTGCTCGCGCCGCGCGCGCAGGTGGTCGGCACCGTCGAGGCCGGAAGCAGGATGACGGTCCGGTTCCAGCCGCTGCTCGCGCCGCAGTCCGCGCGACGCGGCCTTCCGAGCGACCGGAACTCGACCCACGCGATCGTGGTCGACCGCACGGTCGCCGTCGGCGCCGATGGCGTCCGGCGCGAACTGCGGCCCGCTCCACCCGAGCGTCCGTTCGGCGACGATCGCGACGGGCTTGCGCACGAAGTGCTCGCCGATCTACCGCCAGGCGAGTACGTGGTCGAGGTCACGGGCGTCCTCGCGCCCGCAGTGCTGGTGACGCCGAACGATCCGTTCGGCGACTCGCCCGGGATGTCGGCCGCGGATGCCGCCAGGCTCGATGGTGCGGCACCATACTCATCGCGAACGACCATCATGGTCGCAGCGCCAAAGCCGCCGATCCTGGAGTTCGCGACCGATCCCAAGGTCATCGATCTCGTCGGAAAGTGGTTCGGCGAGCTGCGCTTCGGCGTGCGCGAGGGAATCGGGACCTCCGTGAATCTCGAACTGCGCGGCGCGCCTCCCGACGCGGTGAGCGAGTTGATCCTTGCGTTCGCCGTGGAGGTTCGGCAGGGCGATGTCCGACGCGACGCGGGAGCCTTCCGCCGCTATCGAGGCGGGTGGTACACAAGCGGCATGCAGGTTCCGCGCGGGATCGATCTCGGCCAGCCCCTGCAAGTCGTGCTGAGCCCGTCCACGGGCAGTTCCCTGCGCGACGAGTCGCGAAACGACAATGCGTGGAATGCGCCCCTTGCGTGGGCGCGGTTCACCCTCGACTTCGCGTCGGCGACGGCGACACCCGCCGTCCGAGCGGAGACCCTCCCGCTGCCGCCCGCCACACCCATGCCGATCGCGCGCGAGGAGGCCGAGCCGATGCTGCGCGACTACGCCGCGAGCCTGCTGAGCCACACCGCGCTCCCGACGGGCAGTCGTGTACCGCGGGAGTTCCGTCTCCGGCCGATGGTCGTCGGGTCGGGCGAGCCGGCGGGCATGCCGCCGCTCTGCGGGCGACTGGAGCTGCTGGTCGAGGGCGTGCTCGTCGCGCCCGTGGTCCGTGTATGCGTGCCTGCTGCGGGAAGCTCGCAGGAGTCGCGGATCTCGCTTCCGATCGGCGTGCGCGACGGCGAGTCGATCGATGACCAGGTGGTCGTGGTGCGGTACACGCCCGAACCCGAGTTCGGCGCCGCGATCATGGGCGGAGAGATGCGGTACATCGCGCAGCGGTTCGAGCTGCGCTCAGGCAAGGGGCGAAGACCCGAGCTCGTGATGCTCGACGAGTAGCGGCTACGCGACGAGTAGCGGCTACGCGAAGAATGCGCCGGCGCGCGCCGCGATCGTGCGCTCGTCGTCGGGCGTGAAGGTGCGCTCGGCACGCGTCGCCACGCCGACCACGCCGAGCACGCGCCCATCGGCGGACAGCACGGGCACCGCGACGCTGCCCGCGAGACCGGTCGCGCGTGCGCCGGGACGCACGTCACCCGTCGTGTCCTGCTGCAGGTTGCACGAGTTCACGGCGCAGCGGCGCTCGGCGGCGAGGCCGGCCATGCCTTTGCCGACCGGCACCACCTTCACTGCCTCGAGCACCTGGGGCGGGATGCCGATGGCGCAGCGGAGGTGCAGCGCACCGTCGGCCGACGATGCATGGACCGTGCCGCTGTCCGCGCGGAGATCATCGAGCATCGACTGCAGGAAGGCGAGATCCGTGGCGTTGAACTGCATGCCCCTAGCCTACGCGATCAGCCCGTGCACGGCACGTGCCGTCGAGTGCCTGCCAGTGCACGGCATGTGCCGTGCACTGCCCGTCACCGCTGGGTGAAGACGAAGACGCCGTGCTTGTTGCCGACGACGACGTCGACCGTGCTGTCGTGGTCGAGCAGGCCGGTCCAGAGCTGCGTTCCGACTCCGCTGTCGGCGTCGATGTCATGCTTGACGAAGCGGGCGGCGCCGGGTGCGGCGGGGTCGCGAACGAGTTCGAACCACGCGAGCATGGGCGGCGCCATCGGCTCGTCGTCGCCCATCGGTCCATGCGCCCAGCGGCGCTTGCCCGTGACGATGTCGGGGAGGCCGTCGCGGTTGACATCCGCGATGCGCAGCGCGTGGATCTGGCTGAACCCCGCGCCGTTCGCGTTGTCGGCTGCGGTGCGGCCGAGGATGACGCGCTCGGTGAACGAGCCGTCTGCGTTGTGCTCGAACCACGACAAACCGTAGGAATGCGCCTTGATGCTCGTTGCGACGTCGCAGCGGCCGTCGCCGTTGATGTCGTAGGCGTACATCTGCGCGCCGCCGTCGCCGAAGTTGACCGGATGATGGCGCCAAGGCTCGTCGGCGGAACGGTCGGCAGGCTGCTCGAACCAGCCGGTGTTCGTGAGGATGTCGATGCGCCCGTCTCCGTTGACATCTCCCGCGCCGTAGCCGTGCGTGTAGCGGTGGATCGCCGCGGCGCCTTCCGGCGACTTCGCCGAGATCGCGCGGAAACGCGCCGGGGCGAGCGGGTTGGTCCAGTCGATCTCCGCGAAGCCGAACCGCCCGCCCGTGTGGCAGAGGAGCTCGGGCCGGCCATCGCCCGTCACATCGACGAGATCGGGCGACTCGCCATCCGCCTCGGCGAAGATGTCGTGACGCGTCCAGTCGTTCGTGCGACCGTCGTCGGTGCCAGGGTTGACGAACACCGACGCGGGCGTTCCCGGCAGGCCGTACACGAGGATGTCGCTCCAGCCGTCGCCATTGAAATCATGCGGAAACTGCAGGAAATAGTCGGAGTATCCGGTGTCGGCGCGGTACGGCGTCTTCGATGGGCCGTCGGTATTGACCCGCTCCGCCGTGTACGCCAGGCGCGTCGCGAGGTCGGGGCCCAGCCAGATGAAACGGCCCGCGCACACGTCGCGATGGCCGTCGCGGTTGAAGTCGGCGACGCAGCAGCCTTCGGCGACGAAGTCCTTGGAGAGCGTCTTCTTCAGGAAGCCGACCTCGGCATGCATCGCGAGCGCGCTGAGGATGGTCGTCGCGATGATCATGCGGGCGTCCTCGGCCAACTCGGGCATCGATCAATCGAGCGGCCGGCCGTCCCAGCGCACGAACGCCTCGATCGCCTGGTACTCGGCGAGACCGAGCGCGTCGTAGATCTTCGCGGTGGCCGCGTTGCGCTGCTCGGCGCGCTCCCAGAACTCGCGCTCGTCGGCGCCCGGGAAGAGCGCGCGGTCCTTCTGCGACTGGTGCTTGAAGATCGCGGTGCGCTTGCGCGCGACCTCGTCGGGTGAGAGCGGCACGGCCATCTCGGTCTGCTCGACATCCCATTCCTGCCACGCGCCGCGGTAGAGCCAGGTGGTGCTGTTCTTCGCCCACTCGTCGCCCGCGCACTCCTTGAGCGCGCGGAAGATCGCGGAGAGGCACACGCGGTGCGTGCCGTGCGGATCGCTGAGGTCGCCCGCGGCGTAGACCTGGTGCGGCTTCACGCTGCGGAGGAGCGCCTTGACGATCTCGATGTCCTCGGTGCCGAGCGGCTTCTTGCGGACGCGGCCCGTCTCGTAGAACGGCATGTCGAGGAAATGCAGGCGCTCCTCGGGTACGCCGCAGTAGATGCCCGCCGCCTTCGCCTCGCCGCGGCGGATGAGGCCCTTGAGCTTCTGCAGCTCGGGCGGGTCGACCTCGCCGGGGCGCTTGGCCTTGAGCTTGCGCGCGATGTCGTGCTCCATCCGCTCGGTCTTGGCGCCCTCGAAGCCGAACATGCCGTTGAACTCGCTCGCGAAGTCGAGGAAGCGCAGCGCCTCGGCGTCGAACACCGCGATGTTGCCCGAGGTCTGGTACGCGACGTGGACCTCATGGCCCTGGTCGACGAGGCGGATGAAGGTGCCGCCCATCGAGATCACGTCGTCGTCCGGGTGCGGCGAGAAGATGAGCACGCGCTTCGGGAAGATGTCGTCGCCGGGGCGGTTGATGTCGCCGGCCTGCTTGCGCTCGGCGGGCTTGCCACCGGGCCAGCCGGTGATCGAGCGCTGCAGGTCGCGGAAGACGGAGATGTTGAGGTCGTACGCCTTGCCGCGGCCCGCGAGGAGGTCCTGCAGGTGGTGCTCGTTGTAGTCCTCGGCGGTGAGCTTGAGGATCGCCTTCTTGGTCGTGCGCGCGAGCCAGATCACGGCCTTGCGCGCGAGGGCGTCGGTCCACTCGAGGTCGTGGTTCGCGCTGCACCAAGGCGCCTTGCAGCGCTCGAGCTCGGCGGCGGCGGCGAGGTCGAGGTAGACCTGCGCGTTCGCGTGCTCCTGGAGGAAGCTCGCGGCGATCGAGTTGGTGATCGCGCCCTCGATCGCGCGCGCGACGACGGGCGCCTTGCCCTCGCCGAACGCGATCATGACGACGCGCTTCGCCTCGAGGATCGTGCCGACGCCCATGGTGACGGCGCGGGTGGGCACGTTCTCCTCGCCGAAGAAGTCGCTCGCGGCGTCCTTGCGGGTCACGCGGTCGAGCGTGATGAGGCGCGTGCGGCTGGAGCGGCCTGAGCCGGGCTCGTTGAAGCCGATGTGGCCGGTGCGGCCGATGCCGAGGATCTGGAGGTCGATGCCGCCTGCGGCCTTGATCTCGCGCTCATAGCGCTCGCACATGGCGCGGACGTCGTCCTCGCTGCACGTCCCGTCGGGGATGTGCGTGTGCTTCGGGTCGATGTCGATGCGGTCGAAGAGGTGCTCCCGCATGAAGCGGTGGTAGCTCTGCAGCTCGTGCGGCTGCATGGGCCAGTACTCGTCGAGGTTGAAGGTGACGACGTTGCGGAACGAGAGTCCCTCCTCCTTGTGGAGGCGGACGAGCTCGTCGTAGACGCCGGTCGGCGTGGAGCCGGTGGCGAGGCCGAGCACGCACTTCTCGCCGGCGCGCGCCTTCGCACGGATGAGCTCGGCGATCTCGCGCGCGACGGTCGCGCTGACATCCTTGGCGCGCTCGATCACGCGGGTGGGGATCTTCTCCGCGGGCGAGGCGGTCTCCCAGTAGGCGGAGGCGTTGGACGGGTGCGGCACGGAAGCGGGATGGGCGATCGGCGTCGGGGCGAGGGTGGCCATGGTGCGTTTGCGATGCTATCGGAAGGCGCGACGAGGGGGACAACGGAAAGCGCACGACTCGCCGTTCCCTCTCAAAAACGGTGACTGGCACATGCCGTGCACTCACGTGCACTGATTGGCACGTGCCAGTTCCCGCATCATGGCCTCCGTATCCCATCCCCAGAGCGGGGTTTCCGATGGGAGCACTGTGCCGTCGCGGCTGCGCTGCGGGCTGTTCCTCGCCGAGCATCGGCAGCTGCCGTGCACTGACGTGCACTGACTGGCACGTGCCAGGCACCGAAGTGGTCAGAGG
>JBIIRG010000073.1:0-12495 GCA_044341665.1 Phycisphaerales bacterium | reverse complement strand
GCGCGCAGTACGACATGGTGGAGTTGCTCTCGTGCTTCGTCGATGCGGACAGCTTCGACGAGTACCGCGCCGAGTACGGGCGTTCGCTCGTGTGCGGGTACGCGCGGATCGCGGGATTTCCTTGCGGAATCGTGGCGAACCAGAAGAAGCTCACCCAGCGCAAGATGCCGGGCGGCAAGGCGGGCCCGTCGAGCGCGACCAACATGCCCGCCGTGATCTACGACGACAGCGCCGACAAGAGCGCGCGCTTCATCATGGACTGCAACCAGAAGGGGCTGCCGATCGTGTTCGTGACCGACACGACGGGCTTCATGGTCGGCCGCGACAGCGAGCAGGGCGGCATCATCCGCTCGGGCGCGAAGATGGTGAACGCGATGTCGAACTGCGTGGTGCCGAAGATCTCGCTGGTCGTCGGCGGCAGCTACGGCGCGGGCAACTACGCGATGTGCGGGCGCGCGTTCGATCCGCTGCTGACGCTCGCATGGCCCGGGGCGCGGTTCGCCGTGATGGGTGCGGCCCAGGCGGCGGGCACGCTGCTCTCGATCGACCTCGCCGCGCGCGAGCGCAAGGGCGAGAAGGTCGACGAGGAGGTGCGCAAGCAGCTGCTTGCCGCGATCACCGCGAGCTACAACGAGCAGCAGGACATCCGCTACGCGGCGAGCCGCGGCTGGGTGGACCGCATCATCGATCCGAAGGAGACGCGCGAGGAACTCGCACTGGCGCTTGCGGTGGCGGCGCAGGCGCCGATGCAGCCGAGCGGCGTGTACCGGACGGGCGTGCTCCAGACCTGACCGATCAGCGGCGCCGCCGTGCACGTCGCGCGAGTCCGGCGAGCGGGAGGAGCGCGAGCGCTGCTGGCGCAGGCACGACGGTGAACTCGATCTCGAGCCGCGGAGCGATGCCGCCTTCCGCCACGCCGTCGGCGCTGTCGAAGCGGCGCGCGGTGCCCGCGGACGATTCATCGCCGAGCAGGAACCAGCCGAGGTTCGCGGCGGGCGTGTTCGTGAATTCACGCACGTCTGCGAGCAGCTGCGCGGAGGTCAGCGTGTAGAGCCCGAGGGCCTGCGTTGCGATCGACGCGCTTGCTTGTGCGCGGAAGTCGCCGCCCGCGGTGCTCCACGCAACGCCTCCACCGCTGCCGTTGGCGCTGGAGTGGATCCAGGTGCAGTCGCCGGCGAGCGTCGGCGCGCCTTGGCCTTCGGAGTCGGGCGGATTGGTGGCGCCTGTGGTCCACGGCGAAAGCGCGCGGTGGAGTGAGACGTTCCAGGCGAGGCCGACGGGATTCGCCTGCACGAGATTGAGGTGCAGGCGGACGGACGTGACCTCGGCGCCCGACGGGAGGAGGCCGTTCAAGTCGAAGTAGAGCAGGCTGCGACGGGCGAGATTCTGGTTGGTGCGGCCGGCGAAGAGGTAGCGTCCCGCGCCGTTGGCGGATGCGCCATCGTCCGACTCGTAGATGGTGGCGTCGCGTGTGGCCGTGACGGACACCAGGTCGGCGCGCGCGAAGTCCGCGCAGGCAAGGACGAGACCGCAGGCCAGGAAGCCGATCACTGAGTTCGTTCGCATGCAATAACCTCCATGCCATGTTGACCTCGGCGAGGGCCGAGGCAAGAGAGGAACCGCCAGCATGCAGAAACTCGTCATCGCCACATCGAATCCTCACAAGGTCGAGGAGATCGCCGCCGTTCTCGGACAGATCGGCATCGCATGCGTCCCGATAGAGGGCGTGGGGATTCCCGAGCCGGAGGAGAACGGGGCGACGTTCGAGGAGAACGCGCGCATCAAGGCCATCGCGTATGCGCGCGCGCTCGGCGCGACGGTGCTGGCCGATGATTCGGGACTGGAGGTCGATGCGCTCGGTGGGGCGCCGGGCGTGCACAGCGCGCGGTACGCGGGCGTTGGTGCCACGCGCGCGGAGCGCGATGCAGCGAACAACGCCAAGCTGTTGCGTGCGCTCGATGGCGTTCCGCACGCGCGTCGGACGGCGCGGTTCGTCTGCGTGCTGTGCGTGGCGCGGCCCGACGGGTCGATCGCGGCGGAGGCGCGCGGAACGTTCGATGGATGGATCGGCGAGGGACTGCGTGGGTCGAACGGGTTTGGCTACGACCCACTGCTCGTCCTGGCCGACGGACGCACGAGCGCGGAGTTGTCGAGCGCGGAGAAGAACGCGCGCAGCCATCGCGGCAACGCGCTGCGCACGCTCATCCGGTGCCTGGCACCTGCCTGACACCTCCCGCGAACCTCACTGGTGGAGCTGGCACGTGCCGGGTGCCACGGAACCGGGAGTCCGCCGGCAGGAGCGCGCGGTGGATGGGCATGGCATGGGTTTGGTTTGGACTTGTCGTGAGCGGTGACAGGTTGCTGCCTGGCAGGGCGGGGAGGTGCGGGGGAGGTGCCAGGCACCACGCTGGCACCGCGTGGGCTAGATGCTCTCGCGGGTGATGCGGCGGAGCCCGTCGTCGAGCCGGAAGAACTCGAGTCGCAGCCGCTCACCCACCGACCCGAGCCACGGCGCGCGCCCTGCGTGGCGGTCGATTCGGCCGAGTGCATCGCGCACGTCTTCGATGGTCGCGTGGGCATGTCCGCGCTTGGCCGCAAGTGCGCGCGCGAGCCACGCCGTGCAGGCGATGTTGAGCACAAGCGCCTGAAGTCCACGCACCGCGGGCCAGCCGTAGTAGCCCGCGCCCCATCCACGGTTGCCGAGCAGCGTGGCGCGTGCGTAGCGCGCGAGGAGCTGATCGATGGCATCGCGGTCGGGACTCTCGGAAAGCGTGGGAATCGATGCGATCGCCGCGAAGTCGCAGCCGGACAGAAGACCGCGCGCCACCGCAGGCACTCGGCCTTTGCCGCGCGTGAAGCCCCGGCTTGCCAGAAGCTGGCCGATCACCGTGCGCCAGCGCCCCTTCGCCTTGGCCTGGTTGACCTGTACGTCCTCGAGCCGCGCGTAGACAGCCTGACGCAGCAGCCGCATCTGCTTGGGTAGCGCTCCTTCGAGCGGGAGATGCTCGAGTTCTCCCGGGAGCGCCGCCACCAGCACGGTCACGAGCTCGGCGAAGCGCTTGGCACGAACCTCCGCGAGCTTCGCACGGCCGAGGCTCGCCGCCACCCACGCGAGCCCATCGAATCGGTCGCGCAGCACGACATCCTCGCGCGCGAGAAAGCGATCGAGCATGACGCGGAGCGCATCCAACTCGCCTTCCTTGGCGGCGAGAGCGTCGGACAGCATGGCGCTGTAGGTGGCCAGGCGCGTCTCGGGCACGCCGCGGCTCATCCGGTCGACCTCCTGCAGGTGGCTGCGGAGCTCGGCGCCCTTGTTCTCGCGCACGCTCTGGCAGGCAAACGAGATGCCCACATGCGTGCGCACATCGTCGGGAACCAGCACGAACGGAAAGAGCTGGCAGGCGATCGGCTTCTCGGCGAATCCGAACTCCTTGTGGATGCGGCAGAGGCCGTCGTCCAGGAGGAAGATGCAGGCACCGTCGTCGCGCTGCCGGAGGTAGGTCGTGCCGCGGAACTCGGTGGTGACGGGCGCCCCCAGCTTCTCCTCCCACCTCTGCTCGCGGAGCTTGGCGAGATCGGCCTCGCGGAGCTGCACGGTGAAGTCGCGGCAGCAGTTGCCGCATCCGTGGCAGCTGTAGCGCTGCGTCGCCACAGGGAGCATGAGGATGGGAAGCGCGACGTTCACGGGGTTGCCTGCGCCACAGAGGGTACGCGCCGCATCGCGCGAAGGCACCAGGCTGCGCCCAGCACGCCGAGCGGGATGGTTAGGATCGCTTCACTGGCGCTCTCGAGGAGCGCCATCTGCGACGTGAGGGCGTTGAGCTCTTCGCTCGTCGCCCCGCCGCCGATCACGAGAGGCGCGACAAATGCGACCAGCGCCTCGCGCCAGCCGATTCGGCCGAGCGGGTTGCCCGCGCCGAGGATCGCGACCGCGGCAAGCAGTGCGGCCTGCGCGGGACCGAGCGAGACGCCCACGATCTTGGCCGCTGCCCACATGCGAAGCGTCCACATCGAGAGATCGACGGTGCGGAATGCGAGGCTCTCGGCAAGGGCCCTCGGGCTCGCAAGGACGCGCTCGCCGCCCTTCAGGAAGCGCCGCAGCGGCGAGTGGCGTCCGATCCACAGGGTCAGTGCTGCGCCGGCCGTGAGACACGCGCCGTAGATCGCGAACCACATCCAATCGAGGCTCGGCGCGGCTCGCCCGAGCGGGATCTGCAGCAGTCCCGCAGCAAGCGCCGAACCGAGCGCGCCGAGCGTGACGATCGCGACGCCTGCGATCCACGCGCCGATGTCGGTCGGGTTCATCCGATCGACGCGCCAGTGGAACAAGAATCGAAACCAGAGCCCAAGCCGGACCGGCGCGTAGTTGAAGAGCGAGGCCATGAGATTCACGGCCTGCATCTCGACGGCGCTGAAACGCCGCAGTGGACGCGCCATCGCAAGGAACGTGTAGCCCGAGCACACGATCGAGACGAGCGTCGACCCGAGCAGCGTGGCCACGAGGGCCGGGTCGGCCTCGCGCAACTTCGCGAGCCCGTCGCCACCGAGGGAAAAGGCGCGTTCCGCGCACCAGCCCACGAGCGTGCAGCCGACCGCAAATCCGGCCACCTGCAAGGCGACTCGTGGACGGCTTGGACGCGCCGGCGCCGGCGCGCTCACGCGGGCACCTTCCGCCATCGTTCTCGCCAGAGCACGACGAACACGCGCAGGCCATCCTTCATGCGGATCTTCTTGCCTTCCTCGAACGAGCGCGGCGCGTACGAGCAGGGCGCCTCGGCCACGCGCAGGCGGTGGCGCGCGCACGCGGCGACGATCTGCGGCTCGATGCCGAAGCGCTCCTCGTCGAGCTCGCCGACGATCCGGCGCAGCGCGGGCACCGAGAAGAGCTTGAGGCAGCACTCCATGTCGCTCACGCGGAGGCCCGTCATGACGTTGCTCGAGAGGGTGAGGAAGCCGTTGAGCATGCGGTGCGCGAGCCGCTTGAGGCCCTTCGGCGCCACCGCCCAGCGGTTGCCGAGCACGACGTCGGCCTCGCCGCGCGCGACGGGCGTGAGCAGCCCCGCGAAGTCGGCGGGGTCGTACTCGAGGTCGGCATCCTGGATGATGACGGCGTCGTCGTCGCGTGCGAGCGACAGCGCGTGGGCGAAGCCCGTGCGGATCGCGGCGCCCTTGCCCCGGTTCCTCGGGTGGAAGAGTACGGTCGCCGCACCTTCTGCTTCAAGCGCGCGCACCGTCTCGGGCGTCGCGTCGCTCGAGCCATCCTCGACGAGCACGATCTGCGTACGCCAGCGCTCGCCGAGCTGCGCCACGCGCACCCGCGCCACCGACGCCCGCAGCGTGACGGGCTCGTTGTAGACGGGCATGACGACGAAGAGCGTCGGCATCCGCGGTTACGCCTGCGCCGGACCGCCGCCGATGGCGCCGCGCATCTGCGTGTCGGCCTGCATGTTCTGCATGCGGTAGTAGTCCATGAGCCCGAGCTTGCCGGTGCGCAGGCTCTCGGCGATCGCCTTCGGCACCTCGCTCTCGGCGAGGACGACGAGCGCACGGTTCTTCTGCGCCTCGGCCTGGTACTCGGCCTCCTGCGCGACGGCGAGCGCGCGGCGCTGCTCGGCCTGCGCCTGGAAGCGCTTGGTGTCGGCCTCGGCCTGCGTGGCCTGGAGCTGCGCGCCGATGTTCTCGCCGACATCGATGTCGGCGATGTCGATGGAGAGGATCTCGAACGCGGTGCCCGAGTCGAGGCCCTTGGCGAGCACGGTCTTGGAGATGCGGTCGGGGTTCTCGAGCACGCTCTTGTGGTCCTCGGCCGAACCGATGGTCGAGACGATGCCCTCGCCGACGCGGGCGATGATGGTCTCCTCGGTCGCGCCGCCGACGAGCCGCGAGATCGCGGTGCGCACGGTCACGCGCGCCTTCGCGCGCAGCTGGATGCCGTCCTTCGCGACCGCGTCGATCGTCGTCTTGCCCGACTGGACGCTCGGGACATCGATGACCTTCGGGTTCACCGAGGTCTGCACGGCGTCGAGGATGTCGCGGCCCGCAAGGTCGATCGCGGTGGCGCGGTTCCACGGGAGCTCGATGCCCGCCTTGTCGGCGGCGATCATCGCCGCGACGACGCGGCTGATGTTGCCGCGGGCGAGGTAGTGGGCCTCCATGAGGTCGGTCGGGATGTCGAGGCCGGCCTTCTTGGCCGAGATGCGGTTGAGGACCACGACCTCGGGCGGCACCTTGCGGAGGCGCATCATGATGAGGTCGAGCATGGCGACCTTCGCGTCGCTGAACAGCGCCTGGACGTACAGCTTCAGGACGCCGAGCATCACGAAGAAGATGAAGAGGCCGATGAGGCCGATGACGCCGAGGAAGATGTAGAGGACCCAATCCCCGGGATCAATTCCTGTGGCTTGCGCGATCAGTGTGTTCATGGGTCTTCCTCCGAAAGAGCCCGCAGGGTATCAGGCTTGCGCGCGTCGGGGACGGACGCGTACCAGCCCCTCGCGCACGGAAATCACCTCGATCGCGGTGCCTGCGTCGATGAGGTCGCCCTCCGCAGTCGCGTCGAGGCGGCGTCCATCGATGCGCACGAACCCGGCGGGGCGAAGCGGGGTGATCGCCTCGCCGGTCGCGCCGACCGCGGGCAGCGCGACGGCGGTGTCGGGGATTCCCGATCCTGCGCGCGAAGGGTCCTCGGCCGAGAGCACCATGCGGCGCCCCATCGGCGACTTCGCGGCCATGCGCAGTCCGAAGACGAGCATGAACGGAGCGGCGACCGCATACAGCGCAAGCAGCGACATCCCGAGCGTCGGGTGATGCATGAACCCGAGCACGACCGAGGAGATCGCCGAGAGGACGCAGAGGACCGCGAGCAGTCCGCCCGTCGGAAGGAAGAGCTCGAGCACGAAGATGCCGAACGCGCCAGCGCCGAGCAGGATCGATGCGATCAGGGCTCCCGATGATTCCTCGCCGCTCATGCGTGCGTTGCTCCTTCGCTCTCCGCAGACTCGACCACCAGCGTCGAGCCCGAGCGGCCGACGACGACGACGACGTCGCCGCGGTGGATGTAGGCGCCCGTCGACTGCGCGTCGAAGACATCGTCGCCGAAACGCGCACGGCCGGACGGGCGCAGGTCGCTGTCGGCGACGCCTCGTTTGCCAGCGGACGGAAGCGCGGGCTCGCCGCGCGGCGGCGGGCTGTGCGGATCGGCCACCGACGCCGAGAGCACCGCGCGCTTGAACACCCACGTCTCGCGGAACCAGCGCGACGCGAACCACGTGAGGATCGCACCGAGCACGATGCCGGCGATCGTCGTGGTCGAGGCGGTGAGCAGCGCCGAGCGCTCGGTGGCGCTGGTGGGGTCGGTGCCTGTGAAGCTCGCGATGAGCCCGACGAGCACGCAGAGCGCGCCCGCGAGTCCCACGACGATCGTTCCCGGCATAAGCAGGATCTCGACGCCGATGAGCGCGATGCCCGCGAGGACGAGCAGGATCTCCCACCACTCCGCGAGTCCGAGCAGTCCCGGTGCGCCGACGAGGAGGAGCAGCGCGCACGCGGCAATGCCGCCTGCGAGCCCGATGCCGGGGTGCAGCGCCTCGAAGATGAGCGCGACGATGAACACCCCGATGAGCAGGATGCGGACGGGCCACGAGACAAGGAACCGCACGATCGCCTCGCTCCAGTGCTCGGGGTAGCGCACCAGCGCGTCGGCAAGGAAGAACGCCTGCAGCTCGCTGTCGTCCTTCACGACCGCCGCCGCGAGGCCCCAGCGCATCGCCTCGTCGCTTTGCACGACGAGCAGGCGGTTCGACTGGTCGACCACCTCGACGAGCGTCCACGCGCCGCGGTCGTCGGAGGAGAATGGCAGTTCGGCGGGCGTTCGTGGAGGGGCGCCCGCGCTGTCGGTGGGCTTCGCGGGTAACTGCGTGGGATCGATCCCAAGGAACTCGAGGTCGGCGCGGTCCGCAAAGCGCCTCGCGCCGTCGGAGGTGCGCTCGACGAGCCAGAGCTCGCGCTCGACGGCCACGAACGCCTCGAGCAGCCGAGGATCCTCCCCGCGCCGCGCCGCCGCCGCATCGAGTTCGTCGAGAAGGGGCGACTCCTGCTTGGCGCGCTCCGCTGCAGGCAGCGGGACCACGCCCATCCCGGGGACTGCCGCGATCGGCGCCGCATCGCCGAAGACCGCTCCTGGCGCCACGATCAGCTCACGGCATGACAGCGCGATGAACGTGCCCGCGCTGAAGGCCTTGGGCCGCACCCACGCGACGGTGTTCGCGGGTGCGTCGCTCTTGATGCGCAGGCAGATGTCGAGCATGGCGCCCACTTCGCCGCCAGGCGTGTCGAGCTCGAGCACAACCGCATCGGCGCCAGCCTCCTGCGCGGCCCGGAGCCGGCGCTCAAGCGACCAGAGGGTGACATCGTCGATGCCGCCCGTCACCGGAAGGATCGCGACCTTTGGCGCCTTGCGTTCGGCGGGTACCGAGGCAGCCTGCTGGCCGAGCACAAGCGCCGGCGCGCCGCAGGCCGGCCGCGTCAGCGCGGCAGCACTCCAGCATGCCACCAGCGCGCAGGCAACCCACGCCAGAAGACGCCGCCCCGTGTTCCAGTCTTCGCCGTGGACACCGACCATGGGACGCATCCTATGCGGACGTCGCCCGCGCAACACAGGCGAAAAACAACCGCGGCCGGCGAACCGGCCGCGGTTGAGATTGCAGTGTGACGAGCGACTGGGATCAGTCCCACGTGACGGTGAAGGTCAGCGTCGAGCCGCTGCCGGTCACCGTCGAGCACATGGTCAGCCAGATGTCGTTGCCGTTCGCAGCAGCGTCTTCCTTAAAGACGTTGTCCGCGACCGCGGTCGAGCCCGAGCCGATCTTCTTCACGCCTTCGGGGGTGAAGTTGTCGGCGAAGTAGGTGTGGCCGTCGCCGTACACGAACCAGCCGTCCCAGACCTTCGGGGTGTTGTTGGTGCCGAGGGTCTTGGAGTTCTTGTAGTCGAACTGGCCGGTGCCGTTGTTGTAGTTGCCGTCCTTGACGCCGCGGTTGCCGATCTGGACCCACGCGGCCGGATCACGGGGAGCCTGGCGCCACTGGTTCTTGCGGCCCTTGTCGAGCAGGATCGCTCCGAAGCTGACGTTCGAGCCGGTGTTGAGGTCCGCCTTGAAGTTCGGATCCCAGTACTGGTCGTTGGCAGCGGTCGGCTGGACGAGGTCGTAGTTGTACTGCGACATGACGAAGACCTGCGAGCTGGTCTCCTGCGGGCTGATGAGGTCGGTCGCCGCGAACGCGTTGTTCGCGATGCACACCGACCACATGTTCGCGTGGCTGTTGAGGACCCGGTCCTCGAGGTCGTCGCCGCCGCCCGGGGTGTTGCCGATCTTGTCGATCAGGCCCGGGATCGGGAAGCGGTTCTTCGCGCGGTCGGTGACCGCGAGGCTGCTGAGACCGCTGTAGAGGGCGCGGAGCTGGATGCCCTCGACGACCGTCTTGGTCTTGCTACGGGCCGAGCCGAGCTGGGGCAGGAGGATGCCGAGGAGAACGCCGATGATGGCCATGACGACCAGCAGCTCGATCAGGGTGAAGCCCTTCGCCGAGCGGATCTTGTTGCTGAGATTCTTCATGATGATGAGACTCCGAATGAGTGGAGGATGAATGAGCGTCTTGCGTTGGTCCCCGTGACCGCGGGTCTCCAGGCGAGACCCGCAGCCACAGGTGCTTTCAGGCGGAAATCATGCCGCCGAGCACGATGCGGATCACGTCGGGTTGGTGCCGTCGGTGAGCTTCTCGGGTGCCTCGGCGTAGGTCGACGCGTTGGGGGCGCCGATCGCCATGCACATCCAGTTGTCGCCGCCCGTCGAGCCACCGGCTGCGCAGGTCGCGAACTCCTGGAACGCGTAGAGGTTGTCCTTCTTCAGGTTGATGCTGCCGCACTCGTACTGCACGTTGTCGGGGAACACGCTGAGCTCGAGGTTCACGTGGCCGTCGGCGTACACCACGGCGCCTTCCCAGGTCTGGTCGGGCACGTGGAAGAGCAGGGTGTAGCTCTTGGCGTAGTTGTTGCCGCTGAAGGCGCCCTTGAAGGTGCCGCGGTTACCGACGTGGCAGCGCTGCGCCGGGTTGAGCACGCTCTGGCGCCAGATGCTGTTCTTGCGCTCGCCGTGGAGGGCGCAGTGCGCGTAGGAGACGTGGCAAGCCGAGGTGGCCTGGCCGTCATCGGCGCGGAAGATGTTGGCCAGGAAGCCCGCGTCCCAGAAGGTCGGGTTGGTCGCCGACGGCTGGTAGTTGTTGTAGTTGTAGTTCTCGTACTTCTTGACGACCGGGTTGACCTCGGTGGGCGAGATCAGCACGGTGGTGTCGAGGAAGTCCGCGGCGATCATCGACGAGTAGAGGTTCGCCGTGTTGTTCCACTGCAGATCCTCTTCGCCCTGTCCGGGGACGTAGGCAGCTGCGCCGTTGGCGCCGACGCCCGGAACCTGCTTGCGGCGGATGAGACCGGGCAGCGGGAAGCGGCCGTTCGCACCGTTGGCGTAGGTGTTGAGCGACTCCCACATCTTCTTGACGTTGGCCTGGTCGGCCGTCGACTTGGTGGCGCGCTGCGACTTGCTCAGCGCAGGAAGGAGCAGGCCGAGAAGGATCGCGATGATCGAGATCACGACGAGAATCTCGACGAGGGTGAAGCCGTTGTGCTTGCGCTTCATGGTGTCGATCTCCTGACATGGGAAGCCGTGTCTGCGGACTTCCGGGTTGAATGGCGCCCACCGAAGTGGTGGAGGCCGGGTGAATGAAACGGCGCTGAAGAACGCGCGCCGATAAACGGCAGGATGAGGCTCGTGCTGACGGTGCGTGTGGATCCGAAGTCCAATCGCGGGGCGCACGAAACAGCCGGCAAGTCCGAACGGCCGAAACCGTGGCGGAAGCCGAGCCCGAAACCCCAGATCAGGGGACCTCGATGCGAGGTGCGGGAGGAAGGAACTCCTCTTTCGGGAACCTCGGGAAGACGCCATCCAACTGGCAGTCAAGTGCTTCCCGGGTTGCGGGCGCTTGCGAAGGAAGGTCCGCGGGAAAGTGCGGAACAGACGCCTTCGTCAGGCAGGTTCAGATTGTCGGCGGTTGCGGCGGGAAAGCGTCGGGTGGCCGACAAATCGAAAGAAGGACGGTTTGAAGTGGAGCCTGCAAAAGAGGTTGGCTCGACCTCGGAATGTGCCGCAACCGTCAGTGTTGCTCGCGCAGGGTAATACGAGGGGGCGGGGTGTCAAGTTCCCGTTCACGGCGAATTCGGCGTTTGGTCTGGTTCGTCGTGGACGGCCTGGAGGAACTGGAACGCCCCGGCCCCCACTCATCACGAAGCCGGGATCACGGATTCCGTACGGAAGGTACTTCCTTGCATGGACTTGTCGCCGTAGGCGGTGCCCGGTGCGATCCCACATGGCTGTCTCATCACGGAAGGGGACGCGTCCATCCATGCCCTGTGAGGTCGCGCGCGACATTTTCTGTAGATTGCAACGTCCCGTCCACGCCGTACGCCTCACTCGGAGCACCGCCATGTCGAACCCACACGCCGCCCTCGCCCAGCTTGGTCTGACCCTTCCCGCCGCCCCGAAGCCTGTGGCGGCGTACGTGCCGGCGGTCCGCTCGGGAAACCTCATCTTCGTGTCGGGTCAGCTTCCGATGTCGAACGGCGTCCTCCTGCAGACCGGTCCGGTGCCCTCCAAGGTGTCGGTCGAGGACGCGCAGGCCGCCGCCAAGCAGTGCGCCCTGAACGCCCTCGCGGTGATCGCCGACCAGCTTGGCGGCGACCTCGGCAAGGTGACGCGGGTGGTGCGCCTCGGCGTGTTCGTGCAGTCGGACGACCGCTTCGATGGCCAGCCCAAGGTGGCCAACGGCGCCAGCGAGTTCATGCAGGCCGTGTTCGGCGAGGCGGGGCGCCATGCGCGCGCCGCGGTCGGAACCAACGCGCTTCCGCTCGATGCGACCGTCGAGGTCGAGGTGCTGGTCGAGGTGGCGTGACGGCTCGGCCTATCGCGACAGCAGCACCAGCACGAGCACCACATTGCCGATCAGGCTCAGCGCGAGAATCGCGACGAGCGACAGCACGAGCGGGCTCGCGAACGGGCTCTCGCTGTTCTTGCGGACGATCTCGACCGGATCCTGCGCGGTCGCCTGCACGGCGGTCGCGATGGCGCCGATGTCGACCGCCGGCTTGGCGAACTCGGGGTCCTTGCCTGCGAGCACGAGGTCGATGTCGTTGATGAGCTCGCGGGCGTTGCGGTAGCGGTCGCGAACGTCCTTCGCGAGCATGGTCTCGATCATGAGCGCCGTGCCCGCGGAGAGCTGCGGATTGAGGTGGTCGGGCGGCACGAGCGGGGCGCGCAGGTGCTTCTGCATGACCTCGCTCTGCGTCTTGGCCTCGTAGGGAACTCGGCCGGTGACCATGTGGTAGAAGGTCGCGCCGAGGCCGTAGATGTCGGCCGGCGGGCCGATGTCGACCTTGCCCTGGATCTGCTC
>JBIIRG010000271.1:0-3912 GCA_044341665.1 Phycisphaerales bacterium | reverse complement strand
GAGTGGCTCAGCTTCGGGCGCCTGCGCCCGCTGCACACCAACGCGGTCATCTTCGCCTTTGCCGGGAACGCGATCTTCGCTGCGGTCTACTACTCGTCGCAGCGGCTGCTCAAGGCGCGCATGTTCAGCGACGCGCTCTCGCGGATCCACTTCTGGGGCTGGCAGCTGATCATCGTGTCGGCCGCGGTGACGCTGCCGCTCGGCTTCACGCAGGCGAAGGAGTACGCAGAGCTCGAGTGGCCGATCGATGTCGCGGTCGTCGCGGTCTGGGTGGTGTTTGCCGTCAACTTCCTGGGCACGCTGCTGCGTCGGCGTGAGCGCCACCTCTACGTCGCCATCTGGTTCTACATCGCCACGGTGATTGCGATCGCCGTGCTGTACATCTTCAACAACCTCGTGATGCCGGCGGATTGGCTGCGCTCGTACTCGGTGTACGCGGGCTCGCAGGACGCCTTCATGCAGTGGTGGTACGGGCACAACGCGGTGGCGTTCTTCCTGACCACGCCGTTCCTGGGGCTCATGTACTACTTCCTGCCCAAGGCGGCGGAGCGGCCAGTGTTCTCGTACCGGCTGTCGATCGTGCACTTCTGGAGCCTGGTGTTCCTGTACATCTGGGCGGGTCCGCATCACTTGCACTACACGGCGTTGCCCGAGTGGGCGTCGACCCTCGGCATGCTGTTCAGCGTGATGCTATGGATGCCCTCGTGGGGCGGCATGCTGAACGGGCTCCTCACGCTTCGGGGCGCATGGAACCGGGTGGCGCAGGATCCCGTGCTCAAGTTCTTCGTGGTGGGCATCACCTTCTACGGGATGTCGACGTTCGAGGGGCCGCTGCTGTCGGTGAAGAGCGTGAATGCGCTCAGCCACTACACCGACTGGACGATCGCGCATGTGCATGCGGGCGCGCTCGGCTGGGTGGGCTTCATGTGCTTCGGCATGTTCTACTGGCTGACGCCGCGCCTGTTCCAGGCACCGATCGCGAGGCCATCGTGGGTGGGGCTCCACTTCTGGACCGCGACGATCGGCATCCTGCTCTACGTGGTCGCGATCTACTGGGCGGGCCTGACGCAGGGACTCATGTGGCGCGCCTTCGATCAGGATGGGCTGCTGCAGTACCCCGACTTCATCGAGACCGTGAACGTGCTCGTCCCGTGGTACTGGATTCGCGTGGCGGGCGGCACGCTCTACCTCGGTGGTGCGGTGCTGATGGGTGTGAACCTCGTGCTCACCTGGATGCGGCGCCCGCGGGAGTACGACGTACCTGTGTACGAGGCGGCGCCCCTGAGCACTGGGTTCCGCGAGCAGCCTGTGCCGCAGTCGGACCTGCCGCCGACGTATGTGCTGCCGATCGCCCGCAAGCTCGATGTGTTCGGGCAGCTGCGCTGGCACCGCAAGTACGAGGGGCTCCCCATCGTCTTCACCATCCTGGTGGCGATCGGCGTGATCGTCGCGAGCCTTGGAGAGATCATCCCGCTGTTCGCGCGGAAGTCCGACGTGGCGCGCATTGCGAGCGTGGAGCCGTACACGCCGCTCGAGCTGGTGGGGCGGGACATCTACATCTCCGAGGGCTGCGTGAACTGCCACTCGCAGATGATCCGCCCGTTGCGCGCCGAGACGGAGCGGTACGGCGAGTACTCGAAGCCTGGCGAGTTCGTGTTCGACCATCCGTTCCTGTGGGGATCGCGGCGGATCGGGCCCGATCTCGCGCGCACGGGACGCAGGTTGCCGTCGCCGCACTGGCATGTGCGCCACTTCCTGAATCCCGCCGACACGAGTCCCGGCTCGATCATGCCGCCGTACCCGCACCTGCTGGAGAAGCCGCTGGACTTCGCGCAGGCCGAGCGATCGGTGGCGGCGATGCGCGCGCTCGGGGTGCCCTACGCCGAGCAGACGGTGGCGGACGCGGCGAGGTTGGCGCGGGTGCAGGCCGACGAGATCGCCGCGAAGGTGGTGGCGGAGAACGGGCCCGCTGGGCTTGGCGAGCGCAAGGTCGTTGCGCTGGTCGCGTACCTGATGCGGCTTGGGACGGATCTCGACAAGCCTGTGGGCGCGCCTGCGTCGATGCCCGGGCCTGCGGGAGACGTGACTGCGGCCGCTGCAGGTGTGGCGACGACCGCGACGCCGGTCGTCGAGCAGGGAGGTGGCCAGTGATGCCATCCATGCTTGCGATGTCGATGCCCGAGCTCTCGCTGCTCTTCTTCATGGGCGTGTTTGTGGCGCTGGTGGTGTACCTCGCGGTTTCGCGGGCCAAGCGATGGGAGCGCATCGCGCGCATCCCGCTCGAGGACTTGCCGTCGGATGAGGCGCGGGACGACAAGCACGCCGAGCGCGCTGCAGGGGTCGAGGCCCAATCCAACAAGTCGAACGGAGGAGGTTCGAACAATGTCCGCTGACGCACGCAGCAAGAGCCCGAAGGGCGATGAGCCGCGCATCCTCGATCACGATTGCGACGGCATCCGCGAGTACGACAACCCGATGCCGTTCTGGTGGTCGGCGATCTTCTGGGTGACGATCCTCTTCTCGCTGCCGTACTTCGTGTTCTATCACCTCGGCGGCGTGGGGACGTCGCTGTCGGAGGACTACGAGACCGAGGTCGGTGCGTTCTATGAGGTGCAGGCGGCCAAGCTTGGAAACCTGAAGCCCGACGAGGCCACCATCCTGGCGCTGTCGACCGACAGGCAGAGGCTGCTGGCGGGGCAGAACATGTTCAAGGCCAACTGCGCCACGTGCCATGCGCCGGACGGCGGTGGGAAGACGGGGCCGAACCTGACCGACGACTTCTACATCAATGTCCGCAAGCCGGAGGACATCTTCACGGTGCTGCGCGACGGGGTCGAGGCGAAGGGCATGCCCAAGTGGGGCAAGCGGTTCAGCGAGCCGCAGCTGGTGCTGCTGAGTGCGTACGTCGCGGGCTTGCGCGGGACCAGTCCCGCTTCGCCGCTCACGTCGCAGGGCGATCGGCTTGGGCCGTGGACAGCGGTGGTGCCCGAGCAGCAGGGAGCTGCGCGGGTCGAGGCCAGCGGGCAGTGAACCGGCGTTGCGCGCGAGGGTCCGGAGGTCGTTCCCATGAGTAGATCGCTTTCCCTTCCCGTGCTCGAGCCGGCGCGCGTGGCGCGGGCCGATTCGGGTCCGTTCCTCAAGCCCGAGGGGCGCGTGCTTGCCACGCTCGAGGTGGATGGGCGGCGTCGTTGGCTGCGGCCGAAGCTGAGCCCGGGCAACTGGTGGCGACGGCGGCTGGTGGTGGCGTGGGTGCTGATTGCGCTCTACACGCTGATTCCGTGGATCAAGGTCGACGGGATGCCCATGGTGCTGCTTGATCTCGTGGATCGCAAGTTCGTGTTCTTCGGGACGGTGTTCCGGCCGACGGAGACGCTGCTGTTTGGCGTGCTTTTTCTGGGCGTGTTCGTGGCGGTGTTCCTGCTGACGGCGATGGTCGGGCGCGTCTGGTGCGGGTGGGCGTGCCCGCAGACGGTGTACATGGAGTTCGTGTACCGGCCGATCGAGCGGTTCTTCCTGGGAAAGGGGTACGCGGGCGCGAAGGTGCGCGCGTCGGCATGGCGGCGCGCGGCGATGTATGTGGTGTACATCGTGGTGTCGGCCCATCTCGCGAACACGCTGCTCGCGTGGTTCGTGGGGGCGGACCGGCTCACATCGTGGATCTTCACGAGCACGCCGTTCGCGCATCCCGTGGCGTTCATGGTGTTCGCCGCGGTGACGGCGCTGATGCTGTTCGACTTCGCGTTCTTTCGCGAGCAGATGTGCTCGCTGGTGTGCCCGTATGGGCGGTTGCAGTCGGCGCTGCTGGACCGGGACTCGCTGATCGTGGGCTACGACCGCGCGCGCGGCGAGCCGCGTGGAAAGGGCGAGTGGCGGGGGGCGGAGGTTCGCGAGCGCGGATGCAGCGGTGGTTGT
>JBIIRG010000269.1:0-3916 GCA_044341665.1 Phycisphaerales bacterium | reverse complement strand
GCCGAGATCGTGCTCGAGGCAACCGACGGCACGGCGTTCAAGCTCACCGAGATCTCGCCGCCCGTGATCAAGGATGCCCCCGCCGACGCGAAGACCAAGCACGTGCTCACGGTCGACTGGCCGCTCTGGGAGCAGGCGGGGCGTCAGCCGAAGATCCTGTTCAAGACCGATCATCCCAAGGCGCCGAGCATGACCATGCTCATCAAGCGCGCGCTGAACGCGAATGCGCCGACCGCGCCGAACCAGCCGATCACCCCGGCTGGCCCGGGCACGACCGACCTGGTCAACGCCGTCCGTGCGGGCGACATGGCCAAGATCAGTGCCCTGATCGCGTCGGGCGCCGACGTGAACGAGCGCGATCGTGCGGGCGGCAAGACCGCGCTGCACTGGGCGGCCAAGGGCGGCAACCGCGCCGCGATGGAGACCCTCGTCGCGGCCAAGGCCGACCCCAACGTCAAGGATCGCCAGGGCCGTACGCCGCTGTGGGGTGCCGTCGAGACCGACCTCGAGGTCGTGAAGTTCCTCGTCGAGAAGGGTGCCGACGTCAATGCCCGCGATCAGATCAACTCGACGCCGCTCCTCTGGGCAGCGGGCTTCGGAAAGCCTGAGACCGTCGCGTTCCTGCTTTCCAAGAAGGCCGATGTCAAGGCTGCCGACGACAACGGCTGGACCCCGCTGATCTGGGCTGCTGGCCTCGGCCAGGCGCAGACCGTCGACCTCCTCGTCAAGAGCGGCGCCGACCTCGCCGCCGCCGACAAGCAGACCGGCGACACGCCGCTTCTCCGCGGCGCGCGCACCGGCAAGGCTGACAGCCTCAAGACGCTCCTCGCCGCGGGCGCAGACATCAAGGCGAAGAACAAGGCGGGCCAGACCGCGCTCCACCTGGCTGCCGCCAGCGGCTCTCCCGAGAAGGTGCAGATCCTGCTCGATGCCAAGTCCGACCCCGCCGCCACCGACGACAAGGGATGGACCGCGCTTGATCACGCGATGAACCGCACCACCGGCGACAAGGCCAAGCTCATCGAGATCCTCAAGCCGGTCAGCCCGGCGCCCAAGGTGACCGGGCCGTCGATCAAGCAGTGACCGCCGCAGCATGCGGCCTGGCGACCTTTCTCGCCTGCATCAGACCTACGCAAGACGGCGCGCCCCACACGGGCGCGCCGTCTTCGTTGGCAAGTACACTCGGCGGTCTCGGAGGACCCCATGACCGCAACCGCCGCAACACCGCTCGATGCGCTCGTCACCCACCTGCAGGAGACCGCGCTGCTCTCCACCTCGAACGCACTCCTCGACTGGGACCAGGAGACGCAGATGCCGGCTGGCGGCCTCGAATGGCGCGCTCGGCAGCAGGCGCTCATCGCGCGCATGGTGCACGAACGCTCGTCCTCGATCGAGCGCGGCGATCTGATCGCAGCCGTCGAGGCGGACCGCGAGGCCATGGCGGATCCTTCCACGGCAGCCCTCGTGCGTGAGGCGCGTCGCGACTACGCCAAGGCGACGAAGCTCCCCGCGAGCCTGGTCGAGGAGATGGCGCGGATCTCGAGCATGGCAAAGCACGAGTGGGCCGAGGCGCGCGCCGCGAGCGACTTCAAGCGGTTCGCGCCCTGGCTCGAGAAGCTGGTGGCGCTCCTTCGTGCCCAGGCCGACTGCTACGGCTTCGCAACGGGTGGCGAGCGATGGGATGCGCTTGCCGATCTCTACGAGCCCGGCTGCACGGCGAGGTATGTCGCCGGGGTGTTCGATCCGCTGCGTCCCCGGCTGCAGAAGCTGATCGCCGAGATCCGCTCCGCGCCGCGCAAGCCGGCCGACGGATTCAACGACCACCACGTCGCCATCGATCGCCAGGAGGCGCTCTCGCGGTTCGTCGCCGAGAAGATCGGCTTCGACTTCAACCGCGGCCGCCTCGACCGCTCGACGCATCCCTTCTGCGGAGGGACGCACTGCAACGATGTGCGCATGACCACGCGCTACAACGAGCGCTGCGTCAATGACGCGCTTGGCTCGACGATGCACGAGTCCGGGCACGCGATCTACGAGCAGGGGCTCGACTTCTCGCGGATCGGCACGCCGCTTGGAGAAAGCGTCTCGCTCGGCATCCACGAGAGCCAGAGCCGCATGTGGGAGAACCAAGTCGGGCGCAGCCGCGCGTTCTGGGGCTGGCTGGCATCACAGTTGCCTGCGATCATCGGCGCCGACGCATCTCGCTTCTCGCTCGACGATCTCTATGGCGCGGCCAACGTGGTCGAGCCCGGGTTCATTCGCGTCGAGGCCGACGAGGCGACCTACAACCTGCATGTGATGGTCCGCTTCGAGATCGAGCGGGCCGTCATCGGCGGCTCGCTCGAGGTCGCGGGCATCCCGTCGGTGTGGAACCGGCTCTACAAGGACCTGCTGGGGCTCGAGGTTCCCGACGATCGCCGCGGGTGCCTTCAGGACATCCACTGGTCGATGGGCGCGATGGGCTATTTCCCCACCTACACGCTTGGCAATCTGTATGCGTCTCAGTTCTTCGAGGCTGCGTGCGAGCAGATGCCCGGGCTCGTCGACGGCTTCTCGCGCGGAGAGTTCGATGGTCTGCGTCGGTGGCTCAACGCCAACATCCACGCGCACGGCCGCCGTTATGCGCCATCCGAGCTCGTGCAGCGGGTGACGGGCAAGCCGCTCACCGCGGAGCCGCTCATGCGGCATCTCGAGGGCAAGCTCCGTCCGCTGTACGGAATCTGAACGCTGGCCGCAAATGCGCGAAACATGTGATTGGTCGGGACGACGGAGCGTGCTACACTCTCCGTCTTTCCCTGTTTTTCCGCGACTCCACCATGGCCGACCCCACGCTCCGCAACATCGCCATCATCGCCCACGTCGACCACGGCAAGACCACGCTCGTCGACGCCATGCTCTCCCAGTCGGGCGTCGTCAAGCTCGGCGAGGGCGGCGAGTGCGTGATGGACTCGAACCCGCTCGAGCGCGAGCGCGGCATCACCATCCTCGCAAAGAACTGCGCGGTCACCTACACCATCCGTGAAGGCAAGCATCGTGGCGAGGTCTATCGGGTGAACATCCTCGATACGCCGGGCCACGCCGACTTCGGCGGCGAGGTCGAGCGCGTGCTGCGCATGGCCGATGGATGTCTCCTCCTCGTCGACGCGCTCGAGGGACCGATGCCTCAGACGCGCTTCGTGCTGTCGAAGGCGCTCGAGCTCGGCTTGAAGCCGATCGTCGTGATCAACAAGTGCGATCGCCCCGAGGCCCGCGTGCAAGGTGTCGTCAACGAGGTCTTCGACCTGCTCGTCGATCTCGGGGCCGACGATCACGCGCTCGACTTTCCGATCATCTACGCGTCGGGTCGCGACGGATGGGCCGCGCGCGAGATCAATACGCGCGACAAGGGCGTCGACGAGCTCTTCCAGGAGATCGTCGTGCGCGTGCCGCCGCCGAACGCCGACGAGACCGCGCCGCTTCAGATGCTCGTGACGAACCTCGCATGGAGCGACTACGTGGGCCGCATCGCGATCGGCCGCGTCTACGGCGGCGTGCTCAAGGGTGGAACCCAGGTGGCGGTCTGCTGCTCCGACGGGAGCGTGCGCAAGGCGCGCGTTCTCAAGGTCAATCGCTTCGAGGGCCTCGCGCGCCGCGAGGCTCCCGAGATCCTCGCTGGCGACCTCTGCGCGGTCGAGGGTCTTGGCAAGATCGACATCGGCGACACGATCTGCGACGTCGACAACCCGCAGCCGATGGCGCGCGTGAAGGTCGACGAGCCCACGCTGCACATGGTGTTCCGCATCAACGACGGTCCCTTCGGCGGCAAGGAGGGCAAGTTCGTGACCAGCCGGCAGATCGCCGAGCGCCTTGAGCGCGAGCTCGAGACGAACGTCGCGCTGCGCGTGGCGCCGGGCGATTCGGCCGACGAGTTCCATGT
>JBIIRG010000270.1:0-3916 GCA_044341665.1 Phycisphaerales bacterium | reverse complement strand
GGTAGACGGCGCCGCTTGCGTTGTTGCAGTCCGTGTTGTTCGTCACGCTGCCGGCGATCGCGGTGCAGCTCTTCGTCGCCGCGCCCGCACCGTAGCCGTCGCTGTCGCCGTCCACGTAGTAGTTGGTGCTGTCGACCGCCTCGGAGTCCGCGTTCGCCTCGCCGTCGCAGTCGTTGTCCGTGCCGTCGTTGGCGCAGTTCTCGACGGCGCCCGGGTTGATGGCGGCGCTCGCGTCGTTGCAGTCCCCGTTGTTCGCCACGCGGTTCGCGACGGGCGTGCAGCTGGGCATGCCAAGTCCAAGCGCCGTGCCGTATCCGTCGTGGTCAAGGTCTACGTAGTAACTCGTGCTGTCGATCGCCTCGGAATCCGCGGTCGCGATGCCATCGCAATCGTTGTCCACGCCGTCGTTGGCGCAGTTCTCGACGGCACCCGGATACACCGACGCGCTGGAATCGTCGCAGTCCGTGCTGTTCGTCACGCTGCCGGCGACCGCCGTGCAGCTGCCGGCGCCCGTGCCTGCGCCGTATCCGTCGCCGTCGCCGTCGACGTAGTAGTTCACATAGTTGCTGTCCGGAACGCCGCAGCCGCAGATACCAGGCGCGGTCTTCAGCGGATCGTTCGGGCAACCGTCGGCCGCGATGGTCAGCTGGTAGTCCTCGACCTCGCCCGACTGGACGGTGCCCGTGGGCGTGGAGCTGCTGTCGGTGCCCGTGTTGTTGGTGCTCACACGGAAGCGCGCGAAGGTCGTGCCCACGGTCGCAGCCGACGGAATGGCGATGGAGAGGTTCGTCGTGCCCGACGAGACGGACTGCGCGTTCACCATCCGCTCGCCGCTGTCGTCGAAGTCGCCGTCGGCGTTCCAGTCGAACCAGGCGCTCAGATAGCCGCTGGCGTTCTGGATGCTCACCGGCACGGTGACGGTCGTGCCGGCGATCCAATCCGAAGGGATCGTCACGCCGTTCTCGTCGTCGGTGTTGTCGCTGTCGTCAAGACCCGCCGCTGCGCTGTTCAAGAGGCCGCCGTCGGCGTCGACGCTGGCACCGAGGCGGATGCCGCCGATCGTGTGCGTGGCGTTGCCGTAGGTCGCGGGCGCGTCGCCGATGTCGGCGTTGTCGGACTCGAGCAGGAAGGATGCGGACATCGCGCCGTAGATCAGGGGTGTGACCCCACCCGCCAGACTCAAAGTGTAAAGGCTCCCGGGCGTCGATCCACCGTTGCGGAAGTAGACACCGTAGGAGGCCCCGTTGGGCTCGTTGATGACGTTGCCGTTGGTCGAGTCGTAGTTGCCGCCGGCGTTCGAGATCGAGCCAGTCACGAGGGCCACGTGGCCAGCCGGCAGGGTGAAGCCCGCGGTATCGCTGCTGAAACCGATCACCAGCTTGCCGTCGCCCGACTCATCGGGTGCTTGGCCCGCGTCGTAGGCAGCGGGAGCGAGACTTGCGTTGCCCGCCGTGCCGATGGTGACCTGGGCCGTCGCGGTGGCGTTGCGAACGAACCCTGTCGGCGTCTGCTCCACGTTCTCGAACACCACCGCAGTCAGCGACGCTTCATCGCCAGCATTCGACGGGGTCGTCACATCGGGCAGCGTGATGGTGACGGTGCCGGAGGCGGCACCGCCGAGCAGCACGGCGATCTCGGTCTCGAAGAGGACGATGTGAAAGCTGCTGGCACTGTAGAAAGCCGTGCCCGATGGCGAACCTGATGGCGCGGTTGAGAGGTTGATGATGCGCGTGTCACCGCTCGGCGTACCGCCGATCACCAACGCGTTCTTCTTGTTGATCGTGCCGCCAGATCCAACGACGCGCGCGGTCACCTGCTGGGTGCTGGTCGTTGCAGGCGGCGTGCCAACGCGCGGCTCGGGCCAGTTGTCGCCAAGACCTGTGCCTGCGGTGTTGGAATTTGCGCCATATCCGGCGGCCGCGTCCGCGTTCGAGACGTGATCGCGTTCGAACGCTGGCCAGATGAAGAGCACGCGGTTCTTGCCCTCAGGGATCAAGAAGCTGGTGAGCGTGGGAGTTCCCGAGGCACCCGCGCCGGTCGCGGTGGTCGACGCGGAGTTGAGTCGCCTCACATCGGCGGCGTGGACCACCGAGGCGGAGCCGACGCTCAAGCCGAGGCAGACCGCCAGCGCGGGCGTGAGCCATCGCGAGCGCGGCGTGCCGACGGCCGGAGTGATGGTCGAGTTGGTGGAGGATCCGAGTAAGCGGAAATTGATCATGGCGAGTCCGGGCGCAATCGAGGGTCCGTCTCTCCTCCGACACCACTGCGATCGCACGGCAAGCGACAAGCTCTGCTCCCACGGTCAGACCGTGGCGCTTGACTCCCTTGGACGATCCCTGACTCCCGAACGCGCCGAGACGGTGGCGCGGCGAGGATTGCGAGTGAATGGTGCCCGAGATCGCCTTGAAGGCGACAAGAATCCGAGAGTCTTTGAGAGTTTTCACGCTGCCGGGGCGACCAACCCCACCCACACGACGAGTCGCGACCACAAATCACGATCGGGCTCGTGGCTGCGCGTGCATCGCCGCCCGAAGGATGCAAGTCGCTGGGTGCCATGGTGTCGCCGCGGGCCCCGTACCGCGCTCCGTACCGCGGCCTACGGCGCACGTGCGCGGAGCGAGCCCGCTCTTCAAGCGCTGACGCCCCGCTTCCGCCCGCAAAGACAAACCGGCCCACCCCTGCGGGGCGGGCCGGCTCGTATTCACTTGTTGGGCTCATTTACCAGTCGATCCCAGGCGCCTCGCCCGGCGACGGCTGGTTGCCGCCCATCTGCATGTACATCTGGATGTCGCGCAGGTCGACCCAGCCGTCGCGGTTCAGGTCCGCCACCGCGAGGTGGCCGTTGCCCGAGCGCTTCAGCTCCTTCACCGACACGCGGTCGCGCGGCTGAGGCGCGTCCGCACCGGGCGTGCAGGTCTCGCCCGTCGCGAAGAAGTTCAGCGCGATGTAGCTGAAGTCGGCGTTGCCGATCACGTTGTCGCCGTTGAAGTTCGACACCGCGTTCGTCGCCTTGCCTGCGCCGCGCGCCGACACGAAGATCGCGTAGTCGAAGATCTCGACCATGTCGTCGTCGTTGTTGTCGCCCTGGCGCAGCGACGCAGACGCCGCGTAGCGCACGCCCGACACCGTCGCAGACACCGCATCGGTGACCGAGTGCGTCGTGCCCTTCACCGCGAGGCAGGCGTACGACGCCGACACCGGCACCTGCACGCCCGTGAGCGTGCCCGAGTTGCCGGTCAGGTTCACGGTGTGCACCGTCGCCGAGCCGCCCGCCGTCACGCGCACGGAGCGCGACGAGGTCCCGTCGATCACGCCCACGAAGGCCACGCCCACGTCGAGCAGCTGGTAGTTGGCGACCGTGACCGTGCGCTGGACCAGCCCGATGTTCCCCGCCTGGTCCGACGAGCCCCACGTGATCGTCGAGACGCCGACCGGGAAGCGCGCCGGCCACGAGTTGCCCGCGGGGCCGCTCGGGTAGTCGATCGAGAAGGTGACGGGACGCGAGGCGTTCTCGCACGCGTCGAGCGCCGTGACGGTCGGCTGGGTGACCACGGCGCCCGCGGTCGTGCCGGCATCCGCCGCCACCGACACGCTGTCGAATGCGCCCGAGATCACCGGAGCCGTGCCGTCGATGTAGACCGCGCCGAGGCCCGAGGTCACGGGGCTCTGCGAGCCGCCGACCGAGTACGCGAGGCCCGTGCCCACGCCGCCCACGAGGCCGAAGGAGACGAGGTTCGACGCGCCGCACGACTCGACGCCCCTGGCGGCGAAGACGATGTCGACGAGCGCCGAGGCCGCCTGCGTCGCCGACTGGCCGGAGCCGAGCGAGAGCTGGTAGCGGATCACGCCGCTCGTGTTGTCGAAGCCGATGGCCGATCCCGAGGAGAACGGCCCGCCCGCGACGGGCGCGGCCGAG
>JBIIRG010000268.1:0-3937 GCA_044341665.1 Phycisphaerales bacterium | reverse complement strand
AGGCGTGGTTGCCTGCAGCAGCGCCTGTGGCACGGGCTCGCCGCCCACGATGCTGAAGAGGTACGCGAGGCCCGCGTTCGTGGCGCCCGAGTCGTTGCCAGGTGCGCCGATGATGCCGTAGGGTTCCGCGTCGCCCGTCTTGGTGGAGATCGAGACGGCCGCGCCGAGCGTGTCGAGCGACGTGATGCCCGACGCCGTGAACTCGATGTCGGTGAGCGGGCACTCGTCGGGGACGCCGTTGCCGTTCGCGTCGAGGCTGATGCCGATCGCGATGTCGCAGCTGTCGGGGATGCCCGTGAGGTTGCAGTCAGGAACGAGGTCGTCGTTGATCGCCTCGTCGTCGGGAATGCCGTCGCCGTCGCAGTCGGTGTCGTTGCCGATCGAGCAGCGGTAGTTGGCCACGATGTTGGCCGTGAGGCCGTGCGTTCGCGCGTTGTTGGCCGCGCCGACGGTCTCGCCCGCCACGCCCGTCGGCTCGCCGATGTAGGTCACGTCGGGGTTTGAGAAGAAGGGGATCTGCTCGCCGGGCGAATACGCCATGACCGTGCGGTAGGTGTTGCCCGCCGCGTTGAAGCGCCAGCCGTTCGAGAACGGATAGAAGCCGCCCGCCGAGCACCCGCCGCCGTCGCCGATCGCGTGGCAGCAGCCCATGTTGTGACCGAGCTCGTGCGCGAGCAGCGTGCCGCCCACTCCGCCGATCGCTGCATAGCCGAAGGAGGAGTTGCCCACGCCGAGCCACGCCACGCCGCCGCCGCCCGAGTCGGAGTACACCGCCACGAGATCGGCGCGTGCCGCCTCGCGCGCAGGCTGCGCGTCGTCCCACACGCCGTCGGCGGGGTTCGTGATCCGGTCGAGATCGGTGCCGATGTCGCCCGAGCCGTTGGAGGTGAGCGGGTGATACGCGACCACGCGGTAGCGCGTGAAGATGCGCGAGTTGACGAACGCTGCGTTGGCCGTGGCGACGTCGGCGGCGAGCGCCGCCTCGACGGCGGCCGTGTCGGCGTACTGCGCCGCGAGTGCGGGCGTGTACGCGAGCATCACGTCGATGAGCGCGCCGGTATCGGTGCAGCCGCCTGCGATGCCTCCGTCGGTGTTCTCAGTGTTGTCTTGGCCCTCGGGCGCAACGGGGCGAATCGCGCCCGCGCACTCGTTGCCCTTCGGGAGCTCGAAGTAGCGCTCGCCATCGGCGGCGGTCGCGTAGCCCCAGGCCTCATGTCGCCCGTCGACGAGCGCGCGCACCGTGCCGTGCACGCGGCCCTTGTGGATCACGATCTCGGCCGTGGCGCCGAGGTCGGCGTCGGCGAAGAGAAACGACATCGAGTCGGTGCCGATCGACGCACGGTCGACGAGCGTGATGGCGACGGGCCGCCCGCCGGGGAGCACGAAGGTGAGTGCCTCGCCCACCGCGAGCTGCGCTGCGATCAGCCGCGGAAACTCCCACCGTCGATCCGAGGCGGCATCCCAGTCGGTCTCGGAGAAGTGCATCGAGTCCTGGATGCCGACGGCGTGCAGCTCCCGGTCGAGCTTGACCGCCTGCGCTGCGTCGCTTGCGAGCTGCGTGGGCAGCGCGGCAAGGAGCGTTGCGACGGAAAGCGCAAGGAGAACCGAGGCGCTGGTGGAGTTCTTGGTCATGAGTCGTCTTCTGTTCACTCGTGGCGACCGGGCAGCCGGCACGTGCAGCACACTTCGCACACACACACGCACGCGCCCGAGCGCAACCGCGGCGGGCGTGATCGATCCCCGAGACCTCGCGATGAAGAGCCCCGGCCGCACGCACCGGACGGGCGCGAACGGACGCAAGCCGCAGGGACGGGCGGTCCGAACCGCACCCCGCCATCGCACAGGCCATGCATCATCGTCTGTACGTCCCACAATGCAAGCCAACGGCAGGCTGCAGCGGGGATTCCGCCGATTTCCTGCACGGCTGCGCCTGCGTCCGCGGCAGCTTCCTCGTTGGCCGTCGAAGGCGTGCGGCCGCCGACTACAGCCCGCCGAATCGCCGTCCGCGGGAGGCGAAGTCGAGGATCGCGCGATGGAAGTCGGACTCCGCGAAGTCGGGCCAGAGCACGTCGGTCACGTGGAGCTCGGCGTACGAGATCTGCCAGAGGAGGTAATTGGACACGCGGAGCTCGCCGGCGGTCCGGACCAGCAGGTCGGGGTCGGGAATGCCCGCCGTGTAGAGGCGGCTCGCCAGCGCGCTCTCGTCGATCGAGTCAGGCGCACGCGTGCCGGCGGCGACCTCCTCGGCCAGTGCCCGTGCGGCGTCGGCAATCTCTGTCCGAGAACCGTAATTCAAGGCGAGGCAAAGGGTAAGGCCCGAGCAGTGCGCGGTGGCCCGCTCGGTCTCGTCGAGTTCGGCGAGCACCTCGGGAGGCAGCCCCGCGCGTCGGCCGATGCGGCGAAAGCGGATGTTCTCGCCGAGCATCGTCGGGCGCTCGATGCGGAGGAACTCGCAGCAGAGGAGCATCAAGGCGGCGACCTCGTCGGCGGGCCGCTTCCAGTTCTCGCTCGAGAATGAGTAGAGGGTCAGTGCCTGGAGCCCGCACCCGGCGGCGTTCAGCCGCGCCGACTCGGTGACGATGCGCCGCACCGTGGAGACGCCCTCGCGGTGCCCAGCGGCGCGCGGCAATCCGCGCGCCTGCGCCCAACGACCGTTGCCATCCATGATGACCGCCACGTGCACGGGCCATCGTTCGCGCGGAACGTGTGCAAGCGGTGAGTCGGGAGCGATGGCCGGAGGCATGTTCAGGCCATGCTTGCGAAGCGCGCGTTCGACTCGAAGGTCTGCGTGCGCTCGGGACCCACGCTCACGAGCTCGACGGGGATGCCCACGAACTGCTCGACGAAGGCGAGGTACGACTGCGCCTCGCGCGGCAGGTCGTCGCGGTCGGTGCAGTCGGTGAGCTCGCGCTGCCAGCCCGGGAGCGTCTCGTAGACCGGCGTGAACCCGTGCATGCGCTCGGCGTCGGGAATGAAGCGGTCGGTCACGGTGCCGTCTGCGCGGCGGTAGCCCACGCAGATCTTGAGCTCGTCGAAGCCCGAGAGGACATCGAGCAGCGTGCAGGCGATGGCGTCGGCGCCGCAGACCATGACGGAGTACTTGACGGCCACCAGGTCGAGCCAGCCGCAGCGGCGGGGGCGGCCCGTCGTGGTGCCGTATTCGCGGCCGCGCTTGCGGATGCGCTCGCCCGTCTCATCGAGGAGTTCGGTCACGAACGGCCCGCCGCCGACGCGCGTCGAGTAGGCCTTCATGATGCCGTAGACCTTGTGGATCATGCGGCCTGGAACGCCCGAGCCGGCGGGAATGCCGAGCGTGGAGCAGTTCGAGCTCGTCACGTAGGGGAAGGTGCCGTGGTCGATGTCGAGGAGGCACGCGTTCGCGCCCTCGAAGAGGACACTGCGGCCCGCGCGGATCTCGTCATGCACGAGGTAGACCGTGTCGGTGATGTGCGGACGGAGCTTCTCGCCCGCGGCGGCGAAGCGGTCGGCGAGTTCGCGCGGTACGAGCGGCGTGACGTTCGCGCCGAGCGCCTCGAGCTCGGCCATCCGCAGGCCGCAGATCGTCTCGAGCTTGCGGAGGAGCAGCGCGTGGTCGAGCAGGTCGCCCATGCGCAGCGCCGTCGAGCGGCGGACCTTGTCGCTGTACGCGGGACCGATGCCGCGGCGGGTGGTTCCGATCTGCCCGGCGCCGACCTTGCCCGACTTCTTCTCGAGGAGCTCCTCGAGCGCTGCGTCCTGCTCCTTGTGGTAGGGCATGACGACGTGCGCTCGGTCGGAGATGCGGAGGTTCGAGCCGACATGCACGCCGCGCCGTCGGAGCCCATCGACCTCGTCGAGCAGCTTCTCGGGATCGACGACCACGCCGTTGCCGACGATGTTGATCTTGCCGGCGCTGAGGATGCCCGAGGGGATGAGGTGGAGCGCGTAGCGCTCGCTG
>JBIIRG010000267.1:0-3940 GCA_044341665.1 Phycisphaerales bacterium | reverse complement strand
AATCCGACGGACACCATGCTCGTGACGGGAGGCGCCGGTTTCATCGGCGCCAACTTCGTCCGCCACCACCTTGCCGCGCACCCCGGCGCACGGATCGTCGTGCTCGACGCGCTCACCTACGCGGGCAATCGCCAGAATCTCGCGGGCATCGACCCCGAGCGCTGTGAGTTCGTGCATGGCGACATCCGCGATACCGACCTCGCCGAGCGGTTGCTCGTCGAGCACTCGATCGCGACGATCGTCCACTTCGCGGCCGAGAGCCACGTCGATCGCTCGATCTCGGGCCCCGACGCGTTCATCGATACGAACGTCAACGGCACGCATTCGCTCCTCAAGGCCGCGCGCAAGGTCTGGCTCGCGGGCTCGGGCACGCCGCATCGATTCCACCACGTCTCGACCGACGAAGTCTACGGCTCGCTTGGACCGAACGACCCGCCGTTCGCGGAGTCGAACCAATACCAGCCGAACTCGCCGTACTCGGCCAGCAAGGCCGCGAGCGACCACCTCGTGCGTGCCTATCACCACACGTTCCACCTCGAGGTGACGACCACGAACTGCTCGAACAACTACGGGCCGTTCCAGTTCCCCGAGAAGCTCATTCCGCTCATGCTGGTGAACTGCCTCTACGGAAAGCCGCTGCCGATCTACGGCGACGGCATGAACATCCGCGACTGGCTGCACGTCGACGACCACTGCCGCGGCATCGCGCTCGCGCTCGAAAGAGGCCGGCCGGGCGAGGTCTACAACATCGGCGGCGAGAACGAGCGGCCGAACCTTGAGATCGTCCAGCGCATCACTGCTGCGATCGACGGAGCGTTCGCGGCCGACCCGTCGCTTGCATCGCGCTTCCCGGCATCACCGGCCGCCCGCGGCGAGCCGTGCTGGTCGCTTGTCACCTACGTGAAGGACCGTCCCGGGCACGACCGGCGGTACGCGATCGATCCGACCAAGGCCCGCGCCGAGCTCGGATACCGCCCGCACGAAACCTTCGAGACGGGCCTGGCGAAGACGGTCGCGTGGTACCTCGCCAACGAGCGCTGGTGGCGCGCCGTCATGGACGGCACGTACCGCCAGTGGATCGAGCGCAACTACGCCGCGCGGTGACCGCGCTCACTCGAAGCGCATGCCGGGCGGCCACCCGGGCCACCACTCCGCGCGGTTCCGCACGGCATGGGCACAGCGGTCGCCGAGCGCCTTCGCGCGCGCGGGGTTGAGGACGCGCAGCAGCGTGCGCGCGTAGGCAAGGCGGATCGCTTCGTTTGCCAGCATCGCCATGCATCCGACCGACGCTGCGAACGGCGCGTAGTGCTTGCGGAAGAAGGTGGCGTTGCCGCGGAGGAGCTGCAGTCGCTTCTTCGGGTTGTCAGGGTCGCCGCTGCCCGCGTCGTGGATCATGACGATGGACGGATCGGCCCACAGCTCCTGCCCGGTGTCGGCGATCCGCCTGCAGAGGTCGACTTCCTCGGTGTACATGAAGAAGAGCTCGTCGAAGCCGCCGAGCTGCTCCCAGAGCGTGCGTCGCACGAGCATGAATGCGCCGGAGATCACCGCGACTCGCTGCGGTGCGCGCGCATCGAGCGGCAGGGCGCCAGAGCGGAGTTTCGCGAGTCCCAGGGCGGCGAGCACCATGCCGCGCACATCCAGCATGGGCTGATGGGACCCGAGGTCAGGCTGTCCGGAGGGGAACACGCAGCGCCCGCCGCACGCACCCGCGCGCGGGTGGGCGTCGGCAAGTGCGACGAGGCGCGCGAGTTCGTCGGCGCGCGGAATGGTGTCGGGATTGAGGAGCAGCAGGTACTCGCCGCGCGCCTCGCGCGCGAGGTGGTTGTTGCCACGCCCGAAGCCGAGGTTGCCTGCGAAGGGCAGCACTCGAACGCCCGGGAAACGCCCCCGCACAAAGGCCTCGCTGCCGTCGTTCGAGCAGTCGATGAACAGGATCTCGCCGTCGACGCCCTCGAGCGAGCGGATCGCTCCCCCGATGCACGCATCGAGGTGGCGCAGATTGCGGTAGCCGACGATGAGCACGCTGACGCGCATGGAGGTGTTTGTCGGCAAGATCCCCTCCGGACGGTGACCGTGGACCACGGGCTGCGACCACGGACGGTGCACGGACGGTGACTGGCACATGTCGTGCACTCACGTGCACCGCGCGGCATGTGCCGAGCCGCGGGGCGGCATCGGCATAGATAGGAGTGATTTCGGTGATTGGCACGTGTCGTGCACTCTCGTGCACTGTCTGGCACGTGCCAGTCACCGGCCTCGCCGCGGTGAAAACGAAGCGAGGGAGGCCTTGCGGCCTCCCTCGCGGAATCTCTTGCTGCTGCGTCGGCGCCGCGCTCAGTCCTGGCCGAGCCGGACCCGCACGAACTTGACCAACTTGACGCCCTTCGGCAGGATCTGGCCGACCTGCATCTTGTCGTCGCGCACGTACGCCTGGCCGAGGAGCGTGACCTCCTCGAAGTACTTGCGCATCTTGCCTTCCGCCATCTTCTCGGCGATCTGGGCCGGCTTGCCCGAGGCCTGCGCCTCGGCGATCGCCTCAGCCCGCTTGGCGGAAACGATCGCCTGGTCGAGGCCGTCGGCATCGATGGCCGCCGGGGTCGGCACCGCAGCGGCGATGTGCTGGCAGATGCCGGTGCCGATGTCGGCCGCCATCTCGCCGCCCTCGTACTGCAGGATCACGCCGAGCTTGGAGTCGTGGTGCACGTACGACGCGAACGACCCGCCCGCGAGGACCACGCCGCGCGCAAACGAGATGTTCTCGCCCGTCTTGAGACGCACGACGTCGACCGTATCGGTGATCGCCTTGTCGGCCGTCACGGCGCCCGCGGCATGGCCGAGGGCAAGCTGGGCGACCTTCGCGGCCATCGCGCGGAACTCGTCGTTGCGCGAGGTGAAGTCGGTCTCGGAACGGACTTCGACGATCGCGGCCTTCCCGTCGCCCATCGCGACGGCCACGCAGCCCTCGCCGGCGGCGCGGTCGGTGCGCGCGTCCATCTTGCCCTTCATCTTCTCGCGGATGATCTTCTCAGCCGCATCCATGTCGCCGTTCGCCTCGACGAGCGCGCTCTTGCACTCGCCCATGCCGAGACCAGTGCGGTCGCGGAGCTTCATCACGTCCTTGGGGCTGATGTTCACAGTGCTCATGTGTGGGATCTCTCTTCTGTGGTGTGTTCGGGAAGAAACGCGAGCGACTCAGGCGCCTTCGGGGGCAGCGGCCGCGACAGCGTCACCGCCATCGGCGCGGAACTTGCTGCGGCTCGAGCGGCGGCGGGGACCACCGTCGCCACGACCGTCGCCACGGCCCTCGCCACGGCCTTCTCCGCGACCCTCGCCGCGGGAACCTTCGCCCGCCGGGCTCTCGCCCGCGGAGGTCGCGCGGCCTTCCTTGCCCTTCTTCACCGCGTCGCAGAGCTCGCGGATCACGATGTCGATCGTGCGCATCGAGTCGTCGTTGCCGGGAATCGGGATGTTCACGAGATCGGGATCGCCGTCGGTGTCGACGAGGCACACGGTCGGGATGCCGAGCGACTTCGCCTCGAGCAGCGCGTTCTTCTCGCGGTTCGTGTCGACGAGCACAAGCGCGCCGGGCAGCTTGGTCATCGTGCGCACGCCGCCGAGGTTGCGCTGGATCTTCTTGCGCTCGCGCATCAGCTGCGATTCCATCTTCTTCGAGTAGTTCTTCATCTCGCCGCTCTCGACGAGGCGGTCGAGCTCCTCGAGGCGCTTCAGGCGCTCGCGGATCGTGCGGAAGTTCGTGAGCGTTCCGCCGAGCCAGCGCTCGGTCACGAACGGCATGCCGACTTCAGCCGCATACTGCTCGATCGCGCCGCGCGCCTGGCGCTTGGTGCCGACGAAGCACACGTCGCGGCCGTCGCCCACGCACTTCTCGAGGAAGCGCTTCGCGAGCAGCAGGCCCTTGATCGACTCGCGCACGTCG
>JBIIRG010000266.1:0-3954 GCA_044341665.1 Phycisphaerales bacterium | reverse complement strand
GCCCCGCGTTGACCGCGGTGCGCAGGTACTCCTGGACCGACGGCCGCGTCACATCGAGCGCGAAGCGGATGGGCGTGTTGATGGGAACAAGGCTCGCGGGCTTGAGGTCGGCGATCACGCCGACCGCGAAGGGCTGCGGCGTGAAGCGCTGGCGCACCGAGTTCGAGACGTCGATCCACTGTCCCGCGGCGTTCGTTCCGAGCGCGAAGGCGTTGCGGATCGAAGGCTGCAGCGGATCGCCCGGGCCATACGGGGAAGTCTCGCTCCAGTTCAGGAGCGAGAAGCCGTTGCGGAACCCGACGCCGAACAGCTCGATCGGCTGGCCCGCGTCGGCGTCGTCGGCGTACTCCGGATCGCTCGGCGGCAGGAACGCGTTGTACGGATCGACGGTCGGGTCGTACTCCACCACGAAGTCGTTCGCATAGGTGAGCTCGACCACGCAGGAGGTGATGGTGTAGGTCGCCGTGCCGAGACCAGCGGGAACGCGCGCCGCCGTGTCGAAGCCGACGATGAACTGGCCGTCGCGGTTGTCGAAGATAGCGGCGCCGGGCTCGTTGCCGAACGTCGACGCAGTGATGCGCGTTCCCGGCGTCGGGTTGAACGGGTAGTTCCAGCGGTCGAGCGTGGGCGCGTTCATGAGCACCGAGTAGGTGTCGGCACTCGCTGCGGAAACCGCCCACGCGGCGAGCGCGAGAGTCAGGGCGAGCAGCTGGGCGCGCAGTTGGGCAGGCGGTTGGGCACGCATTTGGGGAAGCGGCGGGTTGGAGTGACGCATGGCTTCGAAATCTCGCGCAAACGCAGCACGCGGCGCGTGGCTGCCGTGGCGGCGGACTTAGAGTAGGCTGCTTCGCTTCGCAGTCGAACGCCTTTCGGACCTTGCGCCTCGAATCGCGTGGAATCCCAAGTGGTTCCGCATCCGAACAGTCGATCGACCGCCGTTGCAGCGTCCGATCATGTCCGCGCCCGCAGCCATCCTCGCTCCCGCCGCCGCACGCACGCACGTGCGTCGTTGTCCGCTGCGCCGCATCGCGGAGTTCGCGGGCTTCACGCTGGTCGAGCTGCTGGCGGTCATCGCCATCCTCGCGGTGCTGTTCGCGCTGGCGGTGCCGCTCATCACGCGCATGCGCGTGGCGGGCGAGCGCACACGCGAGCTTGCGGCGGCACGTGCGCTGGTCGGCGCGTGGCAGCAGTACGCCCACGATGCCGGCGGCGCGCTCCTTCCCGGGTACAAGTCGGGCCTTCCGGCGTACGACGCCAATCACGAGCCGATCGCCACGCAGACCATCGGCGTGGCGGCCAGCCGATGGGTCTGGCGGCTTGCGCCCTATGTCGGGCATGACATGCGCGGCATGTTTGTCGGCGAGCACGAGACGCTGCTGCAGCAGCTCGAGGCAACCGATCCCTCGAACTACCTCTACCAGACGAGCGTGTTCCCGAGCCTCGGCCTGAACAGCGTGTGGATCGGCGGCGACGAGAACTTCGGCGGCTTCAACAGCGCGTTCCTCTCGACGTTCGGGAAGTTCTACGCGACGCGGCTCTCGGAGATCTCGCAGCCTGCGAACACCGTCGTGTTCGGCAGCGCGCGCGGGCAGGAGAGTTCGCCCATCGCGGGCGGCATCGAGGGCGTCGCGGAGGGCTACTTCCGCATCCGCTCGCCCTTCTTCGACACGCGTACGTGGGCCCCGGCCTACGACGCCGACGATCCTGCGTCCTGGGGAAACATCAGCGCCCGCTTTGCGGGCGACGCGGCGATCGGATTCGCCGACGGACACGCCGAGTCGCGGCGCCCCGAGACCCTCGACGACATGCGCATGTGGGCGCCGAACGCGACCGCGAAGGACTGGAAGCTCACGCCTGGCGGCGGTTGAGCGCCGCGCGTAGCGCAAACGACAGCGGGACGGCAGCGGCAAGCAGCAGGGCGATCATGCCCGCGGCGTTGAGCGCGGCATGCGCGCCGAGCGCGCGCGGCGCATAGGCCGCGAGGAAGTGCCCGACGACGGTGATGGCTGCGCCCGCGCCGAGGCTGATCGCAAACCGAGGACCGATGCGCGTCGCGTGCGGTGCCGCGATGAGCGATGGGCAGGCGAGCAGCGCCACGACGAGCAGGCTGCCCACGGCCTCGAAGCTGGCGACCACCACCATCGACACGGTGAAGAGGAGCGCGGGCTCGAGCCATCGCGGCACGATGCCGGTCGCGCGCGCGTGCTCCGCGTCGAACGCGAGCGCGGTGAGCTCCTTGGATGCGAGCAGCGAGAGCGTCACCGATGCGGCGGCCGCGGCAGCGAGCGTCCACAGCGGACGCGGCACGCCTGCGATCCACGAGCCCGCCTCGGGCGGCACGTAGAACAGCGTCTCAAGCGCCCCGAACAGCACGCAGTTCGGGTCGAGGTCGATCTGCCGCGCGCCCTGCGTCTCGAGGAGCGCCACGCCGAGCGCGAAGAACGTGGTGAACACGATGCCGAGCGCCGCGCCCGGCTCGAGGCGCGCCGTGCGGCGGATCCAGCCCGCGAGAAGGATGGCGGCGACGCCCGCGCACGCAGCCCCCGTGAACATGGCGACGAGCGAGTGGCGGCCCGCCACGAGGAACCCCGCGACGAGCCCGGGCAGCACTGCGTGCGCGATCGCATCGCCCGTCATCGACTCCTTGCGAAGGACGAGCCAGTTGCCGAGCGTGCCGCAGGCGAGGAGCGCCATCAGCGCCGCTACCAGCATGGGAACGTCGAGCAGCAGGAACTCCCTCATGCTCCGGCCCTCCCGGCTGCATCCGCGGGTGTGGACGGCGTCGCGCCGCGCCATCGCCGGCCCGCCAGCACGAGCGTGGTCAGCATGAAGAGCGCGCCTGCGCAGAGCGTCATCGCGCTTCCAGTGGGGAGCGATTCGTAGCGCAGCGACAGCAGCACGCCGCACACCGCGCATCCCGCGCCGATCGACGCTGCGAGCGCGATGACGGTCGTCAGCGATCCCGGAAGGAGCCGCGCCGTGGCCGCAGGGGCCACGATCATCGCGACCACGAGCACGATGCCCGCGACCTGCATGCCGGCGACCACGCTCGCGACAAGCAGCGCGAGCAGCACGAGGTCGAGCCTGCGCACAGGCAGCCCGAGCACGCGCGCATGCATCTCGTCGAACGCGATCGCAGCGAGCTCCTTGAAGAGCATGGCAACCACGGCGAGCACGACGAGCGCGAGCACCGCGAGCATCAGGAGGTCGGCGCGGGTGGTCGCCGCGGCGCTGCCGAACAGCAGGTGGTTGAGCCCGCCCTGCGCGCCCGACTCGTGCGACTGGATCGAAGAGAGCAGGACCGCGCCCAGTCCGAAGAAGAAGGACAGCGAGACCGCGAGCGCGCCATCGGGTCCCACGCCGCGCAGCCGCGAGAGATGCGGGACGCACCAGGTGGCGAGCAGCGCGGACAGCGAGCCTCCCGCGAGGAGCAGCCACGGCGTGCGGCCGCCGAGGCCGAGCGCCTCGCCCGCGAGGAATGCGAGACAGACGCCGGGAAGGCTCGCATGCGCGGCCACGTCGGCGAGCAGGGCGCGCCGGCGCGCGAGCACGAAGGTGCCGACCACGCCCGCCACGGCGCCGAAGAGCGCGCAGCCTGTGAGCGCGACCACGGTGTTCGCCCGCGAGATTCCCTCGGTGGCGTCCATCACGCGCGCGCCTCGCCCGCTGCGGAGCTCAGGCCAAAGACCCGCGCGACGGTCGACTCGGAGAGCGTGCGGCCTGCAGGCCCGTGCGCGATCACGCGTCGGTGAAACACGACGGCATCGTCGAAGTACGCGCGTACCGTCGCGAGGTCGTGATGGACGGCCAGGATCGTCGTGCCTTGGGCGCGGAGTTGCTGCAGCACCTCGGCGATGGTGCGTTCGCTGCGCTCGTCCACGTTCGCGAACGGCTCGTCGAGGAGCAGGAGATCCGCGTCCTGCGCCAGCGCGCGCGCCACGAGCAGCCGCTGCC
>JBIIRG010000265.1:0-3955 GCA_044341665.1 Phycisphaerales bacterium | reverse complement strand
GCGCGCGGGTCGTAGCCCGCGTCGGCCGCGATCAGCAGCCCGATGTGATCGGCCTCGCTCTCCTCGCGCCGACTGAACGCCGTCTCGCCAAGCGCCCCGTAGGCGACCGCCGTCGCGCCCACGAGCCGCGGATCGACCTCGCCCGTCGCAAGGACGACCCCGAACACGACCTGCGTGGCCATGCCGCGCGAGATGCGCTCGGCGCCATGGCGCGCGATCGCGTGCGCTGCCTCGTGCCCCATCACCACCGCCAGCTCGTCGTCGCTCGTGGCCACGCGCAGGAGACCCGTGTTCACGGCGCTCTTGCCGCCCGGGAGCATCCAGGCGTTCACCTCGGGCGTGTCGATCAGCGCGAACTTCCACTCGAAGTCCGCCACCGCCGCCCCGTAGCGCCGTCCGCTCGCCTGCGCGATGCGCGCACCCACGCGCTGCACGCGCTCGTAGTCGGCGCCCGCCGTGATCGTCTTCGCGCCTTTCAGCTGCTCGTCGTAGGCCGCCGCGCCAAGCTGCCGTTCATCGGCAGCCGACAGCATGACGAACTGCGACCGCCCGGTCTCGGGCACCGTCTGGCACCCCACGGCCAGCGCGCAGAGCGCCGACAGCAGTGAAAGGACCCTGAGGCGAACGCCCCCTCCAACCGAGCATGGACCCATGACGCAGACCCTCCGTTCTCCGAACGCCCACGCGCCTGCCAGCCGCGACCAAGGCACAGCGCCGCCGCTCCGCGGCGCACCCCCTATCGGCTCGAACATCCTTGGCGCTTCACGGGCACGAAGTCGAGGGTACGCTGCCCCCATGAAGAACGCGCTGCACCGCCCACGCCGTGGAAGTTGCCTTCCCATCCTGCTCCTCGGCCTTGCGCTCATGGGGCTGATCATCCTGATCATCAGCCTCGCGAGCCTGTTCACCTCGAACGCCGGCACGGCTGTCTCGGACTTCGACCGCGAGGTCAACGAGCTGCTCACGAACGCCAAGAGCTTCGAGGCGCCGGGACGCATCGAGGTTCCGCTCGAGCAGGGCGGCGCGCTCGTCCTGATTTCTCCTGACGGCACCGTGGGCGACAAGCGCATCGGCCGGCCCCCTGCAAGCGTCGCCTACACGGTCAAGGTCACGAATGCAGCGGGCAATGCCGTCGAGGTCGAGGCCTCCAACATGCCGCGCAATCCGTCGGCGGCCTTCGAGCTGCTCGGATGGTTCAAGGTCAGCGCGGCGGAGACCTACGCCATCGAGGTGCAGACGGCCGACGGCTCCGCCACCCCCGCCGCGATCATGGTGTGCGCCGGCGACCAGTCGCAGATCGACGTCGTCGTCAACGGCCTCACCGCCATCGGAAAGGTCGCCTTCGGCATCTGCGGCTCGGTGTGCGGCATCGTGTTCATGCTCGCCTTCGGCATTCCCGCGATCATCATCCGCCTTCGCAAGTCGAGGCAGGCGCCCGACCCCGCGCTCGAGCTCTAGCGGCCAACCTCAGTACGCGGGGTTGTAGACCTTCGAGCGGATCCACGCGTCGAGGTCGCGCGGGCGCTCCACGCGCGCGAACCCGCGGGCAAAGATGAGCTCCGCGACATCGACCGCGACGTCGACCGCGGACTGGTGGATGCGGTCGATGGGCGGGTAGATGAGCCCGACCGAAAGCTCCGCATCGCTGGTGCGCGCGGCGAGCGATTCGGCAGCCTTGAGGAACATCTCGTCGGTCACGCGCGATGCCTCGGTCGCGAACACCGCGAGGCCGACCGCGGGGTAGATGTAGACGTTGTTCCCCTGCCCCGGTATCAGCACGCGGCCGTTGAGCGTGACGGGCGCGAACGGCGATCCCGCCGCAAAGATCGCGTCGCCGTCGGTCCAGGTCCAGGCCTGCTCGGCGGTGCACTCGGCCTTCGACGTCGGATTCGAGTACGGGAAGATCACGGGGCGGCGGCAGTAGGCGCGCATCGCCTCCACCACCTCGCGCGTGAAGGTGCCCGGCTGGGTGCTGGTGCCGATCAGGACGGTCGGCTCGACGGCCTTCACCGCGTCAAGCAGCGTCGGCTCGAGCCGCCCCTCGCGCACGAACGGAACCTGGTGCGGCTGGATCCCCGGGTTGCCGTGCACGACAAGTCCCTTCGAGTTCATCAGCCAGATGCGGGCGCGTGCGTCGGCATCGCTGGTGCCGCGCGCCTTCATCGCCTGCACGACGAGATCGGCGATGCCCGTCGCGGCGCTGCCCGCACCGAAGAAGAGATACCGGTGGTCGGCGAGCGTGTTTCCGAGCGCGCGGCAGGCGGCAAAGAGCCCCGCCACCGCGATCGACGCGGTGCCCTGGATGTCATCGTTGAAGCAGCACACGCGGTCGCGGTAGCGCGCGAGCAGCGGGATCGCCGTCGTGTTGTGGAAATCCTCGAACTGGATGCAGCACTTCGGATAGACCTCCTGCACCGCCTGCACGAACTCCTCGACGAGCGCATCGAACTCCTCGCCGCGCACGCGCGGCTGCCGAAGCCCGGGGTAGAGCGGATCCCTGAGGAACGCCTCGTTGTTGGTGCCCACGTCGAGCACGACGGGCATGCAGCGCCCGGGATGCACGCCGCCCACCGCGGTGTAGAGCGCAAGCTTGCCGACGGGAATGCCCATGCCGCAGATGCCGAGGTCGCCGAGCCCGAGGATGCGCTCGCCGTCGGTGACGCAGATGATGCGCACGTCGGCCTCGGGCCAGTTACGCAGGATGTCGGCCACGCGGCCGCGGTGACGCAGCGACACGTAGAGCCCCTTCGGCCGCCGCATGATGTGGCCGAACTTCTGGCACGCCTCGCCCACGGTCGGCGTGTACACGATCGGCATGTGCCGCGCGGGATCGGCGCGCAACAGCTGGTAGAAGAGCCGCTCGTTGCGGTCCTGCAGTTCCGACAGGAAGACGTAGCGCTCGAGGTCGTTCGCACGCATCGACAGCTGCATCAGCGCGCGCTGCTGCTGGATCGCGCTGTCCTCGACCGCATCGGGAAAGAGGCCCGTCAGGCCGAGCAACTCGCGCTCGGCCTCGCTGAACGCGGTGCCCTTGTTGAGGCGCGGGTTGTAGAGGATCTCGTGCGCTTCCTGCCTCATGCGTGTTCCTTCCAGCCGCCTTCGCGCGACGGATCGCGTGCGTCGCTGCGCAGCGTTCCCTGCGCGACGATGAAAGCACGCCCCGCGATGGTCGGGATCACACAGCCTGCGCCGTCGCGCGCGTAGCTCGCCTCGAACATGCTGCCGATCGCCGATTCCTGCCGCCAGACCGCACCCTCGGCGAGCTCGCCGCGCGCGGCCAGCGACGCGAGGAGCGCACTGGTGCCGGTTCCGCACGGAGAGCGGTCGAAGGTGCCGTTCGGGCAGAGCACGAAGTTGCGCGCGTGCGCGTCGGCGCGATCGGGCTTGAAGAGCACGAGGACATGGTCGATGAGCCCGCCGTTCTCGAGGCCGCCGCGCAGCTGCGCGCGCTCGATGCCGCGGAGGACCGCGTTCGTGTACGAAAGCTCCTCGGCGTGCGAGCGCATGTGGCGCCCCTTCGCGCCGTCCTGCCGCACGATGAAGAACCAGTTGCCGCCCCACGCGATGTCGCCGCGCGCGACGCCGCCCTGCTCGAGCACGACCTCGGTCTCCTGCGCATGCACGCGCGCGGGCACATTCGCGAAGGAGACGCGCCCGTCCGACCGGAGCGAGGCCTCGACATCGCCCACGCGCGTCTCGATGCGCAGCGGGCCGCCCGGCGGAAGGCCGAGGTCCGCGAGCGTCTGGACAAGTCCGATCGTCGCGTGGCCGCACATCCCGAGCGGCGCGCTCGCATTCCAGAAGAGGACGCCGAATGCGGCGTCACGTCTCGACGGGCGGCACACCAGCGCACACACGGTCGCATCGGCCGCGCGCGGATTCGCGGCGAGCGCAAGCATCGCGGGCGGGATCTCGAGGCGCCCGCCATGCGTCCACGCCTCCAGCACCTCAGGGA
>JBIIRG010000003.1:0-35332 GCA_044341665.1 Phycisphaerales bacterium | reverse complement strand
TGCTTGAGACCGGATAGCGCCTTGGTCTGCCGCGCGGTTCCGCCCGCCTGCACCACGCCCACCGAGAGCAGCGCGATCAGGATGGCGATGACCGAGATCACCACCAGCAGCTCGACGATGGTGAACCCCGTGCGGCGTCGGGCGACGACTCGTGCGGCGGCCTGCGGGATGATCGAGATCGGATTGAACGCGGGCATGCAGGGCTCCTAGGCCACCCACGGGGTGGTCTGACCAATATACGGAACAGGTCCTTCTCGGGAGGCGGGCTGATCCGTGGAAGCGCGGAATCGGTTTGGACACCGACCGCGCGTCAGAGCGGGAGCGGCGACGCGGGCGCTCGGCCGAGCGGAGGGGCGCCGCGCAGGCGGCGGACGATGTCCGCGAGGATTCGCTCGTCTGAGAAGGCCTGCAGATGCGCCCATTCGCCATCGGGCGTCGGTACCCACCACAGCGGAACGCCGTCGGGAGCCGCGAACTCCTCGCCGACGGTGATGTCATCGAGCCTGGCGTAGCAGATGAGCTCGTAGCTACGCGGTTCGGCCGCCAAGCGGGCGATGAAGTCGGACGTCGGCCGCATGTCGTCGCTCTGCGGTGTCCCGATCGGGATGCCGGCCAGACGGGCGCCCTCGTGCGGCGTGCAGATGGTGAAGAGCCTGCGGACGGGCAGACGATACCCAGCCTCGTCGACGGCGGCGGCGCTGCGCGCCACCAGTCCGCCCATCGAGAAGGCGACCACGTCGACCTCGGGCAGCGTGTCGAGCGTGCGGCCAAGCGCGGCAGCGACATCGCGAAGGAGCTGCTGCCGCGCGCCCTCAAAGGTGTGCTCGTTGAAGAAGCTGACCTCGACGATGGCCGGCTGCGACGCCGCGGCGACGGTCGGGCGAAGCACCTTCAGGATGGCCCCGCTCGAGATCGCCGGGTCGCCAATACCTGCGACCACGACAAGCGGGCGGACGAGTTCAGCAGGCGACGCACCAAGGCGTGCGAGCTCGGCACGTGCCTCGGCGTGGGTGGTGGGAAACGAGGGATTCGGCGTGCGGCGGGGCACACTGCAGGCCGCTGGCGCGAGGAACGATGCGAGCGCCACCACGGCAGCAGCCACGGTCGGTCCCCATCGGGCCACCGATGCGCCGAAGCCCACTGCGGCGCCTTGCTCCGCGTCGCGTCTCACGACGTCTTGCCGATGGTGACCTGCTCGACGAGGCCTGCTCGGATCTTGTCCTTGCCGGAGCCAAGCTCGCCGATCGGGTCGGGCGGCACGATCTCGACGAGCTTCTCGCCGAGCTTCGCCTCTCCGCGCTTGACCTTCGCCTCGAACTCGCGGCACTCGTGCAGCAGGCGGTCGAGGATCTCGGCCTCCGGCACGTTGGCGACGCGCTGGCCCTGGACGTAGATGATGCCGCGGCGGTCACCGGCGAACACCGCGACATCCGCGCCCTCGGCCTCGCCGGGGCCGTTGACCACGCAGCCCATCACCGCCACCTTGATCGGCAGCACGAGCTCGGGCATGAGCTTCTTCTCGACTTCCTTGACGAGCGTGAAGAGATCGACCTGGATGCGCCCGCAGGTCGGGCAGGCGATGAGCTCGACGCCCTTGCGCTCGCGCTTCCCGAGGCAGTACAGCAGCTCGAGCCCGTCCTTGACCTCGTCGATATGGTCGCTCGCGTACGAGATGCGCAGGGTGTCGCCGATGCCGTTCGCGACCAGCGTGGAAAGCGCCGCGATCGAGCGGATCGCGCCAGTGTCGCGCGGCCCCGCGTGGGTCACGCCGAGGTGCAGCGGGTAGTCGAAGCGCTTCGAGATCTCGGTGTAGACGTCGATCACCATCGACGCATCCATCGACTTCGCGCTGATCGTGACGTCGTGGAAGCCGCGCGCGTCGAAGATGTCGAGGTACTCCTCGAGCTTGGCGATCATGAGCGCGAGCATGTGGCCCGACTTGTGGCCGGCGAAGAACTTGCCGAGCTCCTCGGCGCGGCGCTGCTTGTCCTTGCGCTCGATGATCGAGCCCTCGTTCACGCCGATCCGGATGGGGATCCCGCGCTCCTTGCAGGCGTCGATGACCTTGTTGACCTGGTCACGGTCGCTGATGTTGCCCGGGTTCAGGCGGATCTTGTGGACGCCCGCCTCGACGGCCTCGAGGGCGCGCTGGAAGTGGAAGTGGACGTCGGCCACGATCGGAACCGACACCTGCTTGAGGATCTCGTGCAGGGCCTCGGTGTCCTTGCGCTCGGGCACCGCGACGCGCACCACGTCGGCGCCCGCCGCCGCGTAGCGCTCGATCTCCCGGACGCAATTGTCGATCTCGTGGGTGTATCCCGCGGTCATCGTCTGCACGACGATCGGGGCGTCGCCGCCGATCCTCACGCGGCCAACGCGGTCATCACCAAGGGTCACCTGACGGGTCTTTCGACGGGGCTGCATAGACCGCGAGTATAGGGCGGTTCTCAGACGCACCGCGGCGACTTCCTGTAGAGTGCGACGGCTCCGGACCACTCCGGACGTCCCAACCTGGAGGTGTCAGCGATGCAAGCAGCGCCCGCGCCGTACGTCCGAACTCGGCTCTCGATCATGATGTTCCTGCAGTACGCGATCTGGGGCGCGTGGCTTCCGATCCTGTACCCGTTCCTCATGGGGCACCGGGGATTCACGCTCGACCAGACCGGCATGTGCCTGATGGCGGGTGCCGTTGGTGCGCTCGCGGGTCCGTTCATCGCCGGCCAGCTCGCCGACCGTTCGATCGCCACCGAGAAGCTCCTCGCGGTGAGTCACTTCATCGGCGCCGTGCTCGTCTACTTCCTCGCCGGCGCCGACAAGTACGAGGTCTTCCTCGCGCTGTCCTTCATCTACGGCCTCGTCTACGCGCCCACGATGGCGCTCACCAACTCGATCTCGTTTGCAAACCTGCCCGACCGCGACCGTGACTTCGGCCCCGTGCGCCTGTGGGGCACCATTGGTTGGATCGCGGCTGGCATCGGCCTCGGCCAGGTGCTGTTTCGCATGTACAACGCGTCGCCCGAGCAGCTCAACGAGGGCCGCGGCGTCGGCTTCATGATCGCGGCCGTGCTCGGCCTCATCATGGCCGTCTACTGCCTGACGCTGCCGCACACGCCTCCGACCAAGTCGGCAAGCGAGAAGACCGCGTGGCTCGAGGGCGTCAAGGAGATCTTCAAGCAGCCGCTCATCACGCTGTTTGCGATCGCCGTGCCGGTGAGCATGATCCACCAGTTCTACTTCGTCTTCACGAGCGACTTCGTGACCAAGGGGCAGTCGGCCGCGGGCAGCCAGAGCGCCGACGCCTTCTCCAACTGGATCAACAACATCTTCGGCGTCGGCGGCGGTGGCCTCATGACGATCGGCCAGATGACCGAGATCGGCGTGCTGGCGCTGATCCCGTTCTTCGCCAAGTCGGTCTCGCGCAAGAACCTGCTCCTGGTGGGACTTGCGGCCTACGCCGCGCGCATGGCGCTCTTTGCCTTCGCGCCCAGCCTGGCCACGGTCATCCTCGGCATCGCCCTGCACGGCTTCTGCTTCGGCTGCTTCATCTTCGTCGCCTTCATGGTGGTCGACGAGCACACCACGCCCGACATCCGCGCCACCGCGCAGAACCTCTTCAACCTCGTGATCGTCGGCATCGGCATCATCGTGGGCAGCCTGTTCGCGACGAGCGTCGTGGCCAAGTACGCGAGCGCAGGCGGCGAGATGGACTACACCAAGCTCTTCAGCGTGCCCATGTACATGGCGCTCGCCTGCATGGTGCTGCTCTTCCTCTTCTACCCGTCGAAGAAGAAGGCCGCCTGACCGCGGATGGCGGGCGAAGCGAACATCACCGACATCGGCGCGCTCGAGGAGTTCCGTCGCGCCCTCATCCGGTTCCGCGAGGAGCTCGGGGTGGCAATCGCCGAGGCCGACAGCGAGGTCAAGTCGACGTTCATCTGGCTCGAGCGCGACCGCATGCTGCACTGGCGGCGCGCCGTGCCGCGCTGCGAGGAGGAGCTCACGTCCGCCAAGACCGCGCTCTTCCGCAAGGAGATGCAGACGATGGGCACCGGGCAGCGCCCGTCGACCATCGATGAGAAGAAGGCGGTCGAGCGCATGAAGCGGCGTGTCGAGGATGCGCGCGAACGGCTCGAGTTCACGCGCCGCTGGCTCGTGACGCTCGAGCGCGACGTGTCGCTCTTCAAGGGGGCCATGGCGCCCGTCTCGGCGCTCTACGACCGCGAGCTCCCCGATGCGATCCTCCGGCTCCGCAACATGACGCTCGCGCTCGAGGCGTATCTCGCGACGCCAACGGTCGGCCTCGCCGAGCAGGTGGAGCGGGCGCGCGCCAAGGTCGCCTCCATGCGGCGGGCGGGCGAGGCGCGCACGGCCGAAGAGGAGGCGCAGGACTCCCGGGAGCAGGCCGAGCTCGAGGCGGACGAGCGAGCCCTCTCGGCGGCGCGAGACGCCGCGCTCGCCGCGCTCCGCGGCGGGGGTGGACCGGCATGAGCCTCTCCGACTCCAAGGCGCGCCTGGCCAGCGCCCATCGCGACCTCATGGCCGCGTGGCACCGCGTGAGCGATGCGTGGCATGACGACACGGCGCGTCGCTTTCGCGAGCGTTCGATCGAGCCTGTCGACCGGCAGCTCCGCAGCGCCATGAACGCCCTCGACGCCATGGAAGAGACCCTGCGCCGAGTCCGCAGCGAGTGCGGCGAGGGGCGATAGACTCCCCGCATGGCCAAGGCAATCGCAGACCCAGCGGAACTCCGGCGCTTCGCGCAGGACCTTCACCGTTTCAACCTCGAGCTCCAGGGGCAGGTGTCCGCGATGGGCGCCAAGATGGGCGCGCTGCAGGGAACCTGGAAGGACCAGGAGCAGCAGAAGTTCGCCGAGGAGTTCGACCAGACCATGAAGGTGCTGGTCAAGTTCCTGCGTGTGTCCGAGCAGCACGTGCCGTTCCTCGTCCGCAAGGCCGAGCGGCTCGATGAGTACCTGAAGCAGCGATGAGCGGTCTCGCGACGCACTGCTTTGTAGGCGGCGAGTTCGTGCGCGGCGATGCTGCGCCGATCACGGTCGTCAATCCCGCGACGGACGCCGTCCTGGCGGAGGTGCCCGGCGCCAGCGCTTCACTCGCGGCGCGGGCGGCGGAGGCCAATGTCCTCGGCGCGCGCGCCATGCGCAGGCTCCCGCTGCTCGGCAGGGTGGAGTTGCTCCGAACGCTCGCCGCGGGCATTCGCGCCGAGTCGACCAGTCTGGCGCCGCTCCTGACGGCTGAGAGCGGGAAGCCGATCGTCGAGAGCCGCGGAGAGGTCGAGTACGCCGCGAGCTTTTTCGATCACGCCGCGGCCGTCGCTGAGACGGCTTACGGAGAGCTTCCCGCGTCACGGACCGCGGACCGTCGCATCCTCGTCCTGCGGGAGCCGATCGGCGCGACCGTCGCGATCACTCCGTGGAACTTCCCCCTCGCCATGATCGCGCGAAAGCTCGCGCCCGCCCTCGCAGCAGGCTGCTCGCAGGTGGTCAAGCCTGCCGAGGAGACCCCGCTCGCAGCCCTTGCCTTCGCGCGGATCTTTGCCGACGCGGCGACCGCGGCGGGCGCCCCGACATCCGCGTTCAGCGTGCTGGTCGGAGACCCCGCGACCGTCGCGGGCGCGCTCCTCGCGCATCCCGGAACCCGCAAGCTCACCTTCACGGGCTCCACGGAGGTCGGACGTCTTCTGGCCGCGCAGTGCGCTCCGCGCCTCATGCGAACAGCGCTCGAGCTCGGAGGCAACGCACCGTTCATCGTGTTCGCCGATGCGAATCTCGAGCGCGCCGTGGAGCAGGCGATGCTCTCCAAGTTCCGCTTCATGGGGCAGACCTGCATCTGCGCCAATCGGTTCCTGCTCGAGCGGTCGATCGCCGACGCATTTCTCGAGCGGATCGTGGATCGGGCACGGACGCTGCCGATCGGCGATCCGACTGAGGAAGCCACCCGTGTCGGGCCGCTCATCAACGATGCGGCCGTCGCCAAGGTCGAGGCCCACATCGCCGATGCCCTCGCGCAGGGTTCGCGGCTTCGCGCGGGTGGACGGAGGGTCGCCGTGCCGGGACTCTCCGCACGCTTCGTTGAACCGACGATCCTCGAGGGCTGCACGCGCGCCATGCGCTGCACGCGCGAAGAGACCTTCGGACCCTTGGTGGCGGCGATGACCTTCACGAACGAGGCGGAGGCGCTCGAACTGGCCAACGACGTCCCCTACGGACTTGCGGGATATGTGATGACGCAAGACGCGGACCGGCTCCTGCGGGTGGCCGAATCGCTCGACTTCGGCGTCATCGGCGCCAACGACGGCGCTCCGAGCACGGCGGAAGCTCCCTTCGGCGGCCGGAAAGACTCCGGACTCGGCAAGGAGGGCGGTACGCACGGGGTCGATGCGTACACCGAGTTCAAGTATGTCAGCGTCCGCGTGCGGTGACGAAGGCGGTGCCTGGCACCAACCTGGCACCAACCCGGTTCGCACGGCACCACCCCGGCACCTCACGTCGGCATCAATCTCTGACGGTTCGTGCGGCCATCGTCGCGCCCCGTCGCGTCGCCGGTGGTGACAGGCACCAGCCTGGTACAGCAGGTCGGTGCCAGGTTGGTGCCTGGCACCGCGGAAAATGAAACGCGGCACGGGGGATGACCCGTGCCGCGTCGTTCTTTCAGGAACTGGACGAGCGTCCGGCGCCGCGATCAATCGTCGGCGTTCGAGAGCTCGCGATCGCTGTCGGGCTCGCCCTCGAGGTCCGCCATGTGCCCCGGCAGGAAGCTGGCGAGACGCTGGCGGCGCACGGGGTGCTGCAGCTTGCGGATCGCCTTCGACTCGACCTGGCGCACGCGCTCGCGTGTGACCTTGAAGATGCGGCCGACCTCCTCGAGCGTGTAGGTGTAGCCGTCGCCGATGCCGTAGCGAAGCTTGAGGATCTCGCGCTCGCGGTAGGTGAGCGTCTTGAGCACGTCGTTGATCCGCTGGCGCAGCATCTCGCTGGTCGCCGAATCCGACGGGCTCGCCTGCCGCTCGTCCTCGATGAAGTCGCCGAAGTGCGAGTCCTCGCTCTCGCCGACCGGGCGGTCGAGCGAGATCGGGTGACGCGAGATCTTCATCACGCGCCGCGTCTCCTCGATCGGCATCTTCGCCTTGATGGCGATCTCCTCGATCGTGGGCTCGCGGCCGAGCTCCTGGAGCAGCGCCTTCTGGATGTTGCGCAGCTTGGACATCGTCTCGATCATGTGGACCGGGACGCGGATCGTGCGCGCGTGATCGGCGATCGCGCGCGTGATCGCCTGGCGGATCCACCAGGTCGCGTACGTCGAGAACTTGTAGCCTCGCTTGTACTCGTACTTGTCGACGGCGCGCATGAGGCCCGTGTTGCCTTCCTGGATGATGTCGAGGAAGGGGAGCCCGCGGTTGCGGTACTTCTTGGCGATCGACACCACGAGGCGGAGGTTGCCGCCCGAGAGATCGCGCTTCGCCTGCTCGTACTCGCCGAACACGCGCTGGATGTCGCGCATGCGGCGCTCGAACTCGTCCATCGGCTCGAGCACGAGGTTGCGGAGGCCGTCGAACTCCTCCTGCATCACGTACACGTCCTCGGGGTCGTACCGATCAGGGTGCTTCTCGGCCTTCTGGAGGTTGCGCTGCATCTCGCGCATCTTCGAGATGATGCCGAGGAGCTTGCGGTAGAGCGGGATGATGCGGCCCGTACGCAGGCAGCACTCCTCGAGGAGGGTGCCGATGCGACGTCTCCGCAACGCGATCTCGCGCTGCAGCTGCGTGCGCTGGCTTGCCGACACGCCGCCGGCCTCGAGCTGCTCCCAGGCCTGGAGGTTGAGCTTCAGCAGGCGCTCGATGGTGGGGAGGTTTGCCGGGATGCGCTGCTCGATCTTCTGCTTCGCATGCGGCTCGGCAGTCGAGATTCGCATGGTGCGGTCGAACGGCAGCTTCTGGGCATGCACGTCCTTCAGGATCTTGACGGCTTCGCCAGCCGCGTAGTCGCTCTCGAGCACCTTCCGGCGGAAGATCATGCGCGTCGTCTCGATCTTCTTCGCCAGCCGGATCTCCTCTTCACGCGTGAGCAGGGGGATCGTGCCCATCTGCGTGAGGTACATGCGGATGGGATCGTCGATGCGCTTCGAGCCTTGCTCGGCGAGCGCCTTCTCGACCGCCGCCTGCATCTCGCTGTCATCGAGGATGTCCTCCTCGACGTCGAAATCGTCGGGATCGGGACCGTCCTCCTCGCCGCGGGCCTCGCCCTCGGCAGCCTTCTTCTTGCGCTTGTTCTTCTTGATCTCGAGCTCGGCCGCAGCCAGCGCCGCAGCGGACGGCTGCGCGGGACCGCCCGACGAATCGCCGCGGCCCGCCTTCTTCGGGTCGTCCCGCTGGAACTTCAGGTTCGTCTGCAGCGGCGCGTCGAAGCAGACGTAGTTGTTGCGCCGGATCTCGACCTCGTCCACCATCTCGATCGCGTGCTCGCTCATGAAGACAAGCAGCTCGTCGATCTTCTCGGGATCGACGAACTCGTCGGGCAAGCACGTGTTGAGCTCCTCGTAGCTGATCCAGCGACGGCGGATGCCGTGCTCGACCAACTCGCGAAGCACAGGGGATGCGAGATCAAGGGTTTCGAGTGTGATGCTCACTTGTGACTACTCCGTCCTGTGGGCTGGTCCGTCGACTGACCTGGCCCCGAATGTCCTGACACTGACTGACCGAACCCCGCACGACCCGGCACCAGGCCACCTTCCCCCGCGGTCGTGGACCGTCGGGAAAAGAGGGCGCTGACTGCCGTCGCGTCGTGTCCCCGTTCGCGCGCACGCGCGAGACGGTCGATCGCGGCCTGCTCCGTCGCGCTCCGCTGTGAAGCGCTCCGTTCGTCCGAGCCGGCTGACGGGGTGCTGCCTTTGGTGGAAACGCGAGACGGGACATCCCGATCCTCGCCGGATCCCTCCGAGTTGGACAGCTCCGATGAACTCCGCAAGCGGGAACGGCGCTCGAGGTTCTCGAGGTCGTTCCAGCTCACGACAACTTCCTCTGCTGGGGTTCGGCGCGAACCTGCCATGGCGGCCTGACTTTGCGCGGCCTGAAGCAGATCTTCACCAAAGGTGTAAAGGTCGGATGCTAGACGCTTCAGTGCCGCGTCGGCAAGTTCCCCAAGCAGGGTTGCGAACCGAATCGCACGACCTTCTTCCGCCGCGTCGCGGATCGCGGCAAAGATTGCCGAGTGTCCTTGGTCCGCGAACTCGGTGGGCGCGATCGCCTCCGACAACGGCAGCATGCCGCAGCCCTGCACGCTCACCTGCACCGATGCCAGTCCTGGATCGGTGCAGAGGATTCCGAGGAGCCGTCGCTCCGCTCCAAGCCGGGCGCGCCTGCGTGCGGCGCTGCCTGGCGACAGCGGCACCTCGACCACCGAGGCGTTGGTGATGACGGCGTCGTCCGACCCAGCCTCACGCGTGTCCATGGCCGACGCGCGTGGCTTCATGGCCTGGCACAGCGCATCGAGCTCCCTGGCCGGCATGTCGAAGAGGTCGCTCAGCGCCTGGAGAACGAGGTGCCTGCGAAGCCCGCTCATCGTGTTCACGCCAAGATCCACGAACTTCGCGAGCGTCGTCTCGATGGTCTGCTGCCGCGCTGACAGTCCGCGGCCGGCGAACTTGGCGCGGATACGCGCGGTCATGAACGTGAGCAGGTCGGTCGAGCGCTCCAACGCGGCGCGAAAGCGCTCGCGCCCGCCGTCCTGCCGCAGCAAGTCGTCGGGATCGAGCCCGTCGGGCAGCACGCACACCTTGATGTCGACCGGTTCCGCGAAGAAGACCTCGAGCGCGCGGTCCGCAGCCTTGAGCCCCGCCTCGTCGCCGTCGAACAGGAGCACGACGTTGTCGCTCATCCGACGGAGCACCTTGGCGTGCTCGCGGGTGAGCGCAGTGCCCAGCGTGGCGACGGCGTTCGTGAAGCCGCCCCTGTGGCAGGCGATCACGTCGGTGTAGCCCTCGGTGATGATGGCGGTCTTCGTCTCGATGATCGCGCGCTTGGCGCGGTCGATGCCGTACAGCGACTTCGACTTGTGGAACACCGGCGACTCGGGGCTGTTGAGGTACTTCGGCTCCTGCTCGGGATCGAGCTTGCGTCCGCCGAAGGCGATGGCGCGCCCCATGTCGTCGCGGATCGGGAAGACGAGGCGATCACGGAGCAGGTCGACATGGCCGCCGCGCGCAGGACGAACCACGCCGGCCTGAACGAACGCCTCGAACGGCGGGAAGTTCGCCACGCCGCTCGCGATGTTCTGGCGCACCCCGGCGACGAGCGCGTCGGTGGCGGCAGGGGCCGCGCCGATTCCGAACCCTTCGGTGATCTCCGCCTCGAAACCGCGGCGAGCAACCTCGGTGCGCGCCTTCGCGCCCCGTGCCTCGTCAGCAAAGGTACGACGGAAGAAGCGATGCGCGATCTCGTTGGCGCGAAGGATCTCGTCGCGCGTCGGCTCGCCATCGCGCCTCGCCGTGCGTGCTCCCTCCCAGGGCGTAAGCTCGATCCCGGCTCGGTCGGCGAGATACTTGAGCGCCTCGCGGAACTCGAGCTTGTGATAGTTCATCACGAAGTCGAACGCGTTGCCGCCAGCGCCGCAGGCGAAGCACTTGTAGAAGGCGTCCGCGCCGTAGCCCCCCTTGTGGGTAACCACCGCCATCGACGGCGAGCGATCGTCGTGAAACGGGCACAATCCAACGTGCTCGCGCCCCTTCGGACGCAGCGCGACCACCTCGCCGACGATCGACAGAAGGTCGGTCGCCGCGAGCACTCGGTCGCGATCATCGTTGGAAGCCATGCCAGCCACGTGGGTTCGTCTCGTCGATGGGAGGTTCGGTAGGGAGGGGGGTCGGTCGCTTGAGTTCGAAGGGCTTGAGTTCGAAGGGCTTGAGTTCGAAGGGAAGGAAAAAGGGCACACACACGCACACAGAGAAGCACACACACACACACATCGCCGCGGACCTCAGCAGTACGACGAACCACCGCTTGGGTGGTAGAGGGCCGGATGTCGCAGCGACGATGCGACATCCCGAAACCCAGCCGTCGATGGGTACTCGGCTCGAACCACTGAGCGAGTCAACACACGGGCAACGCCTCACACCCAGGCCCGCATTCAGGCTTCGGAACGGTGCGACAGTCCGGGGCGATGGACATGACACCGTCGATCGCCAGAAATCTGGCGATTTTTCCGTACAAATCGATACGAGCAGCAAGCTGCGTCGCAGACAACCAAGCCTTGGGCAAAGGCGCGAAACTGGGGCAGTATCGGAGAATTGTCCTGCCCGGCTTTGCGGGACGTGGGACCTGTTGAACTGCCGCGGAGACGATAGCCCGAATCAACCCTGCGTCAAAGATCAGCCTACTTTTTGCAGGGAGATTGCTTGCTTTGTCTGCACGGGCTTGATCTCCGCGCACGCCCAAAAACAGCGGAACCGTCCTCAGGGGACGGTTCCGCGTCAGGACTTTCTTTGTGTGGCGTCAGACGCTCTCGCCGTTCTTGATGCGGCGCGTGTACGCGTACTTCCGCTTGATCGGCTTCACCACGAGACCCTCGCGGATGGCGCGAGTGGAGGCCTTGACGCGCACCGGAGCGCCGCCCTCGACGATCGTGACCGTCTGGAGGTTCGGCTTGAAGGTGCGGCGCTTGCGCGACGTCGTCTTGATGCCGACGCCGCCAAGATACTTCGCCTTACCGCGATACTTGCAGACCCAACCTGAGGACGTGGATGCACCGGAGAAGTGGCAGACGCGTGGCATAGGAAACTCGTTTCGTGAACCGCCCACCAGGGCGAGCCCTGTACTATAGCGATCCCGAACGATCACGCAAGCGGCGAAGGGAGCTCCGCTCAGGAGCGAGGGTTCCCATGGCCGTCGCTGATCCGATCCGCGCGAACCGAGAGCGGTCGGTCGAGCAGTCCCGCTGCGCCGAGAACCCTCTGGAGCCCCTCGACATCGGTGTCGCCAAAGCAGGCCACCTCGTGGCTATCCGCGTCGATGACTCCCCAGCGGCGATTGTTCCGATAAATCGGTAGCACGATCTCGGAGCGGTCCCGCGGATCACAGGCGATGTAGCCGGCGCCCAGGAGTGCCACATCCTCCACCAGTCGAATCCGCTCCTCGAGAAAGCCCTGTCCGCACACCCCGTGGAGCCCGATGGGGGAGCAGGCAGGCTTGTCACGACGCGCGCCGAGCAACAGCTCGCCCTGCCGCGTGAGCGGGTCAGCGGGGCAGTCCTCGCTCTCGAGGTAGAAGCCGATCCAGCTCAGTCCTCGCGCCTCGAGCGCATCCCAGAGGGCGTCGCAGAGCGGCTGCAACCGAGCCTCGGGCGCCTCATGCGCATCCGCGATCTCCTGCGCCCGACGCGCGAGCGCTTCGTACAGCACCGCATCGCCACAACCGCGCCGCCCCGACAGGTCGCTCATGCCGATTCCTTCGACACGCGGCGCACCATCTGGCCGAGCGGCAGCTTCCGCTCGACGGCCTCGGCGGTGAGCGTGTAGACCGCGTCGCGGTTGTCGAGGTCCGGCAGGTGGTACATGTGCGGCACCATGATCTCGTCGATCACGGCGCGCAGGGCGCGTGCGCCCGTTTCACGGGCAAGCGCGCGGTCTGCAATCAGCTCGAGCACGTCGCGCGAGAACTCAAGCCGCGCACCTTCGAGCGTGAACAGGTGCTGGTACTGCCGCACGATCGCGTTCTTCGGCTCGGTCAGGATCGAGATCATCGCCTCGCGGTCGAGCGGCATCAGGGGCGTGATGATCGGCAGACGGCCCACGAGCTCGGGGATCATGCCGAACTCGAGCACGTCCTCGGGCATCACCTGCGCCAGCACCTCGCGCGACGTCGCCTCCTTGGACTTCGTCTCGTGGATGTCGGAGCCGAATCCGATGCGCCGCTTGCCCAGGCGCTTGCGGATGATGTCCTCAAGCCCGACGAACGAACCGCCGCACACGAAGAGGATGTGCGTGGTGTCCATCTGGATGTACTGCTGCTCGGGGTGCTTGCGGCCGCCCTGCGGCGGGACGTTCGCGATGGTTCCCTCGAGCATCTTGAGCAGCGACTGCTGCACGCCCTCGCCCGAGACGTCACGGGTGATCGACACGTTCTGCGACGTCTTGCCGATCTTGTCGATCTCGTCGATGTAGATGATGCCGCGCTGGGCGCTCTCGAGGTCGTAGTCCGCCGCCTGGAGCAGCTTGAGCAGCAGGTTCTCGACGTCCTCGCCCACGTAGCCGGCCTCCGTGAGGGTGGTCGCGTCACCGATCGCAAACGGCACGTTGAGAATGCGCGCGAGCGTCTTGGCCAGCAGCGTCTTTCCCGTGCCGGTCGGTCCGATCAGCATCACGTTCGACTTGTCGATCTCGATGGAGTTGTCATCGCCTTCGACGACGCTCAGGCGCTTGTAGTGGTTGTGCACCGCGACGGCGAGCGCGCGCTTGGCCGCATCCTGGCCGATGACGTACTGGTCGAGGAACTCCTTGATCTGTCGCGGCGCAGGGATCGTTGCGAAGAGCGGGCGGGCCGCCGCCACCCGGCGCTTTTCCTGCTTGAAGATGTTCTGGCAGAGGTCGGTGCAGTTCGAGCAGATGTAGACGTCGCCTGGGCCCTCGACCATGGCACCGACCTCGCGCGAGGTCTTGCCGCAGAAGGAGCATGTCGTCATCTTCTTGCCACGGAAACCGCCGTCGTTACCGCCGCCGCCGCCGGCACCCGAACCACCTCCGGCGCCGCCACCGAAGTCCGAGCCCTCGCCGCGGCCCGTCCCGCCCGACCCACCGGGACCGCGACGCACGGGGCCGCTCGCGTTGATGATGTCGTTCGCCCGCTCCTCGGACGTATCGGGGGCGTTGGCGGACGACTTTGGCTTGCGGATCGACTTCTTCATGATGGACCAGTGCCGGAAGGGCGGAAAGCGATTCGGTGGAACGGCAGCCCGAATGGCGGCTACCTGCAGAATGAGCGCGAGGGAATCTATCGCGGGATCGCTGCGGCTCGGCGGAGTCGGCGCGCAGACCGCGCAAATGACGACTTAGCCGAGTTGAGAGGGGCGTTTGGGGGACTTGGGCCGTTGGGTCCCATCTTCAGCGCGGGGCTCGCTTTCCAAACGCAGCGGCGTACCCGGGGTGGTGGGGGGCGTGGGCCTCGACTGGGCGGCCTGCTGGCCCGCCGCAACGCGGCGCTTGACCTCCGCGGCGTCCAGGGCGGCCTTGCCGCCGGCAGCGCCGCGAACCTCGCCGATCATGGCCTTTCGCGCCGTCTCGAACTCTTCCTCGGTGATCTGGCCCTCGCGTCGCAGGCGACGGAGATCGTCGAGCGTGAAAGGCGCATCGCTCTCCCCGTTGTCACGCATCCACGACCTGATACGCACGATGGCAAACCATCCGGCCACCACAATCACCAGCAGCACCAGCAGCGCGCCGCCGATGCTCTCGAAGAGTGCGAATGGGTTTGCAGAGGCTCCCACAGGGTCTCGATCGGCTCAACGAGCCGCGACTCGGCAAAAGCGCCCGAAGCCTGGAGAACGCGGGTGCGCACCCTCCAGGCTTCGGGCAACGTGCTACGGACTCAGGCAGACTTGGCCTTCGCCTCGACGAGCTTGTTCCACTCGTCGGCGGCGATCTCGGCGACCTTGGCCTGGCCGATGATGCGGTCGCTGACCTTCGCGTCGCGGATCATCGAGATGACCTCGCTCATGCGGCCTGACTTCTCGATCTGCTGGCGCATCTGCTCGGGGCGCATGTTCTGCTGCGACGCCATCATGGCCATGCGTCCGTTGAGCTCCTGCTCGGTCACCTGCACGCCGAAGTGCTCGGCCAAGCGCGCCATGATGAAGAAGAGCTTGAGTCGCGTGCGCGCGTCGGCCTCGCTCTTCGAGCGGAGCTCGGCGAGGCGGTTCTCGACCGCAGCGGGCTCGAGTCCGCGCGACAGGAGCTCCATCCGCTGCTGCTCGAGGCTGCGGCTGATCTGCGCTTCGCTGAGCTTGGCAGGCAGCGGGAAGTCGATCGTCTTCGCCAGGTGCTCGGCGACCTGCTCGCGCATCGCAGCGCGCTGTTCGCCGTCGCGGCGCTGCTCGAGCGCGTCCTTCACCTGCTCGCGGAAGATCTCCTCGCTCTCTGCGCCGAACATCTCCGCCAGCTCCTTGGCGCTGCGCGGGGTGATGCGCTCGGCCTCGCCGATCGTGTAGGTGATGGTGATGTTCTTTCCGCGGAGCTCGTCGCGCTCGTGCGCGTCGGAGCCCTTGGTCTGCACGGTCACGGTGTCGCCCGGCTTCTTGCCGAGGAGGATCGCGTCGAGCCCGTCGATGAGCAGGCCGAGCAGCGCGCCCTTGCCCTCGTCCTCCTTGGCGGGAACGACGCACAGAGCCTTGTCGGTCTCGAAGTAGGCCCCGTCGCGGCCCTCGACGGTCACGACCGCCTTGCCGAGCATGCGGTCGAGGTGCTCGAACGGACCCTCGATGCGCGAGGGCGTGCCCCAGCGGTAGCTCTGGCGAAGGATCTCGCCGTCGACATGCTCGGCGCCGACCTCGATCATCGGCTTCTTGACCTCGATGCTGCCGAAGTCGGGGATCTCGAACTCGGGCGCGACCTCGATCTCGACCACGAAGCGGAAGTCCTTGCCGCGCGCGATCTCAGGCACCGACTCGCCCTCGACCGGACGCGGGTCGCTGATCGGACGGAGACGGTTCTCCTCGATCGCGCGCGAGTAGGCGTCGCTCATGACCTGGTTGCGGGCCTCGTTCAGGAGTGCGCCGCCGACACGCTTCTCGACGAGCGACCGCGGCGCCTTGCCCTTGCGGAAGCCCGGGAAGCTCGCCTCGCTGATGAACGCGGCAAGCGCCGTCTCGAGGCGCGCGTCGATCGCGGTCGCCGGCACCTTCATGGTGATGCGCTTGGTGCAGGGAGCGGTTTCTGAGATCGAGATCTCGACGTCGAGCTGGGTATCGGTCGCGGTAGACATGAGGATTTCCGTAGGACGCCCCGACTTCGGGGAAGGGACGAGTATACACCCTCCGCACGCGTCCACGAAGGGGTGCCGCGCATCTCCCGCCGGGGCTCGGCGCAAAGTCTGAGAACGGATGCAAAGCCGCCGCCGGCGATGGCCGGCGGCGGCGTGTGTTGTGGCAGGCTTGCGATCGAACGCAGTCGACCTTGCGGTCAGTTGCGCGTCGAGAAGAGCAGCTCGGCGTACGTCGGCATCGGGTAGAGGTCGGCGGGCATGACCTTCTCAAGGCTGTCGCAGATGCGACGCGTCTCGAAGATGGCCGGCACGAGCACGTCGCGGTAGTGACGCGCCTCCTTCTCGGCGTCGTGGCCCTCGAACGCCTCGGCCTTCTCGACCTTCGCGATTGCGCCCCGCAGCGACTCGACCAATCCGACGACCTCGCGCAGCTGCGCCGAGGTGCCGGGGCACTCGATGTCGCATGCTTGCGTGGCGCCCACCACGTCGGCGAGCTCTGCCTGGAAGCGCAGCGCGCACGGCAGGATCGCCGTCCGCACCATCGACTGGAGCGTACGGCTCTCGATGCGGAGCAGCTTGATGTACAGCTCCACCATGACGCCGTAGCGCGCCTCGAGCTCGCGCTTCGAGAGGATGCCGTACTTGGCGAACAGGTCGGCGGCCTTCTTCGAGCCGAAGCAGGCGATGGCGTCGGCCGTCGAGGTGTGATTCGGCAGTCCGCGCTTCTTCGCCTCCTCGTGCCACGCCTTCGAGTAGCCGTCGCCGTCGAAGCACACGCGACGATGCTCCTTGACCACGTCCTTGAGCAGGCTCTTGACGGCCGACTCGAGCTTTGCCTGCGTCGGGTTCTTGCCGGCGCGCTTCTCGAGCTGCGTGGCCATGAAGTCGAGGCTGTCGGCGATGATCGCGTTCAGCACGGTGTTCGGCCACGCGACCGACGCGCTCGATCCGACGGCACGGAACTCGAACTTGTTGCCGGTGAACGCGAACGGCGACGTGCGGTTGCGGTCGCTCGTGTGCTTGGGAATCTGCGGCAGCGTCGTGGCGCCGAGCTCGAGCGCGCCGCCCTTCATGGTCTTCTTGGGGTTGCCCGACTCGAGCTGGTCCAGGATGTCGGTGAGCATGTCGCCGAGGAAGATCGACATGATGGCCGGCGGCGCCTCGTTCGCGCCGAGGCGGTGGTCGTTCGCGGCGCTTGCGATCGAGCCGCGGAGGAGTTCGGCATGCACGTCCACCGCGCGGATCACCGCGCAGAGGATCGTGAGGAACTGCATGTTGGTGTGGGTGTCGTCGCGCGGGTCGAGCAGGTTCACGCCGGTGTCGGTCGCGATCGCCCAGTTGTTGTGCTTGCCCGAGCCGTTGACGCCCGCGAAGGGCTTCTCATGGAGGAGGCAGGCGAATCCGTGTCGCTCGGCCGTTTCCTTGAGCACGCTCATCGTGATCATCTGGTGGTCGACGGCAACGTTCGCGTTCTCGTAGGTCGGCGCGATCTCGAACTGGCCGGGCGCGACCTCGTTGTGGCGCGTCTTGACGGGCACGCCGAGCTCGAAGAGCCGCTCCTCGGCCTCGGCCATGAACGCGATCACGCGCTGCGGAATGGCTCCGAAGTAGTGGTCCTCGAGCTGCTGGCCCTTCGGCGCCGGAGCGCCGACGAGCGTGCGCCCGCAGATCATGAGGTCGGGGCGCTGCGAGGCGAGCTCCTGATCGACGAGGAAGTACTCCTGCTCGATGCCGAGCGTGGTGATGACCTGGTTGACGCCCGCATCGGCGCCGAAGATCTTGAGCAGGCGCATGGCCTGCTTCGAGACCGCCTGGATCGAGCGGAGGAGCGGCGTCTTCTTGTCGAGCGCCTCGCCCGTGTAGCTCACGAAGACCGTGGGCACGCAGAGCGTGGTCTGGCCGCCGGAGCGATAGAGGAACGCAGGACTCGTCGCGTCCCACGCGGTGTAGCCGCGCGCTTCGTACGTGTCGCGGATGCCGCCGTGCGGGAAGCTCGATGCGTCGGGTTCGCCCTGGATGAGCTGCGAGCCGCTGAACTTCTCGATCGCGCCGCCGTCCGAGGTCATCGACAGGAACGCGTCGTGCTTCTCCGCGGTGGTGCCCGTGAGCGGCTGGAACCAGTGGCAGTAGTGCGTGGCGCCGTGCTCGAGCGCCCAGTCCTTCATGGCGCTCGCGACGGTGTTCGCGATCGCCGGGTCAAGCGGCGAACCGTTCTTGACGGTCCGCTGCAGGTTCATGAAGACTTCAGGCGGAAGCCTCTTGAGCATCACGTCGCCGGCGAAGACGAGCGAGCCGAACGAATCCGAAGCGCGGTGGGTCATCGAGGTGTCCTTCGAATTGGAATCCAGTGCCGAGCGTGAGGTGTTGCCGAGGTGCATGGTTGAAGTTGGGTGGCGGAGTGGATTGCTGTGAGGCTCGGGCCCTGCTGGCGCGAGCTTGGACCAAAGCGAAAGTATCGGACGAACCCCGTGCTGCCGCAAGGGCGCTTTCCTCGCACTTTTGCCGATTTTGGAAGGGCGCTACCGCGGTTCGCCGCCGCGCACCGATCGTCCTCGGCGTCGAGAGAGAATCATGGAGATCGGCGAGCCGCTCGCGAGCAGACCGCCCATTCCTCCGCCGCCTATTCCCCCACCGCCAGGAGCTCCGCCGGCCGCTCCAGCCTTGCCGCGACGCCGAGCCAGTGGATCGCCGATCCAGCCCTTTTGGTGGAAGAAGAGAAGGAGTCCGACGGTGCACGCCACCATCAGTCCGAGGGCGAAGGGATAGCCGTACTTCCATCGGAGTTCGGGCATTGCCCAAGGTCCGTCGCCCTCGAAGTTCATGCCGTAGATGCCTGCGATGAGCGTGAGCGGCATGAAGATCACGCTGATGATGGTGAGCACGCGCACGATCTCGTTCAGGCGGTTGCTCGCGGCATTCAGGTAGAGGTCGAGCAGATGCTGGGCGCTGTCCTTCTGGAACTCGACCACGTCGAGCAGGGCGCCGAGCTCATCCTGAAGCTCGCGAAGCGCCGCGAGCCGGCCGCGTGCATCGTGCGTCGAGTCCTGCCGGAGCGCGAGGGAGGACTGCAGGTTGGCGAGCGCCTCGCGAAGCGGCGCAAGACCCTGGCGCAGGAAGAGCAGCCTGCGCCGATGCTCGTGGATTCGGTCAAGCATCGACAAGTCCGGCCTTCGGACGAGCGCCCGTTCGAACTTCTCGAGCCCTTCGCTGTACTGCTCGAGCAGCGGCTTGTAGCCCTCGCAGACCTGCCGACCGAGCAGCAGGAACACGACATTGGCGTCGGTGCGCAAGAAACGGTTCTGTTCCCGCCGAAGCCGCTCGCGCACGGGCTCGAAGCAGTCGCCTCCCGGCTTCTCCTGGATCGTGGCCAGGATGCGCGGCGAAAGCAGGAAGTCGATGAACTCAACCACGCCGCCCGGGGCGTGGCTGCGCATCGTGACGATCGTCAGTTCACCGAAGTCGTCGGCTCCCGCACGGCGCACGCCCTCGACGAGCGTGTCGGCAGCGAGCGGCGAGAGCTGCGCGACATGCTCGAGATGCAGCGCGCAGTCGGCCGTCGCGACCCCCTCGATGTCGATCCACACGAAGCGGTAGCGCGCCGCCACCTGCGTCGCCTCAGCAAGCGAAGCGCAGCGGACGAACTCGATGTCCTGATCGGTCCAGCCAAAGAGTTCGATGCGGCTGACTTCCGCAGAGGTCGGTGCGCCCATTCGGGAAATCTAGCCGTTCACGGGCCGCAGCGCGACAAGGAGCATCGCGCCGGCAAGCAGGGCGCGCAGCGACCACGCGATCGTGCGGATCCAGTTCGTGGTCACGAGGAATGCACCGGTCTCGGCATCGAATCCCGCCGAAAGCCGCCCGTGCGCAGGCACCTGGAGCAGCGCCGTGCTCGCCCAGATGACCGCGACCAGCGCCACACCCGCCCACGCCATCCACTGGGGCACACCCGCCGGCCGTGCGAGGATCAGCAGCGCTGCCGTCGCCGCCTCGACCAGCATGGCGGGGCCGACCACAAGCGTCGTGAGCGCCTGGTGCGATCTCGAGTAGGCGGCGAACTCGGCATTGCCGACCGCCGCGAACAGCGGGTAGTGCACCACCTGCACGAACCAGATCAGCCCGGTCATGAAGCCTGTGGCAAGTACGTTCGCAATCAGGATGACGGTCGGGGCCATGTGCCAGTCTTCGCCACCGCGTCGCGCTTGGTTTCGCGCCGCGCACCGACGAACCACAGCGGGGGTCAGGCTTCGGTGACCTCGAGCCACTCCGCGCGTCCGGACGCCGGATCGAGAAGCATGGCTGTGTACCTCCGCGCCCGATGCAGCGCGCCCGGGTTGAGCACGCGCGTGCACCCGATGCGCTCGTCGCGGATCTCGTGGGTATGCCCGTGCAGGAGGAAGTCGACCTGCGAACTGAAGAGCCGCTCCACCTCGCCCTCGAGATGCCCATGCGTGATCCCGATGCGTGCATCCTTGACCTCGATGACGGCGGCGGGATGGACGACCTGCACGCCGATCGCCTGCGCGTAGCGGGCGAGCCCGCGCTCATCGTCGCAGTTGCCGAACACCACGGTCGAGTCAAGCCCTGCGAGCAGGTCGAGCACGGCCTCGCTCCCCACGTCGCCGAGATGCAGGATGCGCGTGGCCCCGCGCGCAAGGAGCAGCTCGATCGCTCGATGCGCCATGCGTGCACTGCCGTGCGTGTCCGAGATGATCCCGAGTTGGTCCGACATGCGGCGAGGAGGGACGAGGCCGGCTGGGCGGGACAGCGGTCCCGTGGAAGCCACACTCCCGCTGGGACTGTGGCAGGGCGGCGCACGATGTCAACGGTTTTCCCTGCAAACGCCACGGTTTGGCGCATCGGCTACGCTGCCGCCCCCGCATCGGGACCCACCATGTCGACCCCAAACGCCGCCCCTGTCACTCGTTTCGCGCCTTCGCCCTCCGGTCACCTCCACGTGGGCGGCGCCCGCACCGCGCTCTTCTCGTGGGCCTACGCCAAGGGGCGCGGCGGGCGCTTCATCATCCGGATCGAGGACACCGATCAGAAGCGCTCCTCGGACGCCGCGAGCGTCGGCTTCCTGAAGGACCTCGATTGGCTCGGGATCCGCTGGGACGAGGGACCTGCGTACCTCGCGCCCGATGGCACGACCGTCGGCGGGGGGCCAAACGGCTCCTATTTCCAGAGCGAGCGCCTCGCGGTCTACAACCGCTACTGCCAGCGCCTGATCGACGAGGGCAAGGCGTACGAAGCATGGGACAGCGCCGAGGAGCTCGAGGCCATGCGCAAGGACGCGATGGCGCGCAAGGAGGCCTTCCGATACCGCTTCAGGGGCCAGGTTTCCGCCGACCAGCGCGCTCAGTTCATCGCGGAGGGCCGTCAGCCCGTCGTCCGCTTTCGCGCCGGCGAGGTCGCGGTCACCATCCACGACGAGGTCCTGGGAGACGCGACGCTTCCCGCAGGCGAAGTCGACGACTTCGTCATCCGCAAGAAGGACGGCTTTCCCACCTACCACTTTGCCGTGGTGGTCGACGACGAGCTGATGGGCGTCACCCATGTCCTCCGCGCGCAGGAGCACTTCACGAACACGGCCAAGCACATGCTGCTCCAGGATGCGCTCGGATTCCGTCGGCCCGTCTACGGCCACCTCTCGATCATCAAGAATCCCGACGACTCGAAGATGTCGAAGCGCGACAAGGACAAGGTGCTCCGCAAGGCGGTCAAGGAGCGGGCGCTGACGGCACCACCCGCGGGAACGGTGACCGCGGAGGAGTGGTCGCGCTGGCTTGGCGACGACAACATCCAGCTTGAGCTCGAGGGCGCGATCCGCCTCGGCGAGGCGCTCAAGGTGCAGTTGCCCGAGATCAACGTCGACGACTTCCGCCGCTCCGGCTATCTGCCCGAGGTGCTCTGCAACTTCCTGGCCCTGAACGGCTGGAGCCCTGGCCACGACATCGAGAAGTTCGACAACGAGTTCCTCAAGCAGCGCTTCGGCCTCGACCGGGTGATGAAGACGCCTGCCAAGTTCGACCGCGTCAAGCTGCTTGCGTTCAATACCGACGCCATCACGGGCATGCCCCCTGACGAGTTCGCCCGCCGCTGCCGCGAGCACGCGCGGCAGTTCCGCGCCGAGTTCCTCGCGCGCCTCGACGACACGGCGTTTGCGCTGCTCATGCGGGCCTCGCAGGAGCGCTCGAAGACGCTCGACGACCCGTTCAAGGCGAACGGCTTCCTGCTGGCTGCCGACGACGCACTCGCGTTCAGCGATGACAAGAACGTGCGCAAGGCGCTCGGCATCGGTGCAAGCCCCGCCGACGGCGCACGGAGCGGACTCGACCACCTTCGCGCGATGCGCGCGATCCTCGCTGCACTTCCCGACTGGTCGCAGGGCGCGATCGAGGCTGCCGCGACCGCCTACGCAGCCGAACATGCCGCCGCGAAGATCGGCGCCGTCGCGCAGCCGCTGCGCATCGGTGTCTCTGGCTCCACGGTCAGTCCTCCGATCTGGGATACGCTCGTACTCGTCGGTCGCATGAGCGCGCTCGCGCGCATCGACCGATGCCTGGCCTGGGCGGCCGGGCTGCGGTGATCGGTCGGTCGGTTCCTTGCGTGGGTTCTCCGCGTCATCGGGTTGTTGTGCCCGGTTCGGACCGCCCATATTGGAAACGACAGCGCCCCCGACGATCGTCGGGGGCGCTGGATCATGGGACTGGAGAGCTGCCGCGAAACCTCAACGACGGCGACGGCCGGCGAGGCCCGCGAGTCCGAGCAGGGCGATCGCGCCCGGGGCAGGGACGAGCGAGCCGTTCACGTCGACCATCATGCGGCTCGGCGAGGATCCCGGAGGAGTGCCGAACGCGAAGAACGACTGGAAGACACCGCTGCCGGCGTTGTTGAAGATGCCGAAGCCGTTGATCGAGGCACCAGTGACCGGAGCGTTCACCAAGCGCCAGCCGTTGGCGGTGTTGGCCGCGTTGACACCCGTGAATTCGACGCCGATCCACCAACCGCCGAGCCCGGCGTTGGACGCGAGCTCGAGATTGAGGGTCACGCCCGAGACGGCGCCCGTGTTGACGAGCTGCGTCACGGAGGCGGCCCCTCCGCCGAGCGATGCCGACGAGTAGATGAGGTAGTCGGCGCCACGGCCGAAGTTGGTGCCGTCGTACGTCATCTCGGCGGCGTAGATGTTGATGCCGACGTCGACCAGCGCGCCGGCCGTCACGAGGCGGCGGATGCCGACGATCGCGCTCTCGAGCGAGAGTTGCGTCTGCCCAGCGCCGACGGCGGTGAAGCAGTTCATGTAGGTGATGGCTCCGGCGCCCGCATTGAAACGGGATCCGGTCTCGGTGCCGCCGCCGTAGACGAGGGCCGCGTTCGAACTGGCGGCCACCGCGAGGGCAAGGGCGCCCGCTGCAAGGGAAACAGGCTTCATCTTTCGCTTCTCCGCGCCGTGGACAGGGACAGACAGCAGGCGCGGCGCGCGCCAACGGTCTCGACCTTCGTCCCTATTGCTTGGACAGGCGGGGAGTCGAAGGTCCAGGTGGACAGGGGACACGGCGCAAACAGCACCGCCCGTCGACTCGCTCCGTCCCAAAGGTACCCCCGTCTTCGCTTCAGGCAAACGTTTTCTCATGGTTTTGGACTTTCCAAGGCGGTGTCGATAGCGGCTTGCACCTCAGGGGGTAGCCGCTACAATCCGACTCGCGGACCATTGGCGCAGTTGGCTAGCGCGTCTCCATGACACGGAGAAGGTCACAGGTTCAAGTCCTGTATGGTCCACTCCTTTCGGTACAACAGACGCCCCCCCTCGGGGGCGTTTGCGTTTTTGAGCCGCCGCGCTGGAACCCCGCGGGACGCGACTCGACCGAGTCAATCGCCAGCGTTGCACGGCATGAAGACGCGACGAGCTGTTCGCCGCGCGGCAGTACCCACGGGGGTGCCGAGCGAGTGACCGCATCCGCAAATCGCTCCTCGGCATGGACTTGGCGTGCTTGCTCTTCCCCCATGTCTGCAGGAAGTGCCTGACGGAACGTCCATTCCACACGTGAAATGAGCATTTTGATCGACGACGCCGTATCAGCGTGGTACATCGTGGCTCCTGTAGGACGAAGACGTGACCGACTGCAAGCCCCCCCGAGCAGTCGACCCAATCCACAACTCGAACAGTCTCAGTGCGTGCACTCGCCGCATGCGGCAGTGATCAGATTTGCATTCTCAAGACTCCACGGTCTCGATCGTTCGATCTGGACCAAACGGCCTTGGGGCGTGATGGCAGGACGACCCGCGAAAGCGGTTGCCTCGGCTCCAACCAACACCCCGCGCGCGGGGCCCCGCGCGCGGGGACTTTCTTTTTCCGGGTCGGCACTCATGTGCCCACGCAGCCGACCGTTCCGCGATCCTGAGAAGCATGGACTCGTCCGCGCCGACCTACCCCGAGCGACCGCTCGCAGACGTGGAGCAGACGCTCGAGGCTCTGCTCGCCCGCGACGTGATCGTCGCAAACACCGCGACGACCGACGACCTGGCCAAGGCACGGATACCGCAACGCTCGGGACCGGCGTTCCTGGCACTTGCGCGCGCGTATCGCAGCCTACGCCTGCGGGAGGCCGACGTGACTTTCTTCCTGCACGACGGCGAGCTGGCTGGGGACGAGCTCGGCGGCTGGCGGCTCCGCGCCGAGCCGCCTGAGATCGACGTGCGCATCGCGACACGCGGCGTCGAGGCCGACGACACCGTGGTCGATGCCACGTGGTCTCCCCACGGCGACGAGATCGTCGTTCACTCGACGTTCACGCACTTCATCGTTCGCGCGGCGGTGGGCGACGCGGGTTGACGGTCGCTCAGGCGCCCGCGCCCCGCGCGATGCAGGTGTGTGCGATGAGGGCGCACGCGCGGGCGTCGCTGAGCGCATCGTGATGCTGCAGCGCGATGCGCAGGTGCGTCGACACCGACTTCAGGTTGTGCCTCGGTAGCTCCGGAAAGGCCCGCCGCGACATGGCCACCGTGCAGGCGAGGCGAAAGGGCAGCCGGTCACCGATCGAGGACTCGATCTGGGCACGGTCAAACTGCGCGTTGTGCGCGACAAAGAGCGGCTGCGGCCCGGGTGTCGCGATCGGTTCCTCGAGTCCGGCGAACAGCCCCTCGGGTCGCGTGTCGGCGAGCGCGGCGTCGATGAACCCGAGGACCTCGCTCCACGCGGTGCGGAGCGTTGGCTTCCCCTCGACCATGTCCGGTGTGATGCGATGGATCTCGATGAACCTCGGGTCGAAGCGTGTCCCGGGGTGCAGGTACCAGTGGCGCTCGCGAAACGCTGTCCCACCGAAGACCACCGCCACGCCAATCGCACAGACTGCGCCGCGCTCGGGGCATGCGGTCTCGACGTCGATCCCCACGATCGGACCACCGTGGTGCACCGCGACTCGGGGGATGCGTGGGGCGCGCGCCATGATCGTTGAACTCCGCCCTCAAGGGGTCGCGGGCCGCGCATCGATCGCCGCTGCGCCCGTGACCAGCCGCTCCATCTCTTCGATCGTCCGACTGCCGACGAGGGCGGCTTCGATCCTCCTGTCCCGGTCGATCACGACGATGGTCGGAAGCGCGAACACGCCGTCGAGCGGCGGGGGGAGCGTCGCGTCCGCGCTCAGCACCCCGACGTCGAGGCCGTGGTCCAGTGCGAACTCCCGCGCACGCGCTGCCGACCCGCGCTGCTCCACCACGAGGAATTCGGCACGCGGTGCATTCTCGGCGTCGTCCCCGATGCGCTCCGAGACGCGGGCGAGCGTGCGGATCGCGTCCGCACACGGGCTGGTCCCCGCCTCGATGAAGAGGATCACGAGACGCGGCGAGCCCTCGGCGGGAGCGAGCGCCCGCGTTCGCGAGCCGAGTGCGTCCGTCACCGCGACCGATGTCTCGGCGATCTGCGTCCCGCGCCACTTCTCCGTCTCGCGCATCACATCGCGGCTGAGGAGCACGCGGGTGAGCACGGCGCCCCAGAGGAGCGCCGCCGCGATGCTCGCGACGGTCGCAGCGAAGCTCAGGACGATGCCCGCGGCCACGACAGGACGACGGACGCGCGCGCGCCAGAGATCGATCCCCGATCGCATGCCCAAGGGACCGAGCGCGAGCCCAAGCAGCAGGGGACTCGAGAGCAGCCCCGCGAAGCCGAAGATCAACGCCCCCGCGGCGAATCGATCGCGCCGCCAGGCGTGGTCGGCAGGATGGAGGTCTTCCTCGTCGGTCGAAGGCATGCCAGCACTCTACCTAGGACCGCTGGCGGGCTTTCGCCGCAGCAGCCTGCGAAGGCCCGAGCGCACGACCCTCGGAAGCCGGCGTTCGCCACGGTTGACGAAGCGGCGGGTGGGTTCGCCTGCCGCGACCAGTAGGAGGACACCGAGCGCAATCAACGGGAAGCCAGGGACCACTGGCAGAACGCTCAGGACGATTCCGACCGCGACCAGCAGCGTCCCAAGCACACCCGAAGCGATGCGGGTGCCGAGAGAGGCCCGCGCCTGCGGTCGCGGAAACAGGTCGTCCGACTCCGGCGACATCCCGCCGTCAACCGCTCCCTGCGAGGAGCCCGCGGCGGTCGAGGGGCTCGAAACCGCTGGCGAGTCGGAGGTTGGCCGGCTGTGTTGCATCGCGCGGTGGAGCACCATCGGTCCGCGAACCTGATGAAAGGCGCCCTGATGGTAGTTCCGCCATGGAATCCGAATGAAGCGGAGCAACTTGGGGTTAGATTCCTGACCTCGGACCCATTTCATGATGCAATTCTTTCGCCGACCGGGAATCCTCGCCCTTGCGTCCTGCACGGTGCTCGCTTTCGCCACCTCCCAAGCATGGAGCGCGGTTCGATATGTGAACTCCGGCCTCACCACAGGCATCAACGACGGAACATCCTGGGCCAACGCCTACCGCGGGTCAGACGCCCTCGCCCGCGCCCTCGGCGCGAGCGTCGCGGGCGATGAGATCTGGGTGGCCGCGGGTCTCTACAAGGCCACGACCACGACGTCACGCGCGGCGACGCACACGCTCAGGACGGGCGTCGGGGTGTACGGCGGCTTCCTCGGCGGCGAGACGCTCCGCGATCAGCGGAATCACGTGGCCAACGTGACGACCGTGACGGGCGATCTCCTGTCGAACGACGCGGGCGTCAACAACCTCACCGACAACTCCTACCACGTCTTCGTCGGGACTGGCGCCGGCGCGGGAGCCGTCCTCGACGGCTTCACCATCCGCGGCGGAGTTGCGAACACGGCCGCGCCCACCGACGCCGACAAGGGCGGCGGCCTGCTGATCGTCGGAAGCGGCTCGCCCACCGTGCGCAACTGCCGGTTCCTTGGCAATCGCTGCACGTTCGGCGGCGGTGCGGTGTACATCTTTGCCGCGAGCGCCACGTTCGTCGACTGCGTGTTCGAGCAGAACGTCGGAGGTTCCTTCGGCGGCGCCATCGACATGAACCAGGTCGTCGGCAACTTCCAGCGCTGCCTGTTCGTTGGAAACACAGCCTCGCGCGCGGGCGCCTGCGAAAGCTACGGCGGGTCGCAGACGGCCTACACGAACTGCGTCTTCCGCGGCAATTCGGCAACAGGGAGCAACGGCGGTGGCGCCTTGTGGATCGGCGTGTCGAGCGCGGTCACCGTTCGCAACTCGACCTTTACCGCCAACAGCGCCACCTCGCTCGCGGGCTGCATCATCAACACGGGCGGCACGTCGACCGTCGTCAACAGCATCCTCTGGGGCAACACCGGGCCCGGTGGGACGACCGTTGCAAACCAGATCACCAACAGCGGCGGAGCGACGAACACGAGCTATTCGATCGTGCAGGGCGGGTACGCTGGCACGTTGAACATCAATGCCGATCCGATCTTCGTCGCGACGGCGAGCGGAAACCTCCGGCTCTCGCCGGGCTCACCGGCGATCGATTCGGGCATCAACTCGTTCGTTCCGACCGGGACGACGACCGATTTCGACGGCAATCCGCGATTCCGAAACGACCCGACGGTGGCCGACAGCGGGAACGGGACGGCCCCGATCGTCGATCGCGGAGCGTTCGAGCGTCAGCCGCCGCCGTGCCCTGCCGACTTGAACGGCAACGGTCTCGTCGATGCTCCCGACATCACGGCGCTGCTCAGCAACTGGGGCGGCTCTGGCGCGGGTGACATCAACGGCGACGGAGTCGTGAGCGCTCCCGACATCACCGCGCTGCTGAGCGCGTGGGGAACGTGCCCGGGTTGACCGCGCTCGGTGTGACGCCCTTGTGCTGACGCCGATGTCCTGAGGCCGATGTCCTGAAGTCGATGTCCTGAAGTCGATGTCCTGAAGTCGACGTGTTGACGCACGTGACGGAGTACTCGACGGCTGCATGGCCTCGACGCGCTCGTGGCGTTCCCACAGAGTATCGAAGCCCGGCCAAGCACGACCCGCGAATCCGCCGCCATCGCAGCGGCAATCTCTCGCACGCACGCGCGGATCAACTCGGGCTCGAGCGGCGACCAAATGAAAACGCCCCGCAGAAGCGGGGCGCTCGAAACGCGACCGGCAGGAGTCGAACCTGCAACCCCGAGCTTCGTAGGCTCGTGCTCTATCCAGTTGAGCTACGGTCGCACACGGGTCGAGGAGTATACAGAATCCACTGCAGCCGTAAAGGGCGAGGCAAGAGATTCCTTCAGAGCCTCGCGGGGATCCGGATACAGGACGCTTTCCGACTACTTCGCGGCCGCCACGGCGGCGGTCGGAGCCTTCGGACTTGCCACAGCAGCCTCCACCAGCTTCGACAGACCAAGGGGCAGCACCAGGACGCCCACCCCGCAGAGGACCGCTGCGAGACGCGGCCACGCGCTCGGAACAGCCTGCACGGTCTCGGTGCGCGCGTTCGGCTGTCCCAGCATGGGGACCGCAACCAGCTGCAGGTAGTAGAAGGCGCTGATGGCGCTGTTGACCGCCGCGATGATGACGAGCGCGACCTGGCCAGCCTCGATGCCGGCCGAGAACAGCGCCAGCTTGCCGAAGAACCCGATGAGCGGCGGCATGCCGATCAGGCTGATCGCCGAGGCGGCCAGCATCCACGCAAGCACGGGGTGCCGAGTGCGCAGGCCCGCGAGATCGTCAAGCGTCTCGACGTCCTCACCGTTGCGCTCGAGCGAAGCAAGCACCGCGAACATGGCCGTGTTGGTCACGCCATAGCCGAGGAGATAGAACAGCACGGCATCGAACCCAGCGCCCGGGCCGGCGATGAGTCCGATGATGAGGTAGCCGGACTGTGCGATCGAGCTGTACGCAAGCATGCGCTTGACGTTCCGCTGCAGGAGCGCGCCCACGTTGCCGAGCACCATGGTCAGCACCGCGATCATCCAAAGCGTTCCGACGATCGGCATCGGCAGGCCTGGCGACTGCTGCAGCGTGCCGTCGACCGTGTGCGAGTGACCGGAGTACCCGAAGACCGAAAGGAGCACGATGAGCGCCAGCACGCCGGCGATCTTGGGCATGAAGCCAAGGAACGCGGTGGTGGCGCTGCCCGCGCCCTCGTAGACGTCGGGCGCGTAGAAATGCATCGGGACCGCGGCGAGCTTGAAGCCGATGCCCAGCACCGCCAGCACGCCGCCGATGATCGCGAGCGTCGAGACGCCGCCGTTCGCGGCCTGCTCGGCAAGCACGCCGCTCATCGCCATCAAATCCAGCGTTCCCGTCGCCCCGTAGAGGAGCGCGAACCCGTAGAGGAAGGTGGCAGCCGAAAGGGCGCCGAGGAAGAAGTACTTGACCGCCGCCTCCTGCGCGCGGCGCGTGCCGCGACTGACCGCAACCATGACGTAGGTCGGCAGGCTTGCGAGCTCGAGCGCGAGGAAGAGCCAGATCAGGTCGCTGGCGTTCGCAAGCAGCATCGTGCCGGCGATCGACAGCAGGAAGAATGAGAAGAACTCGCCGCGCATCACGCGGATCGGATCAAACGCCGCGCGCCCGGAGTCGAAGGCGGTCTCAAGCCGCCGATCGATCGCAGGGCCCGCAAGCATGACGAGGAAGATGCCCACGATCGCGATGAGCGCCTTGGCATAGGCACCGAGCGACGGCAGGATCAGTCCGCTGGAAGCGACTGCATCGGATCGGTACACCCACGCAGTCGCGCCAATCGAGCCTGCAAGAAACAGCGCGGTGGTCAAGGGGACAGCGCGTCGGACGGATGCGTTGCGCGACAGTCCGAGCACGGCCACCACGACGGCGCCGACGAACAGCAGGATCTCAGGCGCGATGAGCGTGAGCTTGGCCGACATGTCGACCGAGGAAGCGAGAGTGATCATGGGAAGGCTCATGAGGTGCTCCATGCGATGCTCGATGTGAGACTCGATTCGCGACTCATGGATTGCTGCGGAGCGCGGCAGGGGAAACGGTCGGAGCCGACGATGAGCCCGCGGCCGGGGCGGTGTCGGCAGGCAGCAGCGTGCCGCGCTGGCTGTACTCCGACACCAGCGCGGGGTAAGGATCAAGCGTCTTCTCAACGCTCGGAGCAATCGCCTCGAGCATGGGCTTGGGATAGAACCCGATCGCGAGGCAGACCACCGCAAGCGGGACAAGAATTCCGACTTCACGCGCGCTCAGGTCGGTGGGCAGCTCCCCCTCTGCGGGGGCTTGTCCGTGGCCATGTGCATGGCCATGTGCATGGCCGTGACCATGACCATGCCCGTTCGGCTCCTTCAGCGGTCCCCATACGAGCTTGCCGAGCATGATCAGGAGGTACATCGCAGCCAGCACAAGGCCGAGCCCCGCCACCACGGCGTACCAAGGTCCGAGGACGCCGGGGAAGCCGGCGACGGAGTTCGGCTCCGCCGTGAAGCACCCCATCAGGCAGAGGAACTCGCCGATGAAGCCGTTCAGGCCAGGCAGACCGAGGCTCGCCATGGTGAAGAAGACCATGAAGAACGACCAGACCGGCATGCGCTTGTAGAGTCCGCCGAGCTTCTCCATGTCCTTCGTGTGGTAGCGCTCGTAGATCATGCCGATGCAGAGGAACAGCGCGCCCGTCGAGAGACCGTGATTGATCATGTACATGACCGAACCGGTCGCACCGATCGAGTTGAGCGAGAACAGCCCCAGCATGCAGAAGCCCAGGTGGCTGACCGAGCTGTAGGCGATGAGCTTCTTGGCGTCGTTCTGCACCCAGCAGATGAGCGCGGCGTGGATGATGCCGATGATGCACAGCACGGCGAGGAACTGGCTGAGCTCCACGCCACCGACCGGCGCGGTCGGCAGCGCGATGCGGTACACGCCGTACGTGCCGAGCTTGAGCAGCGTTCCCGCGAGGATGACCGAGCCCGCCGTCGGAGCCTGGTCGTGCGCGAGGGGAAGCCATGTGTGCACCGGGAAGAACGGCACCTTCACCGCGAACCCGACCATCAGCAGGATGAACACCCAGTACTGCTGCGTGGCGGACAGCTGCGTCGAAGCGAACTCCGCGAGCGTCGCAAGGTCGAAGCTCCACGTGCCGCCGTTCGCCATCGCCTGCTGCGCAGCGACGTAGATGACGCCCGAGAGCGTCAGGATCGAGCCGAAGAAGGTGTAGAGGAAGAACTTGACGCTCGCCGCACGGCGGTCCGCACCTCCGTAGATCGCGATCAGGAAGTACATCGGGACGAGCGTGAACTCGTAGGCCGTGTAGAACACGATGGCGTCGCGCGCGAGGAACACGCCGAGCATCGCCGCCTCGAGCACCATGAACCAGCCGTAGTACTCCTTGACGCGCTCCTTCACGGCGGTGAACGAGCCGATCATCGCGATCGGCATCAGGAAGGTCGTGAGCAGGATGAGCATCACGCCAACCGAATCCGCACCGAGGGTGAGCGAGATGCCGAGCGAGGGCATGATCGACAGCCCGCCATCGGCAGGAGCGAACTCGCCCGTCGACCAGCCCGGGAAGCCCCAGGCGAACGCGAGCGACACGGCGAACACCACGAGGGTCGCGACGGTGGCGATCCACTTCGCAAGCCGAGCCGGCGCGAGTGCGACCGCGCCCGCTGCGATCAGCGGAAGAAGGAGCAGGAGAATCGAGAGGGTGGAGAGCATCGGCCGTTCCGTGTGCTGTAGGTTTCGTTCGATCGTGCGCAGTCAGTCGGCTGTCAGAGACCCTTCAGCCACATCCAGGCGACCCACGCTGCGATGAGCGCGATGCCGCCCGCCATGGTGGCGGCGTATCCCTGCAGCGCACCGTTGTAGAGCGGCTGGAAGAGCCGGCCGAGCTCCACGGGAAGGCGCGCGCTTCCGTTGACCACGAAGCCATCGATGAGCTGCTTGTCGATGAACTGGAGGACGTGTCCGAGGACCCACGACGGGAAGCGGAAGGTCCAGTGGTAGATCTCGTCGACGTACCACTTGTTCTCCATGAGCAGCGGCAGCCGTCGCGTCAGCCCGTTGGAGAGCAGTGCCGCGCGCAGCTTGTCGGCCGCACCACGGTTGACGAGGTGGAAGAAGACCGCGACCAGGATGCCGAGGATGCCCGCGACGCTCGCGACCACGCTCGTGGCCTTGTGGACGTCGGCGATGCCGGTGAACGAGAGCGCATGGTGCGCGTGTCCGTCGCCGCCGTGGTCGTGCGAGGGAATACCGACCGCCGCCGAGGAGTTGGCCACCATCGACTCGACCCAGTTGGTCTTGTGCTGCATCTCGCCGAGATACGAGGGGACCGCCGCGAGCAGGGCGCCCGCGCAGATCAGAAGCAGCACGCCGTTGATGGCGAGGCGCGGACCATGCGGATGCCATTCGTGGCCGCCGTGGCCGTGCGAGGCGCCATGACCATGACCGTGGCCATGGTCGTCGCCATGCCCGTGCCCGTGTCCATCGTCGTCACCGTGTCCATGCACCTCGTCGCCTGGCTCGTACTTCGTCGGTCCACCACACACGCGGAACCACACGCGGAAGGTGTAGTAGGCGGTGAGGAACGCGGTGAAGAGCGCGATCCACCCGAGCGTGACGAAGGTGGGATTCCCGCTGCCAAACGCCTGGGCGATGATCGAATCCTTCGAGAAGAAGCCGGCCGTGAACGGGAAGCCCGCGAGGCAGAGGCAGCCGATGAGGAACGTCCAGCTGATGATGCCGAAGCCCTTCACGTTGCGCAGCCCCGACATCTTGCGGAGGTCGAGCTGGCCTGCCATGCCGTGCATGATGGCGCCGCAGCAGAGGAAGAGCAGCGCCTTGAAGAACGCGTGCGTGAACACGTGGTACACCGCGCCGAACGTCGTGCCGACGCCCAGTCCGAGGAACATGTATCCAAGCTGCGAAACCGTCGAGTAGGCCATCACGCGCTTGATGTCGTACTGCGCCATGCCGATGGTCGCGGCGACCAGCGCCGTCGCGCAGCCGATGACGGCGACCACGGTGAGCGCGTTCGGATCAAGCAGGAAGAGCGGATAGGTGCGCGCGATCAGATAGATGCCCGCCGTCACCATGGTCGCCGCGTGAATGAGCGCCGACACGGGGGTCGGGCCTTCCATCGCGTCGGGGAGCCACACGAAGAGCGGGATCTGGGCGCTCTTGCCGAACGCGCCGAGCATGAGGCAGTAGGGGATCAGCGAGGCCGACCAGGAGCTCTCCGCGTTCGCCGCGGCCGCGCCTGTGCTCAAGGCCTCGAACAGCGCCGCGTACTCCACCGTGCCGTAGTTGACCCAGATCAGGAAGACGCCGAGCGCAAGCCCGAGGTCGCCGATGCGGTTCATGATGAACGCCTTCTTGGCGGCGGCCACAGCGCTCGGACGCGAGTAGAAGTAGCCGATGAGCAGGTAGCTCGCGAGACCGACGCCCTCCCAGCCGAGGTACAGCAGGATCAGGTTGCCGCCCATCACGAGCGAACCCATCGCGAAGAGGAAGATGCTCACCGAACCGAAGAAGCGCGCGTAGCCCTTGCCGACGTCCGCCTCCATGTACTCGGTCGCATAGATGGCGATCAGCGAGCCGAGGCCCGTCACGAACAGCATCCACAGCAGCGTGAGCGAGTCGACGTACAGCGAGAACGGCGCGAGGAAGCTCGTCCACTTCGCGCCTTCTCCGGCCCAGGCGAACGACACCCAGTCGAAGAGATGGATGATCCGCGGCGCGTCCTGCGGCATCTTCAGGAACAGCGTGAGCGTGGTGGCGAACGCCGCAAGCAGCGCGATCGCCGTGATGACGCCGGGGAGCTTGTTCCGCACGCCCATGATGGCGCAGAGGCCGCAGAGCAGCGCCGACAGCGCGGGAAGGAGCAGGATGAACCCCGCCCAGGCGAACTCCGGCGACGGCACCGCCGCCGGAATGGCGACCTGTGCTGCGTCGCCGAGCACGGCGGGCAGTTGAAGGGCAAGGTTCGAAAGGCTGGCGAGTTCAGGCATGTCTGGGACTCGGTGGTCGACGAAGGAAACTCAGTCGCTCGGAGGTGGATCGGTGGCCGCGGCCCGTCAGGCGTTCTCTCGCAGCTCGCCCCACGCTTCGGAGTCGAGCGTCTCACGGCGGCGGTAGAGCAGCACGACGAGGCCAAGCGCAAGCGCTGCCTCTGCTGCGGCCACGGTCAGGATGAAGATCACGAAGACCTGCCCGGACAGGTCGTGGTGGACCTTTCCGAACGCGATCATCGCGAGCGCCGCCGCCTGGAACATGAGCTCCGTGCAGAGGAACATGATGATCATGTTGCGGCGGCTCAGGAACCCGACCAGTCCGCAGGTGAAGAGCAGCGCGCTCACGAGCAGGGCCGCGTTGACGGTCTGCGAGTCGGTCACGGCGAGCATGGCGGTCAATGGGATCTCCGGCAGCAGGTTCACGCGGCACCTCCCGTTCCACCGGCTTCACCGTCGACGGTAAAGCGGCGCATGCCCGCGAGTCCGCGGCGTTCGTCTTCGCCAAGCTCGATCTGTTTGCGGGCCAGGATGACGGCGCCGAACAGCGCCATCAGCAGCACCACGCCTGCGATCTCGAGCCCGGCAGGGAACTTCGACACGAGGTCGACGCCAACCTGGCGCCCGTTGTCGGGGGCCGACGAGGCGGGCAACTGGAACGTGGCCGAGCCGCCGTCGGCGAGCTTCGCGGTGACGGTGGCGCTCGACGCATCGAATGATTCCACCGACGAAACCTGGGGATTCGCCGACTTCGCGGTCTCGAGAAGCAGCTTCGGCATCGAGGCCAGCCGCTCCCATGCGCGGATCTCGCCTGAAGCAGCGCTCGACTCGATCGTGTTCTGTCGCCACGCCTGCGCGCTCGGCGAGAAGTAGGCGTTCGACAAGACCGCGAGCATGACGAAACCCACCACGATCGCCGAGAGCGGCTCGCGCGGCACGCGGTCGTACCACGCGTCGCCTGCGCCGTCGGCGGGCGACTGCTGGGCGAGCATGAGCACGAACATGTAGG
>JBIIRG010000264.1:0-3969 GCA_044341665.1 Phycisphaerales bacterium | reverse complement strand
CAGGCGTCGTGCATCTCTACCGGCGCGCGCGCGACGGCTCGTACCGCGCCGCGCTCGTGCTCGCGCCACCCACGCCCCGCCGCGCGGCGTGGTTCGGCGCGGTGCTGGCGATCCACGAGGGCCGCCTGCTGGTCGGCGAGCCACGCGGACAGGCATCCGTCGATCGAGGTGACGCCTGCACCGGCATCGTGTGGAGCTACGCGCTCGACGCGATCGAGTCCATGCCCATCGCGCTCGAACCACCGGTCTCGCAGTCAGGCGCGGGCTTCGGACAGTCGATCGGATGCGGCGACGGAGTCGTCGCAGTCGGTGCGCCTGGATTCGACGCGCTCGTGCCCGGAAACGGAGCGGCTGCGCCACGTGCGCGGCTCGAGGATGTCGGTGCGGCCTATGCCTTCACGCCTGGCGGCGTGCTGCTGCACGCGCTCGAGGGCGATTCCAGGCACGCGAGCGCGCTCTTCGGCGCGAGCGCAGCGGTCGTCGCGATTCCGACGCGCACGAATGACACGGAACATGCAACTGCGAGATTCCCGTGCGTCGCGGTCGGGCACCTCTTCGTCGAGGAGGAGTCACCGTCGCCAAGCGCCGGCGTGGCGCTCTTTGTCCTGCCGCGGACGGCCGTACCAGCGGTCACGCCCGGGATCGACGAGCCGATCCCGATCACGGCTGCGGGGCGTACCACTTCGCGAGCGTCCGCTGCCAGTCGTCCACCGTCTCGCAGTCGATGAAGTCGCGCTTGACCTCGTCGCCGCGCGGGTGATGCGCCGCAAACTTGATCCCGAACTTGCGCATGCGGCGACCGCCCGCGCCCTCGCCGTGCAGCTGCATCGCGAGCTCGAAGTGCGATTCGAGCGCGCTCCGCTGCTCGGCCAGGGAGGGCTGCCGCGCCGGTTCGCCGCGCATCATCGCGCGTGCCTGCGTGAAGATCCACGGATTGCCGATGCAGCCACGCGCCACGCTCACGCCATGCACGCCCGTGTACTCGTGCATGCGGAAGATGTCGTCCACCGTCCAGATGTCGCCCGAGCCGAAGATCACGCGGTCGGGGTATCGCGCGCAGAGGTCGCGCAGGAACTCCCACTTTCCCGGCCCGAGGTACTTCTGCTGCACCGTGCGGCAGTGGACGACGGCCCAGGCGTAGCCGATCTCGTAGCAGGCCGCGAAGATCTGCTCGAAGCGCTCCGCCATCTCGGGCGTGTCGTCGAAGGCGCGGCGCAGCTTGACCGTGCAGGGGATCGAGGCCGGCACCACCGCTCGCACGGCGCGCAGGATCTCGATCGCATCGTCGGGATAGGCAAGGAAGTGACCGCCCCGGTTCGACTTCTTGATCTTCTTCACCGGGCAGGCGAGGTTCACGTCGATCACGTCGTAGTTCATGCCGACGAGCAGCTCGCTCGCGCGCGCCATCTCGTCGGGCATCGTGCCCATCACCTGCCCGGCGATCGGATGGTCGTCGAGGCCCGCGGCCACGTTGTCCTCGATCTCGCCCATGCCGCACTCGGTGGCCAGGAGATCAGGGTCTTCCTTGCGGCGCCCCTTGCCGCCGTTGATGAGCGTACGGTCGAGCAGCGCCTCGGTCACGCAGAATGGTGCGCCATGGCGACGGGCGACCAGGCGCATCGCGCCGTCGCTGTAGCCGGCAAGGCCCGCCTGAAAGAACGGCGCGTCGAATCCCGGCACCGTGGCCGGGATCCGCGGGTCGATGGTCCAAGTCCGCGCGATCTCCGCAGCGGAGCGCTCGATCGGGTACTGGGGAAGGTCCGGCGGGGAGAGATCGACCGACATCGACCGCAGAATAGCGCGGCGGGCACGCGGCACCCGAAGGTCGCCGTGCGATCGACGTGTTCGTTGCGAAGCCGCGGCTCAGCGGCGACGTCGACGGCCAACAAGCCCTGCAAGGGCGATGAGCGAGACGGCGCCCGGGGTCGGCACGAGACGGATCTGGTCCTGCGCGGTCTCGCTGGTCAGGCCCTCGAGATCCGTCGTCTGGAAGCCGCCCGCACCCAGCGAGGCCACAATCTGCGCGTACCACGAGGCGGTTGCGCCGTTGATCGATGCGCGGAACGCACCCGTTCCGAGGGCCATCTGGCCGACCATCCCCGCAGCCGAGGTCGCGGAGAAGTTCTCGTGGGTGATCTCCCACAGGGCGATCTGGAATGCAGCGCTCTTTGCATCGCGGTCCGACATCGAGCCGTTGACCATGCCCGTGCCCGCGTTGATCCAGCGCGCGAAGAGGTCGCGCACGACGCTGGCCTTGATCGCGCCCATCGGACCCGGAGCCACGGCCCCGCCCGGCGCATCGGCCGCGTTCACCACGTTGAAGGTGTAGGTCGAGCCCAACTCGACGCCCTGGTAGACCTCGGCGCACCAGCTCACCCACTGGTTGCCGTTCGACTCGGCAAACGAGTGCTGCATGGCGCGAATGGAGTAGAGCGTGACCGCCGCGTTCGAATCCCACGAAAGCGTCGACGAGAAGCCGACGTTCTCAAAGAGACCCGCGGGGTAGCCCGTGAGCGTGGCGGAAAGAGAAGCCTCCGCGGCAGCGGACAGCGTGGCCGCCGCCAGAACGGGGGCGACAGCGCGGACGGCAAAAGCCGTCCCCTTCGACGAATTGTGAGCCATCCCAAAACCCTCCCAAAGGGGCAGCAGCGCTGCCCACTCCCTAGTTACCCACTGCAACTCTAGTCCCGAAAAACCCGCTTCAAAGCCGCGAAGACGCACTTTGAGGCGATTCCATGTAAGTCTGAATTGAATGGGGATTTAGGCGCGCGACTTTTTTCGCGGTCGCCAGCACGCCCGGTCAGGCGCGTCGGAATCGGTCCGAATCACGCCCCCGCAGACTCGATCCGCCACGCCTCGCACAGGCGCGGGACCATCGGCTCCTGCGAGCAGTCGATGTGCACCATGAAGAACCCTCCGCGGTGCCTGCAGACGTTCGGCCACATCACCTCGCGGTCGGTCTGCGGGATCGGCAGCGCGGCCACATCCTCGACGGCGTGCCACTCGAGCCGACCCTCGTCGAACTCGGAGTGCGGGATCTCGCCCGCGCGGATCGGCCGCGTCGCCTCGAACAGGAAGATGAGCCAGTGGTCCTCGCCTTGGTACGCCGTCTCGCTCACGATCGCGATGAGGCGGATCTCGTCGGGCCTCAGCTCGACCGACGCCTCCTCGCGAATCTCGCGCAGCGCGCAGTCGTGCGGCCCCTCGCCGAGCGTGACCTCGAGCTTGCCGCCGATCGGCGAGTACATGTCCCTGTTCGGCGGCTTGCGCCGATGGAGGAGCAGCAGCCGCCCCGCCTCGTCGTAGAGGTAGCAGAGCACCGCGATCTTGTAGGGCATCCCCCGCACATCGTGCGGATGGGCGACGCTCGGCGTGGTGCCGCCGCTGCTCACGCGCGCGCGACCGATTCGAGGCGGGTCAGGCTCGACTGGGCGAGGATCTCGGCGATCCGATCGACGGTCTCCCGCGACGCCGCGGCGAGCGGCAGTCGCACCGCGCCCGAGTCGCGGCCGAGCAGCTTCATCGCGGCCTTGAGCGGCACCGGGTTCACGTCGAGCGAGAGCAGGCCCTTCGCCACGGGGAAGAGCTCGCGGTGGATCTCCTGCGCACGGCGGAAGTCGTTCGCGAGGAACGCCTCGCACAGCGCCTGCACGCGCGCGGGCCAGAGGTTCGAGACCACGCTCACGACGCCCGCGCTGCCGCACGCCGCGAAAGGCAGCGTGAGCGAGTCGTCGCCCGACAGGATCGTGATGCCGCAGCGCTGGCGGATCTCGCTCGCCGAGTCCATCGAGCCGGTCGCCTCCTTGATCGCCACGATGTTCGGGTGCTTCGCGAGGCGCGCCACGGTGTCGGGATTGATCGCCACGCCGCAACGACCGGGGATGTTGTAGAGCATCACGGGCAGCGGGCAGCTGTCGGCCACGGTCATGAAGTGGCGGTAGAGGCCTTCCTGCGAGGGCTTGTTGTAGT
>JBIIRG010000072.1:0-12858 GCA_044341665.1 Phycisphaerales bacterium | reverse complement strand
GCCGAGGAGCGGCTTCTGGCCGCACTGCGCGCGTTCGTCGCGGAGTAGCACGCCGCGGCGGCTTCACTCGTCGAAGAGCCCGCCACCGGGCAGCTCGAAGCCGATCACATCGGCGCCGGCCTTCGTCAGGCGGCGCCCCTGCCGCGTGCGCGCGAGGAACCCGATCTGCAGGAGGAACGGCTCCACGAGATCCTCGAGCGTCTGCGCATCCTCGCCGAGCGTGGCCGCGATCGCCTCGAGCCCGACGGGGCCGCCGCCGTAGATCGATGCGATCGCGCGCATGTACTTGCGGTCGAGCTCGTCGAGCCCGCGCTCGTCGACGCCCTCGAGCCGCAGCGCTCCGTCGACGGCCGCCCGGTCCGCGCGTCCGTTCGCGCGCACCTCCGCGAAATCACGCACGCGACGCAGCAGCCGCAGCGCGATGCGCGGCGTGCCGCGGCTGCGCGTGGCGATGGCGTCGAACGCATCGACCGTGATGCCGTCGACCGCGAGGATTCCTGCAGCGCGGCGCAGGATGTGCACGAGGTCGTCGTGCCCGTAGTACTCGAGATGGTGCATCACGCCGAAGCGGCTGCGGAGCGCCTGGGTGAGGAGACCCGCGCGCGTGGTCGCCCCGATCAGCGTGAAGCGCTTGAGCGCGATGGTCACGACGCGCGCGTTCATGCCGCTGTCGAGCGTGAAGTCGATGCGGCGGTCCTCCATCGCGGGGTAGATGAACTCCTCGACCGCCGCAGGCAGCCGGTGGATCTCGTCGATGAAGAGGACGTCGCCATCCTCCATCTTGGTGAGCGTCCCCACGAGATCGCCCGCCTTGGTGAGTGCAGGACCGCTCGTGACATGCGCACGCGTGCCCATCTCGGCCGCGATGACGTGCGCGATCGTGGTCTTTCCGAGGCCGGGCGGCCCGTGCAGCAGCACGTGCTCCATCGCGTCGCCCCGGCGCTTCGCGGCCTCGAGCGCGATCGCGAGCCGCTCGACGAGCTCGCGCTGGCCGACGTACTCGCGCAACGCACGCGGACGGATCTCGAGCGTGCGCGGATCGGCGTCCGCCTCGCGCTCCCGCTCCTGCGCCCCAGCCGTGACGATGCGCTCCTTGGCCATGGCGCGGAGAATACGCTAGAAACCGACGCCGGGAACCGCGCGCTCCGTCGGATTGTCGAGCTCGAAGTAGCGCTCCTCGCGGAATCCGAACAGTCCCGCCACGAGGTTCGTGGGGAACTCGACGCGCATGGCGTTGATCTCGCGGACGTTCGCGTTGTAGAAGCGACGGCTGGCCGCGATCCGATCCTCGGTGAGGGAGAGCTCGCGCTGCAGCTCGAGATAGTGCCTGTCTGCCTTGAGGCTCGGGTACGCCTCCGCGACCGCGACCAGGCGGCCGAGCGTCCGCGCAAGCGTCGACTCGCCGTCGACGCGCGATCGCAGGTCGTCGCCCGCCTGCATGGCGCGCGCACGCGCAGCGACCACGGCCTCGAGCACGTCGCGCTCATGCTGCGCGTAGCCGCGGACCGTCTCGACGAGGTTCGGAATGAGGTCGTGCCGCCGCTTGAGCTCGACGTCGACGCCGGACCAGCTCTCCTTGACGAGCTGCGCAAGCCGAGCGAATCGGTTGTAGGTAACGGTGAGCCACACGAGCGGCACGCCTGCGACGACCGCGAGCACGCAGCAGGTCGCGCCGAGACCATCCGAAAACGCGTTGTTCATGCGGATTTCTCCCGGGCCTCGGCGGGCGAACCCGACGCGCGATCGGCGTGGGGTCCGACGGACGGGTTGAGGACGGGGTCGTGCGGGTGCTCGGACTCGGGCAGCCGCGCCGCCCGCACATGACGCGGGACGCGCGCGAGGAACCCATCGAGCCAGCCGAACTCCGCCGCGAACTCCGAGGGTTCCCACCGCCGCACGCCGCGGTCGATCAGGATGACGCCGGCTCGCGCCTGCACGCGCGGCGGCTCGGCGGCGAGAAAGTACTCCATCATCCGCGGATCGAAGAGGTCGAAGGCGAACCGCCGGTCGGAGCACTTCACGTGGAACCGCTTGGAGAACTCGCTCGACTCGAAGTCGATGTCGTCGAAGCCGACGAAGGCGCCGATCTTGTCGAGCACGCCCTCGGCGCGGACGGTCAGGTCCTCGGGTACCGAGAGCGCCGGCCGCATGGCCACGAAGGACATGTTGTAGACCGTGGTGGTGGTCTGCTTGCCGTTCGAGCGCGTGACCTTGTAGCGGTAGTCCCCGCACAGCAACGTGCCGCGGATGCCGCCGACGCGCACATCGCCCTCCATGAGGTTCAGCCCCCGACGCGAGTGCCCGATCTGGAACTGATCGAACGCCGCCATGCGCTCGTCGAGCCCCGCATCCTCGCCGATGAAGCGAAGCCCGCGCTCGGCCGCGAAGCGCTGCAGCGACTCGGTTCGCTCTCGTTCTCGCTTGGCTGACAGGACGGCGACAGCCGCGAGCGCGAGGACGATTGCGATGATCAGCGCGACGACGAACGCAGCGCCGGGACCGTCCGACGCCGCCAGGACCGTCATCAGAACTTCACCTGCGGCGCATTGCGCTCGGCGGCGTTCTCGATCTCGAAGAACGGCATCTGCTTGAAGCCGAACATGCCCGCGATGATGTTGGTCGGGAACACGACGAGCGACTGGTTGTAGCCCCCGACCACGCCGTTGTACCCGCCACGCGAACGGCTGATGATGTCCTCGGTCGAGGTCAGCTCACCCTGCAGCTGCATGAAGTTGACGTTGGCCTTGAGGTCGGGGTAGGCCTCCGCAACAGCGAGCAGACGCCCGAGCGCCTGCGTGAGTCCGCCCTCCGCCGCGACCTTGTCTTCGATGGAACCCGCGTTGACGGCGCGCGCGCGCGCAGCGATGACGGCCTCGAGGGCCTCTCGCTCGTGCTTGGCGTAGCCCTTGACCGTCTCGACGAGGTTCGGGATCAGGTCATGGCGCCGCTTGAGCTGCACGTCGATGTCCGCCCAGGCGCCTTGCACGCCGACGCGGCCCGCAGCGAGACGGTTGTAGATCCCGATCACCCAGATGGCCACGATGACGCCGACGAGGAGCAATGCACCGCATGCACCGAGGAGGATGACGCCGAGTCCGAGTCCCGCACCCATTCGAAGTTCCTTTCGCTGATGTGACTGCCGATTCGCGCACGGCCCACGCCACGCGCGACGTAGGCGGGCACGGGTCCGTCGCCCTGCTTCCGCGTGTCCACGCCGCGGTTTCAAGGCGGGCGGATTCTATCCCTTCCGCCCCGCTGCTGAGGATTTGCGGGACCGACGGACCCCGCCGAGGGCACGGATGGCCTTGAACTCCCCTTCGGTGAGGGGTGTGATCGACAGCCGGTTCCCACGACGGAGGATGAGCATGTCGGAGAGCGCGGGGTCTTCCCGCAGCCGCTCCAGCGGCACGACCTCGTCGAACTGCTGCTCGAATGCGACCTCGCACATGACCCACGTCGGGTCGGCTGGGCTGGACTTGGGATCGTGGTAGTCGCTCGCGCGGTCGAACTGCGTCGGATCGGGAAGCCCGGTCTGAACGATGCGCAGCACGCCCGCGGGGCCCGATGGCTCGGCGTTCGAGTGATAGAAGATCCCCAGGTCGCCGGGCTTCATGGTGTCGCGCATGAAGTTGCGCACCTGGTAGTTGCGGACGCCATCCCAACCCGTGGTTCGGTCTCGGGCGAGATCCTGGATCGAGTAGACGTCGGGTTCGCACTTGAGGAGCCAGTACTGGGGCATTTCCGAAGCGTATCGACGGAAACGCCGATGGAAAGCCCTATGTCGAGCGCCTCCCTCCATCGCCTGCCCGTGTACGGCGTCCTCGCGGCGGCGGTGCTCTGCGCCCCAACCGGAGTCCACGGCCAAGATGGGACAGGCATGTCGCCCGACGACCCGTCCGGCAGCGCATACAGGACAGGCATGTTCGGGCCGTCCCCCGAGCTCGCCCAGCCGACGGTCGCGGGTCACCCGGGGCGAGCACAGGCGGGTCCAGAAAGGACAGGCATGTTGCCCGCCGGGACCACCGACCCGGCCACCCCCGTCGCCACCGCTCGCAGCCAATCCACCCCGCCCGCGGCGGAAACCCCCGTCGAGCGCGCGGAACGCGCCCGTTCAGCTGCCGAGGAAACCCTCCGCCGCTCGGTGCTTCCCCAGCCGATGTCGCAAGAGCGATTCGCAGAGTTCCTTCGCGGCATCGACGCGTCGCTTGCGCTCAACTCCGACCTTCGCGACGCACACGACACCTATCTGACGGGCATCGAGCAGCAACGCGAGTCGACGGCACGGCAGATCCTGCGGCTCCTCCCCGCCTCGTATCGGTTCGATGCTGCACGCCTGTCCTTTCTCCCGCGCCCGACGCCTGAACTCGTCGCGCTCCTGTCCCTTCGCGAGAAGTCCGCGAAGGCGATCGCCGCAGCGGAGCGCCGGTTGCTCGACGCCGTCGCGACAGCCACGCCCGACGCACACCGCGCGTCGTTCGCGCGCGCCACGCTCGCGTGGCGGCTCGAGCAGCTCCCGGCCGAGCAGCTCCTGCCCTCGACGCGACTGACCCTCGTGGAGTTTGTCGGCGAACTCCGACTCGATGCCGGCACTGCCGAAGCGCTCGCCTCCACGGTCGGGGAGTACGCCACCGCCCTCGCACGCGCGCTCGATGCGCGGACCACGCTCCTCCAAGATGCGGAGCGGCAACGCGCGCTCATCGAGACGACCGCCGGCACGCTCTGGCGCTATGCCCCACCCGAGACCAGCGCTGCCGTCGAGGCACAGCTCGCCGCGATCGACGACCGCGCCTTCGCAAGCGAAGTCGCGATCCGCGACATCCACTTCGACGCGCTCACTCGTCTGCGCGCCCGCCTGCAGCCCCGCGACGGCCGCAGGCTCGTCGAGCTCTTGCAGCGCGCCCTCCATCCCGAGCTCTTCGAGGACGAGCGCCTGCTGTCACGCATGACCGAGGAGACGCTCGCTCACCCTTCGTTCACCGCGGACCAGGACACCGCACTCCTCGACGCACTCGAGACATCCTTCCAGCGACTCGAGCCGCTCTCGCGCGCCGCGTGCGAGGCCGCCGACCTCATCCTGCCGCGACTCGCGAACTCAGGACAGGATGCGATGCTTGCCGAGATCGACGCACGCATCGCCGTGATCGACGCACAGACACGCCGCCGCACCTCCATCAAGGAGGCCATGCAGCGCATCCGCGGCATGCTCGGCGACGCCGATCCGACGATGACCGCGCGCGTCGACGATGCGATCTACACGATCGATTCGCTCGGCCGCGCCGACCAGTTCGAAGCGCGCGCCCTCGCGCTGCGCCGGAACGCCCTCGCCGACAGTCCCGCGCCAAACGCACCGCCGAGTCCATCTGCAGCGACGCCAATCGACGCGCCGCAGGGGAGCGCCGGCCAGACCCCGCGCTCCCCCGAGGAACCGCGCGACTCCGCAGCACCAGGTGGTTCGCGCGACACCGGCGGCGAAACGCAACCACCCCCCACCCGAAGCGGACGCGGAAGCCGCGGCAGCCGCCGCAGCGCCGACAACTGACATGCACTCCACGCCGACGCTGCTCGCGTGCGCTACGGCGCTCCTCGCCCTCTGCACGGGCTGCGGACCTGCCACGCCACCAGCTCCATCGCCCGCTCCCGCGCCGACCGCAGCGCCCGTCGCCGCGACCGAGATCACCGCCACATTCGAGCAGCCCTCCGGCGCGATCCGCGTCCAGCTCGCGGCCAAGGAGGCTCCGCGCCTGACGATGAGCTTCATCCTGCTCGCAGAATCGGGCTACTTCAACGGACGCACCTGGACCGACTTCTCGCCGGTCGTGCGGCAGACCGGCGACTCCGTGCCGCTCTACACGATCCCGCGCGAGTTCTCGCCAAGACTGCTCTTCGACAGCGGTGGTCGGCTCTGCGCCTCGAACACCACCGAGGACTCCTCCGCGCGCGCCAAGCCCAACCGCATCTTCATCACCGTCAAGGAGCAAGACCGGTGGAACCTCGTCTACTCCGTGTTCGGCGTCGTCACCGAAGGCCTCGACATCGCGCGCAACATGCGTGACGGCGAGACGATCTCCGCCGTCCGCATCGAGGGCGACACAACGGCGCTGCGCACGCGCTTCGCCCGCGAGATTCCCGAGTGGCGCGCCCTCATCGAGGCTGCGCGCAGGTAGAGCACGGGGCTTCAGCGGAGGACCGCGCTTCGAGCCCGGCCGGGCGCACGCTCAGTTCGCGCCAACGCCACGCTCGCCCGCAGCGCTCCGCGTCGCTGCATGCCCGACCATCCTCTGCAGGTGCGCAAGCTCACTGAGCGCAAACCGCGCCCGCACCCTTCCGTTCGGCTCAGCGAGCATGCGGTAGCGCGCGTCGGCGTCGCGTCCGGCGAGCATCGCGACCAGCTGCTCGACGATGAACTCGGTCGGAAGGTTCCGCCGCTTCACCCACATGCGCACGGCGTCGAGCTGCGACCATCGCGCCAGCGCGCCTTCCTCGATCAGCGACGCGATCTCGCCTTCGAGGACGGGCATCCGCCGCGGTGCGCTTCGCCTGCGATCGATCGGCGCGAGACGCGCGAGGCGGTAGAGGCGACGTCCCTCGGGCTCGGAGATGGACTCGATGCGGGCGCGGCAGAATCCGTGCAGGAGCATGTGGTGCTTTCCGTCGGGCAGCGCCCGGTGCTCGACGATCTTCGCAACGCACACCGCGGGCCGCAGCGGCGGTTCGCCCACGCGCTCGCCCTGCCAGGAGCGCCCCGCATACGTGGCGAGCGCGATGGGAGCCGCGTCGAGAAGCGCCCCGTCGCCGCGCGCGCGCAGGCAATCCTCGACCATCTGGCGGTACCGCGGCTCGAACGCAACCATCCATTCCGCGGTGTGCGGAAAGAGCGCGACCGCGGGAAGCGGGAAGAGCGCGATCGGGCGCGAGAAATCGATCTGGATCGTCGCGGACATGGTGCGGGATGCTACGCGCGAGGCACGCCACCCGCCATCCAAGCGCTTGCAGACAAGCCGTCAGGCAGCGAGCGTGGCCTGCGCCTCGGCGAGCTTCTCGCCGAGCTGTGCGCGCACCGCGGCGAGATTCGCCTCGGAGATGCCGAGCGACTCGAACGCGCCGCGCGGGATCGAGCGGTCGACGATGTCGGCCTGGAATCCGCCCTGCTCCGTCGCCAGACGCTCCGCCACGAAGATCAGCCATGCGATCTGCCGCGACTCCGCCGGGCACGCCATCGGATCGTGATGATGTGCGCACGCGACCGCGAGCGAACGCGGGAACTTCCACTGCTCGCAGAGCGCCTCGCCGAAGTGGCAGTGATCGGCGCCGAACACCGAGCGCTCCGCCATGCGGAACTCGATGAGGGGCCGGCCGTTTCCGTCGAACTGCATGTCGCCGAAGACCTTGACGAGCTTGGCGCGGTCGGACTGAAGCTCGACCATGATGCCGATGTCGTGCATGAGGCCGCCGAGGAACGCCTCATCGCCCGAACTCATGCGGGATTCCCGCGCGAGCAGCCGGGCCGCGGTGGCCACGGCGATCGAGTGGTCCCAGAGCTCCTTCGCATCGAAGCGGTCGCACAGCGCGCCGCCGCGGAAGAGCTTGGCAAGACTGGCGGCGATCGCGATGTTCTTGACGGCGTTGAGCCCGAGCATCGAGATCGCGCGGTTGATCGAGCCGATCTGTCGCGGAAGGCCGTAGAAGGCGCTGTTCACGACCTTGAGGACGCGCGCGGAGAGCGCGGGATCCCGGCCGATGAGCTCGTTCAGGTCCTGCGCGCTCGAGTTCGGATCCTCGACGAGCTCGATGATGCCGAGCGTGACCTCGGGCAGCGTGGCGATATGGCTGAGCTGCTTGACGGCCGCGTTGGCGACCTGCATGTGTGCTTCGTGGGTCTGTGCTTGCATCGGGCTCACCTTGAGGCTGGATCCGCTGATCGATCGAGACGCCTCACGAGCATCGGCCGAATCGGCGCGGCGATTGACGCAGCGCGACCGCTTCGCCGCGAAGGCGGCGTCTTCCCACCGCGAGGTTTACGGACCCGGCCGCACAGTCGGAACAGCTCGTCAAAAGCTGTTGAGCTTGGCGAGGGGAACCCGTGATGGATCAAGATCCGCGAGAATTCGCGCGATCCGCGCCCCCGCGGCGCCGTCGCCGTAGGGATGGTCCGCGGTGACGACGGCGCGTTCCGCCTCCGCGAGCGCCGCCGCGACGCTCCCGTCCTGCGCCCGCGCGCAGTGCACGACGTTCGCGCCACGCTCGCGTCCGCGCTGGCGGTTGCCGACGTCCACCACGCGCACCCCGAGCGCAGATGCTTCGATGATGCCGGCGCTCGAGTTGCCGACGAGCGCACGGATCTCAGGTCGCCTGAGCAAGCCGACGAACTCCGCGCGCGGCAGGTGCTCGGCGACGCGGATGCGCCCGCAGCGCTCGGCGATCGCGCGCGTGATGCCAGCGCGCCCGGGATCGCTATTCGGCATGAGAGCGAGGACGCGTCCTCTCGCGGCCAGCGCGTCGAGCGCGGCGGAGGCGTCCCCGTGCTCAATGTCATCGCTCCGCCCGCAAGGGTGCATGAGGAACACGTACTCGGGCGCCCCGAGCTCGATGAATCGCAGGTCGTCGAGCGGCGCGATCGCGTCGAGCCCGTCGATCGACGGCGAGCCGACGAGGTGCACCGCCTCGGGCCGCTCGCCGAGCGAGAGCACGCGCTGCGTGCTTTCCGCCGATGCCGTGAAGTGCAGGTGCGCGAGCTTGGTGATCGCATGGCGCATCGATTCGTCGGCCACGCCCTCGGCGCGGTCGCCTCCATGGATGTGACCGACGCGGATGCCGCCGATCGCAGCCGCGCTCGCAGCCGCGAAGGCCTCGATCCGATCGCCGAGCACCAGCACGATGTCCGGAGTGATACCCGAATAGATATCAGCGAGTGCTGCGGTACCGCGTCCAAGCGCGCGGGCGTCTGCGAGCCGCCCCGTATCGCCAGGTACCTGCATCGCGAACTCGACGAGTCCGGGCGCGAACGCACGGACCTCTTCGACCGTGCGCGCGGGCGCGAGCAGATGCGCGCCGCCCGCGACGACTTGCAGCGCAAGGCCTCGCTCACGGCGGATCGCCTCGCAGACCGGCCGCAGCAGACCCCACTCGGCGCGTGTACCCGTCACGACCGCCACGCGCATCATGGCGCGCACTCCAGCGGTGCGGCACGCAGCCCGACGTCGGCCTCCGTGAGCACGCGGTCGGACTCGATGGCGCGCGCCGCGCGGCGTCCGATGATCTCGTCGATCCTGCTCGCGCAGATTCCCGTTCCAGGTCGCTTCACCGCGATGTCTGCGGCGGTGATGAACGCCCCCGCCGCGATGTCCCGCGCCGCGACGATCGACTGCCGGCTCACGCACCGCACGTCGCGCTCGACGTCCTGCAGCACCTTGCGGCTCGATCCCACCATGCGGGCGGCGCGCCGCGCGAGGCGGACATACTCGGCAAACTGCGCTGGATCGAGGCTGGCCGCGTGATCGGGACCCGCCGCGGCGCGGTCATAGGTCAAGTGCTTCTCAAGCACGCACGCGCCCGCAGCGACGGCAAGTCCGCCCGCGTCGACCGACGCAGTGTGATCGCTGTAGCCGACCGCGCGACCGGTGATCGCAAGGATCTCATGCATGCCGCCGATCGCAGCACACTCGTCGCTCGTCGGATAGCTGCTCGTGCACTGCAGGAACGCGACATCCGCATGCGGCGCGAGCCACCGTGCGGCCTGCGCGACCTCGTGGCCGGTGGCCGCACCCGTCGAGACGAACAGCGGTCGCGCCATCGACATCGCGGCACGGAGCAGCGGGAGATTCACGATGTCGGGTGACGCGGTCTTGAATGCCGCCCACGGCTGCACGCGCGCGTGCGCGAAGAGCGGCAGCGAGAAGACGGTCACCATCGGAACGATCCCGATCGCACGGCACTCCTCGGCGAGTGCGCCGAGCGCATCGACGGGAAGCTGCAGACCGCGCAGCAGCTCGCGAGGGTCACGCGCGCCGTTCGCGCGCTGGTACGCCGCGAGCACCGCGTCGCGGGACATCAGCATGTCGGCATCGAACATCTGGAACTTGGCTGCATCGGCGCCCGCATCCCGTGCTGCGCGGACGAGTTCGCGCGCACGCGCAACGCTGCCGTCGTGGTTCACGCCGATCTCGGCGATGACGAACGGCTCGGCACCCATCGCGACCATGCGGCCACACACGTCGATCGCGCGGCTCATGCGTGCACCTCCGCCCGCGCACTGAGGATCGCCTCCGCGACGGCTCGGTCGAGCGCGGTGTCGACGTCGACGACATCTCCCTCGCGCGTCTCGATGCCTCGCCGGTCGCGCCCGAAGAACGCGTGCGGCTCGTCGGGACGCACGTCGAACAGGCTCTCGCGCCGCACGGCGATCACGCCGCCGTCGGGCATGAAGAGCGGAGGCAGCTCCTGTCGCCTGTAGATGCGGTTCTCGATGAACTGCGCCACACGCCCCGACTCGTCGATCGAGGACATCCAGTACGGATGCGTCTTGCCCACGCGGTAGTAGCTCTGCACGCTGTCCGCGCCCGATTCCACGAGCCGCGCCACGGCGCGGTCGGCGAGATCCGAGGGCCGCACTGGCACGTTTCCGTAGAGGATCACGACGATGCCCTCGCGCGCCCCGATGGCATCGACCGCGTGGCGCACCGCACTGTCGACCGTTGCCGTGTCGTTCGCGAGCGCGGCCGAGCGCATCACCACCTCCACGCCCTCGTCGCGCGCGATCGCAGCGATCTCGTCGCCGTCGGTCGACACGACCGTGCGACCGATGCGCCGCGATGCGCGCGCGAATCGGATGGTGTGCGCGATCATCGGGGTGCCGCACACGGGAAGCGCGTTCTTGCGCGGCAGTCCCTTACTACCTGCGCGCCCGATCACCACGGCAAGAACGTCGTCGTTGCGGTGCGCGCCTCCCTCGGCCATGGATCGCAGGACCGCGTCTGCGGCCGGCGAGCGAGAGGTTGCGTCGCGCATGGAGTTGCCTGTGGGATCAGTCATGGAATCCTCGCCTCATGGAATCCTCGTCCGCAGGTCCTGGTGCAACTCGCCCTGCTCTCGCCGGATCTGCTTTCGCCGCTGCACGAGATCCCGCCAGAGGCCAAGCAGCGGTCCGCGGTCGACATGGCCGAAGATCCGGTCGCCGCGCAGATCGAGCTCCGAGAGCGGCACGGTCCCATCCGAAAGGACAAGCATGCGCCGCAGCATCTCGCGCCACATGGCGCGGCTTGGAGCGCGCGCGCTGGCGAGCGGGTCCGCCGGATGCTCCGCAGCTGGGTCGAACGGCGCAGGGCCCTCGATCACGGGCGTGCCGATCAGATGCTGCCACCGGTCGAAGAAGGTGTCGATGTCCTCGTAGCTCTCCACGCGGCGCTGGAGCCGCGGCACGATCCAAGGCGTGGCGTAGGCGGCGCCGCCGCTGCCCGCGAGATGCGCGCGCGAGCCGAGCGCATGCTCGATGTTCGCCAGCGCATCGCGGAACCGGTCGACGCCATGCATGCGGCGGTATGTCGCGGCATCGTCTGCGTCGAGCTCCACGCTCAGCACATCGGCGCCCGCCTCGATGACGGCGTCGAGCACCGCGCGCGGCGCGAGGAGCTCGGTCCGGATGTGCACGCCGCGAACGCCGCCTTCCTTCGCCATCCGCACGAAGCGGGCCAGGTCGGGATGGAGCAGCGGGTCGCCGGCGCCGCACAGCGTCATCACGCAGTCGCGGCTCTCGGCCACCTGCTCCACGAGACGCGCGAAGCGACGCTCGGTCATCACCGCGCGCTGCACAGATCCCATGCGGTGCGGGCTCGATGCGCCCGAGCCCTGCCGACCGGTGTTGAGCTCGACCATCAGGTGCTGCGGCGTGTAGTACGGCACCGTGTCGAACAGCTGGTGCTCGAGCAGCGCGATCGCCGCGCGCGGATCGATCGCCGCCACGCCGCCGCTCCGCTCGCCGAGACCAGGCTCGATGGCGCGGCGCATGCGGATCATGTTGCGTGGCGTATCGAACACCGCGCGCACGAGCGACCGCCGCACCTCCGGCGTGATCTGCACGCAGACGTCCTTCGAGATCGGGTCCTGCTGCGGGCGCGTCGGCTCGTAGGACAGCAGCCAGCCGATCGACGCGCGCCGGCCGCCCTGCGCGAGCTCCCCCATCAGCGAGCGCTCGACGAGCACGCCGCACAGCCCGGGCGGCGACTGGTTGAACACGATCCGCAGGAGTTCCGGCCGCGTGCGGTGCCTGCGCACGAGCGCGTCGCATCCGTCCTCGCCCGTCACCGTCACGAGCGGCCATTCGGGCCCGACGACGACCGCTGCGGTCACGCCGAACCGCACCATCGCCTCGTACATCGGGCGTGCCGCGATCACCTCGTCGTACACGGTCGTGTTGGCGATTCCGCCACGCCACGAGCTGTCGGACCAGAGCCGCGCGCTCGCGATCGCGGCGCGCTCCGGGCCGAACGGACTGCCCTTGCTGCGGTGGACCTCGAGCGGAAGCGCGATGGCCCGACGATCGATGATCGAGTCGAGATCGAAGCCCTCGGGTGCGACCAGGATGATCGACGCGGCCTCGCGCGACCGCGAGAGCCGCTCGAGCGTCCACTGCACCGCCGTCTTTCCTGCAAGCGGCTCTGCGAGGCTGCGCGGCGTCCCGAGGCCGCCGTGCCACGGATCGATCGGCACCATGAACGCGGCCCGCACCTCGGACGACGTGCTCGACTCGCCGAGCGCGCGGGAAAGCGCGCCCTCGGCGCCCGCGGAGATCGCGGCCTCGTCGGGCTCCTCGTCGACCGCGCCACCCTCGAGCCTGCGCACCGTCGACTCGAGCACCGACGCGTA
>JBIIRG010000262.1:0-4034 GCA_044341665.1 Phycisphaerales bacterium | reverse complement strand
GACCACGCCCTCCTGCAACCGCGGCACTTTGAACCATGACGGCGACGCGCCCTGAAGGCGCGTCGCCGTCTTCCTATACTCTCCGCTTCCCTTCGCCCGGAGATCCCCGTGTCCGAATCGACTGCGCACGCGTCCAAGCACGTCCCGTTCCTTGAGCGCCACTACCACCTGTTGCGCCGCCTGCACTCGCTCAGCGGCGTGGTGCCGATCGGCGTCTTCCTCTTCCCCCACCTCACGACCAACTCGTCGATCGTCTGGGGCGAGGTCTTCAACGCCAGCAAGTACGAGTCGCTCGGCGCAGGCTCCGCCGGCGTCGCCACGTTCCAGCACGAGGTCAACTTCATCCATGACCTCCCCGCGCTGATCTTCATCGAGATCTTCGTGCTCTGGCTGCCGATCGCCTACCACGCGATCCTGGGCGTCTACTTCGCCCGGAGCGGCCGCAGCAACACCGAGCGCTACGGCTACCAGGGCAACTGGCGGTACGCGATGCAGCGCCTCTCGGGCTATGTCGGCGTCGTGTTCCTCTTCATGCACATCTCGAGCCTCCGCTGGGGCTGGAGCTACGGCGGCCTCATGCCCAGCTTCGACGCCCACCATGCCGCGAGCACGACGGCGCTGCACCTGCAGGGCGGACTGTTCCCCTACTTCAACGCCGCGTTCTACGCGGTCTGCGTGCTGGCCCTCGTCTTCCACTTCGCAAACGGACTCTGGACCGCCGCGATCACCTGGGGCCTCACCGTCAGCAAGCAGGCGCAGCAGCGCTGGGGCGTGGTCTGCGCAGGCGTGGGCGTCGCGCTGGCAGCGGCGGGAATGACCGCAGTCGTCGGCTTCGCCACGCTCGATGCCGCGGGCGCAAAGGACATCGAGACCAAGATGCAGGGCAGTGCTGCGCAGGCGCCCGAAGTCCAGGCCGCCGGCGGCGACGAATCCCGTGCCGACGGCTGATCGAAGCACGACGAGCAGATCCAGCGAACCGAACCGACTCCTCCAGCGGACCTTCTGAACGGACCCCTCACCATGGCAGCCCCTACCAAGCGTCGCGTGATCGTTGTCGGCGGCGGACTCGCAGGCCTCTCGGCCGCAGTGCGCATCGCCGAGGCCGGCGTCAGCGTCGACCTGTTCTCGATCGTCCCCGTCAAGCGCTCGCACTCGGTGTGCGCGCAGGGTGGAATCAACGCCTGCAACGAGATCGCCCGCCAGCAGGGCTACTCGGAGTATGAGCACTTCGACGAGTCGATCTACGGCGGCGACTTCCTCGCGCACCAGCCGCCCGTCTACGAGATGGCGCACTGGGCGCCCAAGATCATCGACCTCCTCGACCGGATGGGCGTGCCCTTCAACCGCACGCTCGAGGGCCAGCGCGACCTGCGCCTCTTCGGCGGCTCGCTCTACAAGCGCACGCACTTCGCGGGCGCCACGACCGGCCAGCAGCTCATCTACGCCTTCGACGAGCAGGCGCGCCGCTTCGAGAGCGAGGGCAAGGTCACCAAGTACGAGCACTGGGAGTTCCTCCGCCCGATCCTCGACGCGAACGGCGTCTGCCAGGGCATCGTCGCGCAGGACCTCCGCACGATGACGATCCGCGCCTTCCGCGCCGACGCCGTCGTGATGGCGACGGGCGGCAACGGCCTCGTCTTCGGCAAGAGCACGAACTCCGTCATGTGCACGGGCGGCGCGGCCAGCCGCTGCTACCAGCTTGGCGCGTGGTACGCCAACGGCGAGTTCATCCAGGTCCATCCGACCTCGATCCCCGGCGCCGACAAGCTGCGCCTCATGAGCGAGTCGGCGCGCGGCGAGGGCGGACGCGTGTGGGTCCCCCGCAAGAAGGGCGACACCCGCGACCCGCGTCAGATCCCCGAAACCGAGCGCTACTACTTCCTTGAGGAGCGCTATCCGAAGTACGGCAACATCGTGCCCCGCGACATCGCCACCCGCGAGATCTTCGAGATCTGCGTCAAGGACGGCCTCGGCGTCGGCGGCGGCAACATGGTCTACCTCGACCTCACCCACCTCGGGCGCGAGTACATGGAGCGCAAGCTCGGCGGCATCATCGAGATCTACCGCAAGTTCGTCGGCGAGGATCCCGCCGAGGTCCCGATGAAGATCTTCCCCGGCGTCCACTACTCGATGGGCGGCCTGTGGACGACCTACACCGCGAAGTCCGACGGCAAGGGCCTGGTGGCCGGCGCGCCGAACTCGATGATGACCAACATCGAGGGCCTCTACGCCTTCGGCGAGGCGAACTACCAGTACCACGGCGCCAACCGCCTCGGTGCGAACGCCCTGCTCTCGTGCATCTTCGACGGCCTCTTCTGCGGCGCGGGCGTGGCCAACTACGTGCGCGACCGCACGTCCGGCGCGGCCGAGGCCGACGCGTCGCTCTTTGCCAACGGCGAGAGGCTCGAGACCGACAAGCAGCAGCGCCTCGTCGACTCGCGCGGCACCGAGAACCCGTACCAGATCGCCAGGGAGATGGGCGACGAGATGACCGCGGCGAGCACCGTGGTCAAGGACGCCAAGCGCCTCATGCAGGCCCGCAACAAGCTCACCGAGCTGCGCGACCGCTTCAAGCGCATGTCGCTGTCCGACACGGGACTCTGGACCAACCAGAACCTCTCGTTCGCGCGCGCCACGCACGACATGCTCATCCTCGCCGAGGCGATGATCGAGGGCGGACTCGAGCGCAAGGAGTCGCGCGGCAGCCACTACCGCACCGACTACCCGAACCGCGACGACGCGAACTTCCGCAAGACGACCGTCGCGCGGTTCAGCGCGGAGTCCTCGCGCCCGCTCATCTCGTTCGAGGACTTCGACCTGCCGCTCGTGCAGCCGCGCGCGCGTACCTACGGCAAGGTCGGCGGCTGACGCAGGCGCGGGTCATCCGCCCGCGCGGAAGACATTGAAGAGGCTGAGCCCGAACGCCGCGCACGCCGCGAGCGCCAGGGGCCACGCACGCATCGAGCGCCCAGCGAGCGCCGCGGCGGCCACCGTGCAGAACACGACGACGAGCGGCTGCATGTAGCGCTCGAAGCACTGCTGGTTGGCGGTCTGCGCCAGCGTCATGCCGAGGAGCGCGAGCAGCGCGAAGGCGCACACGCCGCGCGCGGCGCGATCGCGCGATTCAGTCCACAGCCTGAGATACGCGACGAGCACCATCGCGCCGATCGCCGCGAGCGGCACCAGCACGACCGAACGCTCGAACGGCGCAGGCAGCCGGCTCGCGAGCGTCCACAGGACGCCGCCGAAGCGGACGTGCACGACGTAGTTGCTCGGTACGAGCAAGGCCGCAGCGAGCGCGAGCGCGCCCGCAAGCCACGTGCGCGCCGTCCAGAAGCGCGCGAAGAACCCTGGGATCGACGCACAGGCAAGCCCGCCCCACACGCCCACGAGCGCGAGCACATACACGGGCGTCGCCGCGTTGGCGCCGCCGCCGTGGTAGGCGCGGAACGATGGCGGCACCAGTCCGCCCCAGAGCGCCACGAAGGATCCGACCAGCACCGCCGCCGGCAGCAGCGCGAGCGACGCCACCAGGAGCTCCCGCCACGCGGGCCGCCGCCGCTCGGCACAGGCGCGCGCCACAACGGCCGCCGCTGGAAACGCCGCGGTGTACAGCATGATCTGCCGCACCGCCGCCGCGAGAAGCGCCCATCCCGCCGCCAGCACACCGCTCCGCACCGGCATGCGGACGCATCCGCACGCGATGCCCGCCGACGCGACGAACGCCAGCACCAGCATCAGCGTGGCAGCGTTGTCGGTGGTGAGCCAGACCGACGAGCTCAGCACGTATGGCGACATTCCGAGCGCAGCTCCGGCCGCCGCACCGGCGAACAACCCCGCCTTGCGCGCGATGAACGCAGCGAACACCGCCACGAGCGCCACGCCGAACGCGAGGTTCACCGCGTGCAGCGCGATCCCGTCGAGCCCAAGCCGCACGAGCATCGCCATGAACAGGTGGTAGAGCGGCGTGGTGGCCGACTGGTAGTCGCTCAGGACGGGCGCGGGGAGCTCCGCCGCGAACCGCTCGATGACCG
>JBIIRG010000071.1:0-12983 GCA_044341665.1 Phycisphaerales bacterium | reverse complement strand
CGTTCCGGGTGCAGGACGCGCCTTCACATTCGTTCGGACCCCGCTGGAGGAACCGGCGGGCAACCCAGGCAGACCACCGCGAACGCGGAGGGCGCGAACGCCCCAAGGCGGGGGCGGTCGAGAAACACCGCCGGAAACCCGGCACATCACGGAGGACAGTCAGTCATGAGTCGCATCAATCAGAACATCCCGTCGCTCATTGCCCAGCGCGTGCTCGGCAACCAGAACAAGGGCCTCGCAGCGAACCTGCAGCGCCTCTCGACCGGTCTCCGCATCAACCGCGGCGCCGATGATCCGGCAGGCCTCATCGCGTCGGAGAACCTCCGCGCCGAGAAGTCGGCCATCAACAGCGCCATCACCAACTCGCAGCGCGCCGAGCAGGTCATGAACGTCGCCGAGGGCGGCCTTCAGGAAGTCTCGAACATGCTCGTCGAGCTCCAGGGTCTCGTCGGCGCCACCGCCAACGAGGCGGGCGTGTCGCAGGAAGAGCGCGACGCGAACCAGCTGCAGATCGACTCGATCCTGCAGACGATCGACCGCATCGCGAACGCGACCAGCTTCCAGGGCACCAAGCTCCTGAACGGCAACTTCGACTACACCGTCAGCGGCCAGTCGGCCAACCTGACCGACGTCACCGTCAACGCCGCCAAGCTCGCCTCGGACGGCACCGCCCGCGCGGTCACCGTCACGGTGCTGCAGTCGGCGCAGACCGGTGCGGTGTTCCTCTCCACCGGCGCCACCTTCGGCAACGGCGGCTCGGGCGAAGTGACCTTCGAGATCACCGGAACCAAGGGCGTGCAGCAGTTCACCTTCGCCTCGGGCACCACCCAGGCCAACATGCTCGCCGCGATCAACAGCTTCAAGGACTCGATCGGCGTCTCGGCCATCCAGAGCGCCAGCGCCGCCGACCGCGTCCAGATCAACTCCACCGAGTACGGTGCGGATTCGTTCGTGCGCGTCAAGGAGCTCTCGAACGAGGGTGCGACCGACTTCATCTTCAGCGCCGCCACCGGTGGCACTGCAGTGTCGGACCTCAAGGACGCGGGCCGCAACGCCACCGTCCTCATCAACGGCACCTCGGCCACTACGGACGGCCTGAGCGCGCGTGTCTCGAGCGATGGTTTCGATGTCTCGATCAAGATCGACGGCACCAGCTCGCTCAACAACACCGGTCAGAGCACGACGTTCCACGTCACCTCGGGTGGCGCGAACTTCAACCTCTCGCCGTCGGTCGATCTCGCTGGCAAGGTGTCGCTCGGCATCGAGACCGTCACCACCGGCAACCTCGGCAACGGCACCGCGGGCTTCCTCTCCGACCTCAAGTCGGGCGGCACCGCGAACGTCCAGAACGGCGACCTCTCGAAGGCCCAGGAGGTCATCTCCGCGGCGATCAAGCAGGTCTCCACGCTCCGCGGCCGCCTCGGCGCGTTCCAGAAGAACGTCGTCGGCTCGACCATCTCCAGCCTCTCGGTCGCGCTTGAGAACACGACCGCCGCTGAGAGCGCCATCCGCGACACCGACTTCGCTGCGGAGACCGCGAACATGACCCGTTCGCAGATCCTGTCGCAGGCTGCCACGCAGGCCCTCTCGCTTGCCAACAGCGCGCCGTCGCAGGTCCTCTCGCTCATCGGCTAAGCCGAAAGCGAGGGGCGGAGGACCCCCGGAAGGGCAACCGGACGGGGTACAACACGAGAAAGAAGGGGCGGTCCAAACGGACCGCCCCTGTCTTTTGCATGGGCAGGTGTGAGAAAAATGGCGCCGTAAGTCGCTGCAGCGCCGTTTTTTACGATGTTCCAGATAAAAAGCGATCGAAATTGGTCATTCTTCTTTGACGCCGCGCGAAGCGGGGGCATCTTCCGCCTTGGAGGGAGGGTCCCTCAAAGGGAGAGAGTGACCCTCAATATGTGTGTCGAACGTGGAACTTCGACGCGACGATTTTTGTCCGTCGAGACTGCCGCTCGGTTGTTCCGAGTCGGCGAAGGGGCATGGCGCCTCAATTCTGTACGCCATGCGGGATTGGTTGTATTTCTTCTGGTGTGTCTCCCGACACTCGTGGCCGGACTCGGCGCAGGCGAGAGCCTGAACCGCGCATTCGGTCAGAGCGAGTCCGACGCGGTCGTTTCGAACGCGCAGGCCTCTTCCGGCAACGCTGGCCTTTCCGCACAGCGTGTTGAGTCGTCAGGATTCGATGCACGGAAGTCGTTGCGTGAACGAAGCGAGCCTACGGTGACGGGTGCCGCGATGCATGTCGCGCTCTTCGTCCCGCGAAACTGAGGTCTGCTGGACACAGACGTCGGTTGCTCGGGCCGCTTGGTCTGGTGGTGAGCCCGCTGCTCGAGCCTTCACGGCGACAGCTTCGGGACGTGATTGGAGAGAGAAACAGGGACAGCGAGGCTAAGGGACCCGCCGCAAGGCTGGATGCCTCGCTCTGCAAGGGACCGAGACAGGGACCCCTCTTCGGAGGGAGTGTCGGGACCGCTCGCACGCAATCGCGAGCCACTCTCGAGGGAACGCCGTCGTAGGGAGGGAAAAAGGCGCGCCTGACAGGCCGCGCACGACCTACGAACCGGAGCCCGAATCACGCCGAGTCGAAGCGCGGGACCGCTTCGAATCCACCACCAGACAACCACAGACGCCCGTGCCTCGCAGCACGGGCGTCTGTGGTTTTGTGGGCTGAACCGCTCGCGTGGCCCGATTCCGCCGCGTGACGGCGAATGCGAGGAAGGCGAGCGTGAGGACCGAGGGTGACGACCGAGGGTGAGGACCGGGGGTGAGGACCGAGAGTGAGAACATCGAGTCCCCTCGTCAGCACCGTCCTCCGCGGCGGTGACCAGCTCGCTCCGCTCACGGCAAGCGGAAGCTCTCGACATCGCGCGCCAGTGCGTTCGCTTGCGACTCGAGCTCGGCGCTGGCGCTGTTGAACTGCTCGGCGCTGCCGGCGGTGCGGCTGGCACCGTCGGTGAGCACGGTCATCGAATCGCCCACCTGGGCGACGCCGAGGGCCTGCGCATCCATGCCGCGCGCGAAGACCTCGACCTCCTGGCTGAGTCGCTCCACGCCGCCGATGACCTGGCCGATGCGTGCGCCGATCGCAGTGACGGTGGCGACGCCATCGCGCACGGTCGTCGCGTACTGATCCATGTCACCCACGCCTGCGGCGACGGCCTCACGCATCTCGGCAACGATCGACTCGATGGCAAGCGTTGCGTCGGCGGTCTGGGCGCTCAGGCGGTGGATCTCGCGGGCGACCGCGCGGAATCCCGCGCCTGCCTCGCCCGCGCGCTCCGCCTCCATGGCGGCGTTGACCGAGAGGAGATTCGTCTGGTTGGCGACCTTGGCCACGCTTGCGACCACGGTCTCGATGCGCTCGGCACGTTCCTGGATCGCAGCGAGGCGCGCCGAGATGCTCGTCGCACCCTGTGCGAGCGAGTCGATCGCCTGCGCGAGCGTGAGAAGCGCCTCGCGGCCGTCGGCTGCCGCGGTCGAGGCGCCGCGGGCATCGGCCGCGACCTTCTGCACCGACTGGTTGAGCTCGCGCTGGTTGGCGGTGAGCTCGCGCACGGCGGTCGAGATCTCGGAGCCCGCGGTACCGAAGCGGTGCGCCACCTCGCTCTGGGCGCGCGCGCTCGTGCGGATCACCTGTGCGGTGGCGGCAAGCGCGTTCGACGACTCGCGCATCCGCTGAAGGAGGCCGACGAGGCTGCCGCAGGCGGCGTGCATCGATTCGAGGAGCGCGCGCGGCTCGCCTGATCCCACGATCTTCACGGGTTCCGCAAGGTCTCCGCAGGCGACGCGCTTGGCAGCCTCCGCCGCCACCGACACGGGGCGGCTGAGCGAACGCGCCACGAAGAAGCCGAGCAGCACGACGGGCACGATCGTGATCAGCGCCACGTTCGTGATCACCTGCTGCTGCGCGCGCGCCACGGCGAACACCTCGTCGGCGTGCTGCGTGACGGAGAGGCCCCATCCGAGCGAGGGAATGCGCACCCACGCGCCGACGGCGTCATCGCCTTCGACGTCGGAGGCGCGACCGCGGAAGGGGCTTCCCGAGACGATCTCCTGGTAGCGGCGCAACGCGGTGTCGCCGCGCTTGACGACCGGCGTGTAGGCGAGGTCGGCGTTTCCGCGCGAAGGGGTGGTGGCGATCACCTGTTGGCCGACCGAGCTGAGTCCGACGATGTCGCCCGTCTTGCCGAGGCCCGTGTAGTCGGTCACGATCGCGTCGATCTCCGCCGGTGCGAGCGTGACGGCCGCGAAGCCCACGAGGTCATCGCCCTTCACGAGTGGCCCCACGACCTCGATCGATGGGCGGACGCCCTCCGCTGCGAGGCTGGGCGGCGTGATGCGCGTGGTTCGGTCGCGGCGCACCGACTCCAGGGCGCGCGCGAGTCCCGACGAGGCGTAGAGGGCCTCGCCGAGCGAGCGGTGCAGCATCGGCGACTCGGCGCTGGCGTACACCACGCGGCCCTTCGCGTCGATGATCAGGAACTGCGGGAACTCGCAGACCTTGGCGAAGTCGTCGATGCGGGCCTTGAATTTTGCGAGCGCGGCCTGGTACGCCGCATCGTCGCGCGTGCCGTCGGCCGCGTAGGTGGCTCCGAGCTCCTGCGCGGCGCCCGTGAACGCAAGGCCGGTGGAGATGCTCGAGACGTTTCGAATGCGCTCCCGCGCGTAGGCGTCGAGCTGCGCGGCCTTCGCCTCGGCGATCGCGGCCATCGACGCGACCGAGGTCCGCTCGATCGCGGCGTCGGACAGCTGTCGCGAGACATAGAGCACTGCGGCGAGCGGCGCGAGCGCGATGACGAGGAACCAGAGGATGAGCCGGCTGCGGATGGAGCGGAGGATCGGCATCCGTGCAGCGTAGCGGCGGCGGGACGGTCGGTCGCAGCGGCGCGGCGACGACGCGCGGTTTGCTAGCATCCCCGCATGCACGGCGACGCGATCACCCAGCTCCTGCAGAAGGCGACCGACGGCGATGCCGACGCCGCCAACGAGGTCTGGTCGATCGTCTACCGCGACATCCGCGCCATGGCGGCGAGCGCCATCGCGGGCGAGGCGCGGCGCGAGGAGTTCGAGCCGACGATGGTCGTGCACGAGGTGTACTTGCGCCTGGTGGCCCAGCCCGAGCGAAAGTGGAACTCGCGCCGGCACTTCTTTGGCGCCGTCGCGCGGGCGATGGAGCAGTTCCTGATCGACGCCGCGCGCACGTTCTCGCGCAAGAAGCGACGCGCTGTGTTCGTCGACCAGAGCGTTGCCGAGCTGTCGGTCACGCTGTCGGGCAGCGCGCTCGACCACACCGGAGAGGATGCGATCCGCCTGCTCCTGCAGGTGGCCAGCCTCGAGCGGGAATCGGCCGAAGCGGCCGAGATCATCCGCTTCCGCTATGTGTTCGGCCTCACGAACCAGCAGGTGGCGACGGCGCTCGGCATCGCCGAGCCCGAGGTCGCCAATCTCGTGCGCTTCGGGCGCGCCTTCATCGCCAACGCCATGGAGCGCGGCGATGCCTGAGGGGCTCGGCGGCGCAGGGGACGAGACGCCATCCCGGGTCGAGACGCTCGACAAGGCCTTCATGCGCGCGGTGGCGCTCGAGGGCAAGGAGCGCGAACGCTATCTCGCAGATCTCGCTGCGGCGAGTCCAGCGCTCGCAGCGCGGCTTGCCGCCTTGCTCGCGGCCGACGCGATGCAGGACTCGGGCAGCGGCATCCGAGGCGAGGACGCGCTGATCGCCGTGCGCTCGAGCGCCGGCGTGGGTGGCGATGCGGGCCTGCTCACGGGACGAACGATCAGTGGATTCGCGGTGGGCGACCTGATCGGGCAGGGCGGCAGCGGGGCGGTCTACCGCGCGCGGCAGCTGCGGCCGGCGCGCGCGGTGGCGTTCAAGGCGCTCCGGCCCGAGGTCGCGGGCGCAAAGGCGCGACGCCGCTTCGAGCTCGAGGCCGAGCATACGGCGCTCGTGTCGCACCCCAACATCGCGGCGGTCATCCAGGCCGGATTCGACGACGAGACGCGCGTGTCGTGGATGGCCTCGGAGTTCATCGAGGGCGCGTGCTCGATCGTGCGCTACGCCGAGCAGAATCGCCTGGGCATGCTGGCACGGCTCGAGCTTGCGCGCGCGGCATGCGCGGGCGTTGCGGCCGCGCACGCGAAGGGCGTGCTCCACCGCGACCTCAAGCCGTCGAACATCCTGGTGGGAGCGGACGGTGTGGTCAAGGTGATCGACTTCGGCCTCTCGCGTGCGCTCGTGACGCCGGACGGCCGCTCACTCGCCACCGAGACAGGCGAGATCATCGGCACCCTCCTCTACATGAGTCCCGAGCAGTGCACGGGCGATCCGAGCGCGGTCGACGTGCGTTCGGACGTGTTCGCGCTGGGTGCCGTTCTCTACGAGCTGACTGCGGGCGCGCCGCCGCGCGTGTTCGAGAACCTGCCGCTGCACGCGGCGATCCTCTCGATTGCCGAGCGTGACATTCCCGTGCCCTCGTCGCGCAACCCCGCGGTGAGCGCCGACCTCGATGCGATCGTGGGCATGGCGTGCGCGCGCGAGCCGCAGTCGCGCTACGCGTCGGTGCAGGATCTGTCCGACGACATCGGCCGTGCCATCGCGGGCGAGCCCGTGCGCGCACGCGTCCCGGGCGCGTGGCGCAAGTTCAGGTCGTGGACGCGGCGCGAGCCCAAGCTCGCCTCGGCGGTGGGCGTGGCGGTGCTCGCGACCGCCGGTCTCGTCGTCGCCTCCGGTGTGTACGCCAACGGCAAGCGGCAGGAGGCGAGGCGCGCGAGCGAGATCTCGCGGCGCGTGTACGAGCAGCTCGTTCCTGCGGCGGCCAAGCTCGGACTCACGCAGGATGCTCCGAGCGTGCGCGAGATCGACGAGGCGGCCTACGAGCTCAGCGTCCTCCTCAACGGCGTCGACCACGAGGTCTCCGCGCGGCTCGCGCTCAAGCTCGCGTTCGACTGGCTGAAGGGGATCGGCTACGACCCGCAGCGGAGCGAGCAGTGGGCGCGCATCGCCGAGGAATCGGCCTCGCGCGCGCCAGGGCTTGGTCCGTCGAGCGCGACCGCGCTCGAGGCCCGCTGCGTACGCGCGTGGGCGCTGGTGTCGCGCGCCGAGCTCGCGCGAGCCGGCGGCGGCGAACTTGGCGCGCAGGCCAAGTCGATGCTGCTTGCGCTCTTGCCGCTCGTCGAGAGGCGCGACGACGTCGACCTCTCGAGCGACTGCCTGGGCACGCTCGGCGAGTACGCCGAGTCGGAGGGCGACCTCGACCTCGCAGCCGAGTACTACATGCGTGCCATCACCCGGTCGACGCGCATCCGCGCTGCGGGCGACGAGACCGTCGTCCAGACCCGCAGCTACCTCGTCGACACGCTGCGCCGGCAGGGACGCTGGACCGATGCGCTTGTCGAGCTCGAGGCGCTGCTCGCCGTGCAGCGCGAGCGCGAGCGCGGCTTCTCGCCATGGACGCTGCGGTTCGCCATGCAGCGTGGCGAGTCGCTCCTTCGGCTCGGGGAACTCGCCGAGGCCGAGCGCCAGCTGATCGAGGTGGATGCGCTCGTCCGCGACCGCATCGGCGAGAACCACGGCATGCGCAACCGCATCCGCGCCTACCTGCGCGAGACGCTGGCAGCCCAGGGTCGCGCCGACGAGGCGGCGCGCGCATGGCCCGACATCGATCTGGGCGCCGCCGCGCCGGTTCAGCGGTAGTGCGCGCGAACGGCAGCGCAGGCCGCGTCGTCGAAGCGGTCGTCGCGCCGCATCTGGGTGAAGAGCCCGAGGAGGTCGGACTCCGTCAGACGCTGCTTCTCGGCTCCCGCCACGTCGAGGTAGACGCGGCCGCGGTGCATGGCGATGAGACGGTCGCCGAGGCTCGCCGCCTGCTGCATCGAGTGCGTGACCATGAGCGTGGTGGCGCGCGACTGCCTCACCAGGCGTTCCGTGAGCCCGATGACGAGCTCGGCGCTGCGCGGGTCGAGCGCCGCGGTGTGCTCGTCGAGCAGCAGGAGCGACGGCTTGGTGAGCGTGGCCATGAGCAGGGTGATCGACTGCCGCTGTCCGCCCGAGAGCAGCCCGATCGGGTCGTCGAGGCGGTTCTCGAGCCCGAGGCCGATCTGCGCGAGCAGCTCGCGCCAGTGCCCGCGGTTCGCGCCGCGCAGCAGCGGCGCCAGCGTGCGCAGCGAGCCGCGCTTCGACGCGAGGGCGAGGTTCTCCGCAACGCTGAGATCGGGCGCCGTGCCGGCGAAGGGATCCTGGAACACGCGTCCGATGCGATGGGCGCGGCGGTGCTCGGGCCAGTCGGTGATGTCGGCCGCCTGACCGTGCGAGCCGAGCACGATGCGGCCGGCGTCGAGCGAGAACGCACCGGAGATCGCCCCTTGCAACGTGCTCTTGCCCGAGCCGTTCGTGCCGATCACCACGGTGAACGATCCGTCCTCGATCGTCAGGTCGACGCCCGCGAGCGCGCGCACCTCGTTCGCGGTGCCGGGATTGAACGTCTTGCGCACCCGCTCAAGCCGCAGCATGGGCTTCCTCCTTGCGAAGGCGTGTGCGGGCGCGACGGGCGCGGAACTCCTTGACCTGACCCGGGCCGACGATCGCCGCAAGAACGACGACCGCCGTGACGAGCTTGAGGTCGTTCGCATCGAGCCCCATGCGGATGGCGATGGCCACCAGCAGGCGGAAGAGGACGGCGCCCATGACAGCGCCCGCCACGCCCAGGCTCACCGAACGCACCGGACCAACGAGCGTCTGTCCGAGGATCACGCTCGCGAGGCCGAGCACGATCACGCCGATCCCCATCTGCGCGTCGGCAAAGCCCTGCATCTGCGCGAAGAGTGCGCCGGCGAGCGCGACGAGCCCGTTCGAGAGCGCGAGGCCCACGACGATCATGCGGTCGGTGCTGGTGCCGAGCGCACGAAGCATGCGGGCGTTGTCACCCGTGGCGCGCATCGCTGCGCCCAGCTCGGTCTTGAGGAAGAGGATGAGCAGCGTCGCGATCGTCGCGACGAAGATCGCGCTTGCCGCAAGGAGCCCGATGTCGTTCGAGGGGACGGGGCGTCCGATGATCGTGGTCTCGGCGCCCAGCATGGCGCGTGCCGCATCGTCGAACGGCGTGAACAGGGTGCCGGCGGTGATGGGCAGGTTGCTCGCGCCCATGATCCGCAGGTTGACCGAGTACAGCGCGGTCATGACGAGGATGCCCGCGAGGATGGCGTTGACCTTGAAGCGCGTGTGGATGATGCCGGTGACGACACCCGCAAGGGCGCCCACCGCGACGCCGGTTGCCGTCGCGGTCACGGGGTCGGCGCCTTCCTTGAGCATGCGCGCGGCGATGGCGGCTCCGAGCGGAAAGGACCCGTCGGCCGTCATGTCGGGAATCTGATAGACGCGAAACGAGAGATAGACGCCGAGCGCAAGGATCGCGAAGACGAGTCCGATGGCGAGCGTGGCGATGAGCAGGCTCATGCGGCGCCTCCCTTGGCGTGCGCGAGGCGCATCACCCATGCCGAGCCACGGACGAACTGGGTCTCGTGCGCGGCCGCGTGAGACCCAGTCGACGGAGGTGCGGGTGCGCCGGCGTCCGCACCCTGTGCATGCAGCGCGTGCATGACCGAGCGGAGCGGCTGCTCTGCAAGGAGGGCGCCCGCAGCGAGGATGTCGCGCGTGTTGCGCGGCACGGGGCGGTACGACACGGTGGCGAGATGTGCGTGCAGGAGGCAGGGGCCGCAGTCCGCCAGTTGCGCGCGCACGCTCGCGGGCAGCGCAGCGGCCCCGCCGTGGGGCGCAGCGACGGCAACGACCGCGAGCGATTCGCCCGCATGCATCGGCTCGCCCGCAAACCGCAGGTTGGCGCGCAGCTCGTCGTCCGTCATCTCGGCCACGGGACGCGTCCAGAGGTCGGGTGAGACGCGGGCCCATGCGCCGAACGCACCGCCGCACTCCCCGATCGCGCAGAACGCGATCGGCCCACCGACCGCATCCACGAGCGACGAGGCAAGGTCACGGAGGCCGATCGGGTCGGTCGCCGAGCGCTCGAAGTGGCCGACATGCGTGATGGTGCCGCGCGCCACCAGCGCCTCGCGCGCGATGCAGCTCACGAAGTGGTGCGGCGTGCGGCCATCCGACGCGGACGCCAGGCAGTCGGGCCGCGGCGCGTGGGCGGGCGCGACCGCGATGGTGGCGCCCGCTGCGAGTCCCTCTCCGAAGTACCCGCGCGCCTCGTCGATCGAGTTCGCGAGCGCGAGGTGCCCGAGCGCGAAGGTCGTGGTGTCGAGCGTGAGCCGTGCTGCCGCGAGGAACTCGACGGCGCCGCAGGCCGGCTCGGGCGCGATCGCCTCGAGCTCGCCATGCCAGCCGCGTCCGAACCGGATGATCGGAGCCGCCGCCGCCGCGCGTGGTTCCGGCACGGGCTCGGTGTGAATGAGCCCCTCGAGTCTCGAGATGCGCAGCATGTCGCGCACGCTGGCGCTCGCGGCCACCACGGTCAGCGTGCCCTTGACCGCGCGCAGGCGCGCATTGGCGCGAAGGATCACGCCGATACCCACCGACGAGATGAAGTTGACGGCTGCGAGATCGAGCTCGAGACGCGAACGGCCCGAGCGGATGGCCTCGTCGAGCGCGGCACCGGCATGCTCGGACCACGACGCATCGAGCCGGCCTTCGAGGGCGAGCCGGACGCAGGTGTCGGTGGTGGTGCGGGTGATCTTCACGGCTTGACCGTTGTACTGGGTGTGGCAGGGGCTGCGTCGGCGGGCTTCTCGTTCTCACGTCCCACGAGGGCGCCTTCGAGGATCCCGCGCGGAAGCTCGAGGCCGAAGCGCCGCATCCGCTCCGGATTGACCGTGAGGACCGTGTGTTCCGGATCGGAGAAGGGAATGCCGGCCGGCGACTCGCCGCGCAGGACACGGTCGACGAGCTGTGCGGTGAGCCTGCCGACGTCGCGATAGTCGCGTGCGACCGTGAGCGTGGCACCGAACTGGACGGCGGTCGGAGAGAAGCCGAACACGGGGATCCCGGCGCGGTCGGCGGCCTTCGTGATCACGCGGAATCCCGTGCTCGATGCGTTGTCTGCGATCTGCAGGATCGCCTGCAGCCCCTGCGATGCGAGCGCATCGGCCGCCTCGGGGAGCTCGGTCGGTTTGTCGGCGCCCACGCTCACGAGCTCGATGCCCGCGGCCGCCAGCCTCGTCTTCCACTCGTTGTGAAAGAACGCGCTGTTCGCCTCACCAGGGCTGAACACGGTGCCCACCCGCCGCAGGTTCGGGATCGCGGCGCGGGCGACTTCGATCATCCTGTCCCAGTCGGCCCCGACCTGCGCGCCGGTGACGTTGGGCAAGTGGTCGGTCTCCGAGGTGCCCGCACCCGCTGCGACTCCCGACGAGGAAAGCGAGAACACGATGGGCAGGTTCGGCACGCGTCGGAGCACGGTCTGCAGCGCAGGCGTGGTGAACGGCACCACGATGTCGGGTCGTTCCTCCGCGATCGTCGCGGCCATCGTGTTGAGCGTGCCCGCATCGAACTGCGCATCGCGAAGGCTCATGCGGCAGTTGACGCCATCGACGTAGCCGAGCCTGGCCCACTCCTCCGCGAAGCCGCCGTAGCACTCCTCGAAGTTGGGCGTGCGGTTGTAGGTGAGGATGGCGATCGCGGGCATCGCGGGCGCCGCGGTGCGGGCGTCGAGTGCGGCCAGCGCCGCCAGCGCGGAGGGCGGCGCGAGTGCGAAGGCAGGCTTCCGCAGGATGGGCGCCGCATCGGGCTCGTGGATCTCCGACGCGCGGGCACGCAGGTCGTCGGAGACCTTCCACTCGGCCGGCATGCCCCCGAGGTTGAGCGTCATGCGCGACGGGACGAAGTTCTCGACAGGCAGTTCGGTGGCCGTTGCGCCGCGAAGGAGGAGCTGCGCGTAGATCCCCGTCGTCGTGCCGCATGCGTGCCAGTCGGAGCCGATGCAGAGGTTCGCGCCGAGCGCCGCCATCTCGGGAAAGTTCGCGATCGTCGGCACGCGCGCGCCCTTGCAGCGCTTGATCAGCGTGGCCGCCGCTGCGTTGATGCCGGTGTCTGCGAGCAGCCAGTACGCGTCGATGCCGCGTGCGATCACCACGTCGGCTGCATTCGTGATTTCCGTGATGGTGGCGCCGTTCGCCTCGACCAGTTCGATGCCGAGTTCCTTCGCCACGCTGCGCGCGACCTTCGCGTTGGCCTCGGCGTTGGGCTCGGCCGGGTTGTAGACGAATCCGACGCGCCGCGCGTCGGGGTTGCACGAGACGAGGGTGCGGAACAGCTCCTCCACCGGCTGCATCGTGCCGAACCCCGCCAGCGACGCGGGGCGTCCGGAACCCTCGACATACGGCCCGAGCGGGATGTTGATCGCGGGCGGCGACGCGACGAAGCCCATGACATGCGGGCTTGCGCGCTGGTTGACCCGCGCGAAGGCCTGCGTGGTGGCGGTGCCGAGCGAGACGACGAGGTCGTAGCGGTCCGGCGAGGTCGCGATCTGCGTGCACATCTGCGCGAGCGTGGCGATGTCGGCGGAGGGATTGAAGATCTCGAAGGTGGTGCCGTTCGCCTCGTTGTAGCCGACCGACCGCAGGTGCTCGAGGAGTCCTTCCCTGCCTTGCTCGAAGGCCGCGATGTTGGAGAACTGCAGGATCGCGATGCGCGCCGAGCGAGCGGCGCCTTGATCTCCCGCGCCAGCCGCTGGGCTGCGCGATCCCGATCGGTCGGTGAGGACGAGCACCGCCGACGCCAGGACGATGAGCACGAGGCCGAGGATGAGTCGCCGCAGGCGCGCGATCATGCGTTGGAGCGTACCCGATGTCCGCGATGGCTCACGGTGTGTGCGTCGAGAGGGCGGGTGGCGGCAGTCGGGTGAAACCGGTGCTACGGTGCGCGGGTGCCGACCATCGAGCCTCACGCCCGCGTCGCATCCCATCTGGCAGCGCTCGGCGCATCGCGGGCGCGCGGCGGCGTGACGCGCCGCAAGGCGCAGGGG
>JBIIRG010000261.1:0-4057 GCA_044341665.1 Phycisphaerales bacterium | reverse complement strand
CGGCGCTGCTGGCCCGAGGGGTGGAGCCTGCGCGCGTCGACCGCATCATGGATGAATGCACGCTCGAGGCGGGAACGCATGGCGTCCCGCGCGTCGACATCGTGCGCGCCGACCTGCGCGTGCTCGCGGCGGTCGACGGCATCGGTCCCGATGCGGCGGCCCGCATCGTCGACCTGCGCGGCACGCTCGACGAGACGGAACGCGGGGGCACCTCGTGGCTGGTGACGCGGCGCGTGCTTTCGGTGGAGCAGTACGGCGCCGTCGCGGGACGCATCACGCATCGATCGGCGCTCTGGCGCTTTCGCGTGGAGGCGCGCATGGTCGCGGCCGACGACGCAGGCGACGACGCGAGTGCAGGCGGCTCCGAACCCGCGAGCCTCGCCGCCTTCGACTGCATCGTCGATGTGTCGCCCGAGCGGCCACGCATCGTCTTCCTGCGCGACGTGACGCTGCTTGCCACCGCGCGTGCGCTCGCGGTGCTTTCGGCGGGTGCGCTCGGTGCAGCGGGCGACGGCGCGGGTTTCGCGTCGGAGGGCGATTCGATGCCGGATGAGCGTGTCGGCGAGGACGCCGTCGCGCCCGACGCCACCGAGTCGGACCTCGACTCGGACGCAGCGTCGGACGCCGCGCCAGACGTCGATGGGAGCGATGCCCGGCGGGCGCCGCGGCCGACCTCACGGCTGAATCCGAGCTCGCGCTTTGACTTGCCCGCCGAGAACGCGACAATGAACGCCCCGCCTGCGCGCGGCCGCGTGCGTCCCTCAGGTCGCGATGTCGGTGGCGCAGAGGCGCGGTGACGGCGCTGGCAGAGGTCTGTTTCTCGGTGTTGCGAGCACGCATGGTCGACTCGGCAGACACAAGTTCCCCACGAGCCGAGCCGCAAGGCGCGGACGCTGCGGCAGGTCGCCCGTCGATCCTGTCGCGTCTCGTGCCTCGGCGCACGACGCGCCGAAAGGCCGAGGCGCGTCGGCTTGCGATCGAGTGCGGCCCCACATGGGTCCGCGCCATCGTGTGCGAGCGTGCGGGCGGCAGGCTGACCGTCGTGCGCATGGCCGACGAGTCGTTTGCGCCCGACGCCGAGCGCCCGAGCGTGCGCGAGGTGCTCGGCGTGCCCGGCATGGCGGCCATCGTGGCCCTGGCGCGCGACCACGCGCTCGTCGGGCGGATCGAGCTTCCCACCGACGACGAGGCGGAGCTGCGCAGCATGGCGCGCATCGCGCTCCTGCGCGACTTCAGCGTCGAGGGCGCCGAGACGCTCTGCGATTTCCAGCGTTCGTCGAGTGCCGACGGCATGACGAGCATCGTCGGCGCCGCCGCCACGCGGGTGCGGATCGACGAGGCGAGCGCGCGCGCGGGCGGCCCCGTGGCCCGCATCTCGCTGCGGGCGCTCGGAATGCTCGCGCTCATCCGCGCAAGCGACACGCTTCGCCAGGGCGCGACGCTCGCCGTCGACGTGACGCGCGACGCGGTCGAGTGCACGCTCGTGCGCGACGGTGAGCTGCAGCACTCGCGCGGCGGCGCCGTCGCGGGCGCCACGGCGGAGGCGCGCGCCGCGTCGGTTGCGGTCGAGTTCCGTCGGCTCATGGCCGCGCTGCGGGGCGCATCGGCGGGAAGTCCGTCGTCCGGCCTGGCCGTCGACCGCGTGATCCTCGCGTGCGACCGCGAGCTCGCCGGGCTGCTCTCGCCGCAGCTTGCGGCCATCGCAGGTGCGAGCGCCGTGCGGCTCGACGCCCATCCGCGCCTCTCGTTCGCGTCGCCCGACCTGCGCGAGCAGGTCTGCGCGGGCTGCCTGCCGCTCGTGGGGCTGCTGCTCGAGGATGAGCAGGCGGTCGAGTCCGCCGGAAACGCCGTGGATCTCCTGCATCCCACGCCGCAGATCGACGTCGCGGCGCTGCGCCGCGAGCGCGCGCTCGTCGTGGCGGGTGCCGTGATCGTGGCAGCGCTCGGCGGCTGGACCCTGGGTGCTCAGTCGTGGCGCACGCTCGAGTCCCGGCATGACGACCTGCTGGCAAAGGCGCGCAACGCAGAGCCCGTGCGGCTCGGGTTCAAGCGCGACGAGCTCAAGCTCAGGCACATCGAGGCGTACCGCGGGCTTGCGCCCGACTGGCTCGCGCACTTCGACGCGTTGCGCCGCTTCGCGCCCGATCCCTCGAGCGTCGTCCTCGATGGACTGACCGCACAGCTCGACGGCACCGAGATCAGCTACACCGATGCGGGCAAGATGAGCTCGGCGCCCGAGCTGAGGTTCGTCCTCGACGGCGAAGCGCGCGACCGGGCCACCGCCGACGGCCTGCGCGACTCGCTTGTGCAGGAGAAGGGCTACACGGTGTCGTCGACCGGCGCCGATGCGCGCGGCGGTCGACGGTTCCCGTATCCGTTCGCCTACACGCTGCGCACGGCGGACCTCGTGCCCAAGCAGGCGTCTGCCGTGGGTGGAGCATCCGACGCAGGCCAGAAGCCCGCGGGCAGGTCCATGGAGAGACCCGCCGACCAGCGTTCCAGCGGACAGAACCCCACGGGAGCGGCCACGCCATGACGAGCCCCGCTCCATCGCGACGCGTGTTCGGGCGGGCTCTCGACGTGGCCTCGGCGCGGCGCTGGGCGCGTCGGCATTGGCTTGGCGTGACCGTCGCCATCGGCGTGGTGGTCGGGGCCTCCGTCGGCTATCTCGTTGGCGAGAAGCGCTTCGCCGCCGAGCGCGTGGAGCGTCTGGGCAAGATCGAGCTCTACCGGCAGGTGCTGACCGACGCGGTCGCGAAGCAAAAGGAACGCCCGCAACTCGACGCCAAGCTGCAGGCGTTCGTTGATCAGATGCTTGGTCCGTCGCTTGAGACGGTCGACAGCGAAGTGCGTCGGCGCCTCAACCGGGCGTGCGAAGAGCTTGGTCTGAATGACTTCTCGGTGACGACAGGCACGTCGATCGCGCGGCAGACGCCCGCCAAGAAAGAGTTCAGGGGACGCGAAGCGGTCAAGCTGCGTGACCAGATCGACTTCACGGAAGTCCAGGCGACGGTGCTTGCAACAGGCTCCGTCGACAGGATTTACAACCTCATCTTCCGGGTGGGCGCCGAGCCGTGGCTCAAGCGAATCGAGTCGATTCGGCTCACTCCTCAGTCCGACGGTCAGGCCGTGCGCCTCTCGCTGCGGCTGACGACGCCCTTCATGCCGGGTCGTTCTGCAGGCAAGCCGTTGGTGGCGGATCCCTCGCGACTTCAGGCTGCGGAGCGATACGGCGCGCTCTTCGCGTCGAATCCGTTCCGCGTTCCGCCGCCGCCTGTGACGCCGACCGCGGTGGCGACGGCGGCACCGAGCGGTGCTGCGGTCACGCCGCCTGCGGCGCCCGCGAATCCGCAGCCGACCGCGCCGGCGGTGCCCGTTGCCGATCCCGGATTTCCCTACGGCGAGTGGCAGATCACCGGCGTGGTCGAGGGACCGAGCGGCGCCGAGGTTTGGCTGCGTCATCTTCCGTCGGGATCGACGCTTGCGATTCAGCCGGGAACAGCGGTCGGCGAGCTTGTCTTCCGTCGAGCGGAGTATGATGGTTCCGCTGTGTTCGACAGCCCCGCTGGGGTCTGCCGCATCCAGGTCGGGACCAACCTCACGCAGCGATCTCCTGTCTCGGCGTCGTGACGCGACCTCGGGCGCGCACTCGGAGCGGAGCACGGACCGGCGTGTGGTTGAACTAAATCTGATGAGTGTCTGATTGTCCGCGTACGCGCGGACCTGCGACGCGTCTCGCGCGTCGGCGCGGTGACTGTTCCGCGTCGGCGTGAACGCGCCGCAGAGGTGGTGCATCAACCGAGCGCTGAGCTCGGGAACGGAGTCAAGGATGAACAAGCGTTCCAAGCGCTCGGCGAACGGCGTCGCCCCACTGATCGCGGCCGCCATGGTCGCGCAGCCGGCATTTTCCGAGGCCGCGATGCATGCGCAGGAATCGGCGCCGAGCAGCGCCGCGCAGGTGCCGCCCGCCGCGAGCACGCCGCCTTCGCGTGAATCGGTGCGCGTCCGCTTCAACTTCAAGGGTCAGACCTACGACCAGATCCTCGACTACTTCAGC
>JBIIRG010000260.1:0-4065 GCA_044341665.1 Phycisphaerales bacterium | reverse complement strand
CCGGTGGTGGCGAGCAGCCAGCAGTCGCCCTCGCGGGCCTGGCGCACGGCGGCAAAGGTGGGCTGCTCGCGCGCCCAGAGCTCGGTTGGGATCAGGCGGGACTTCTGCAGGTTCTGGCGGTAGCTCGCGAGCAGCGCCTTCCAGAGCGCGGCGTCGCCGCCCTGCTCCGCCGGCTTGAGTCGCGCGAGATCGATGCCGTCGGTGCCGTCGCGGGTGCGCAGGCGGTTGAGCTGCTGGAGAAGCGCCGCGACGGCGGCGGCCTCCTCGCCGCGCACGGCGGGATTTGCGGCCTCGTCGTCGAGGTCCGACGCGGAGAGGCGCTCGTTGCCATGGGCCCACTGTGTCCAGCGGCTGTCGAGCAGCACGCGCAGCGACGCGGCGTCACGGGCAGCGGCGGCTTCGGCGGCGGTCGGCGCCGGGGTCGGAGTCAGCGTCGGCGTCGTCGTCGGCGTCGAGTGGACCGCAGGTGCCGGCGCGGGCTTCTCCGCCGGCACCGTCGAGCAGGCGAACGGAGTCATCGCAATCAGCAGCGCGACCCCCCGCGCCAGGCATCGCTTCACTTCAGTCGACATGTGCGGGAGCGTAGCCGATCCCCCTGCTGCTTCCATCGCCCCCGCAAATCGGAAGCCTCGGGCGTGATCTGGCGCGTCCGCGTGTCGCCCCCTATCGTCCCGACCCATGCTGCGCCATTGCCCGATCCTCGGCCGAGCCTCGACGAGCACTTCCACCTCCTTTTCACGGGGAAAGTGGACGCTCGTCCAGTGTGCCGAGACCGGCTTCGTGTACCTACCCGACCCGCCGAGCTACGACGCGCTCGCGGGCGAGCACGCGTGGGAGTCGACCTTTGCAGCCGAGCGCGCGCGGCGGAGGCGCGAGGAGCCCGTGGTGTCTGCCGTGGGCGGCTGGATCAAGCGGGCGCGGCGGCGCGTTTTCCGCGCGCGGAATCCCTTTGCCGACATCGTGGGCGCGCGGCTTGCGCGCGACGGCGCCACGCCGCCCTACAGGATCGTCGACGTCGGCTGCTCGCACGCCGCGTTCACGCGCTCGATCGCCGAGCGACTCGGCGGCCGGGGGCTGCGCGTGGCGATGACGGGCATCGAGGTGTCGCCCGCGCTTGCGGCTGCGGCACGCGAGACGCTCGCACCGATCGGCGGGACCGTGGTCGAGGCGAGCGCGCTCGAGGGCGTCCGATCGCTCGAGCCGGCGAGCGTGACGGCCGTACTCATGTCGTCGTTTCTCGAGCACGAGGCGCAGCCCCTCGAACTGCTGCGCGAGGTGCGCCGCTCCCTGCGCATCGGCGGATTTGCCGTGGTCAAGGTGCCCAACTTCGCGAGCTGGAACCGCGTGGTGCGCGGTGCGCGGTGGTGCGGCTTCCGCTACCCCGACCATGTGAACTACTTCACGCCGCGCACGCTCCGCCTGCTGTCCGAACACGCGGGACTCCGCTTCGAGCAGGGTTGGCTCGACCGCTTCCCGCTGAGCGACAACATGTACGCGGTGCTGACGCGCGCGGTCAGTGATTCGACAACTGGACCGCGTACCAGCCGCCGCCCATCGGAGTGAGGTCGGGGATGCGCGCCGTCGCTGGAAGGTAGGGCAGGTACGCGTACCCGCCGGTCTCGAAGAGGAATCCGCTGCCGGGGACCAGGACAAGCACGCCTCGGAAATCGTCGGGCGTCACGCCTGCACGCTTCGCGACGGAACTGGCTGCGTCGGCGAACAACGACATCGACTCCCACTCGAGGATCGGCGCCGCGCTTCCGCTCGACCGCTCGAGGCCGTCGAGCCCGGGAGGCAGCTGGTCGAGCGTGCCAGCGCGCCACGCGGCGGCGGTCCGGTCGAGCGTGCCGCGGCGCAAGGCGAATCCGAGGTGGAGCGGGACGCCAGAATCAGCGGCAAGGAAGACCGCGACCACAACGGCTGGAGACAGCCACCACCCTGGCTGACGCGCGGTGTCGCGCAGGCGGCGAAGGCGAAGCGCGATGACCGCCGCGACGCACGCGCGCACGATGCCGATGAGCGCCAGCACGAAGGTGGCGCCGAGTCCGAGCACGGTCGCGCCGAAGTAGCCCGTGGGCACGGACGCGCCGTAGCCCGCCACGGTCATCGCCGCGACCACGAACGCGAGGAAGACGGGCCCCGGCGCCCGCAGCGCGCCCTGTGCGAATCGCCCGGGAAGGGGCGCGCGCATGGACGTCGGCTCGGACGGGCTGACCATCGCACCACATTCGCTGCATGGCGCGGGCCGGGCGTGGACGCCTCCCGGCACCGGGTATCCACAGCCCGCGCACCAGCGCTCGTCGGACGCAGGGGTGAAGTGCACGCCGGGCGCGAGCCACTGCCGCACGCGGCGGTAGATGCGCACGATCGGCGTCGCGGTGGCGGGCTCGGTGACAGGATCGGTGTCGGGCGGTGGCTGGCTCATGTCGAAGCCTCGACAAGATGCGTGTGCGCGAGCGCCGCGACGCGCTCGATGTCGCGGACCCCAGGAAATCCCGCGCCGCCAAAGGGAGACTTGGCGGCACTCGTGCTCGCCCACTGGGTGGGCGCAAGCTGCTCGGTGCGCCCGTTGCGGAGGTCGAAGTCGATGTCCCCGCACGGCAGCTCGTCGTGGGCAAGCCCATGACGGAGGACCCTGTCATGGTGCGTGTCCCGCACGCACCAACGCGGGCACGCGAACGCTGCGACGCACACCACCTCGCCGCGTCGCCACGCACGCATCGCCGGCTTTCCGGTGAAGAGGTGCCCCACCACGATCATCGCGCGGCGATCGGTGAGGACATTCGCGGTGCGCGAACTCCACCACGGCGTCCACCGAAGCGGCAGCGCGATCATGACGAGTCCGAGGAGCATCGTGGCGAGCAGCCCAGCCAGCAAGACGCGCTGCGAGAAGGCCGACATCGATGCAATGCCGGCGGGTGACATGCCCCAGAGCGCGACCACGAAGAGTCCGATGACGCCGTAGAGCGCGTACCCCGCGAGAAACGTGCCAAAGACGATCGGAAGGACGTCGATCTGCCAGCGCCAGATCCGGCGCTGCGGCGCGCACCAGACGATTCGCTCGCCTGGCTCGAGCTGCTGCTCGACGAAGGCGCGCGTGCCGGGTGCGAGCGACGCGAGGCCCTCAGGCGCGCGGAGCGCGAGGTCCTCGGGCGCGCAGAGCGCGAGGTCGGCACGCGTCGTATCGGGCGGCGGTTCGCGGAGGACCATCACTGCCGTCCACGATAGCGGACGCGGCGCCCAAGCCCTCAATCGTCGCCCTCTGCGAGCGAGCGAAGCCGTCGCCGCAGCGCCGACCACCGTTGCCGCAGCGCCTCCTCTCCCACGCCCAGTTCGGTGGCGATCGCCGCCCACGAGGCTCCCTGCATGCGTCGGGCGACGAGCAGCTGCTCCTCCTCGGTCATGGCCGACAGCGTGTGCTCGGCGAGATCGCGGCGCTCGGCGCTGCGAGCGGGCTCGCTCTCGGCCGCGTCGCCTGCCGCCGCGCGATCGTGGCGCAGGCGCTCGAGTGCCGACTGGTGCACGGTGCGGCGGCGGAGCGAGTCGATGAAGAGATGCTGCGCGATCGTGGAAAGGAGCCCCCACGCTTCGCCGCGGGTGAGCGGCGCGGCTCCGTCGCGCTGGGCCGCCGCGAGGAACCGCTCGACGCTCGCGTGCGCGAGGTCGGTCGCGCTCATGCCGACGCCTCCGAGCGAGTCGCGAAGCGCCTGCACGCGCCGCAGGAGGTCAGGACGGAGCGACTCGACGAGTGCACCGAGGTCCTTCACAGGAGCGACTTCCCGACGCTCGTCGGCGGGCGACGGCGTGTCGGCTGGGCTGTGGTGCGGGTGGGCGTCGTTCGGAAGCACGGTGAGAGGTCGGGAACTGGATCGCGCGCGGTGCGGTCGCCTCGCCACGCAGGCTCTGCGCGGAGCAACGCGCCGTGGCGCGCCGAGGTGAGCAGCCGGACCACGGAGACGGACCACGCCTCCGCGGTCCCAGCGCCAGTGCACGATGCATGGGAAGACGCGGCGCGAGGCCCGACCGGGTCCGAGCCACCTTTGGGCGCGGAACGGCGAGATGCGA
>JBIIRG010000259.1:0-4084 GCA_044341665.1 Phycisphaerales bacterium | reverse complement strand
GCCGGGCGGTCCGAGCGTCAAGCCGTACCAGCCCGAAGGCCTCTGGCAGGAGGTCGCCATGCTCCAGTCGAACACGCGCGTCTACCAGCAGGGGATGGGCGATGACCTCTGGCGGCGCAGCATGTACACCTACTGGAAGCGCGCCGCGCCGCCGCCGACGATGCTCACGCTCGACGCACCCACGCGCGAGTTCTGCACGACCAAGCGCACGGTGACCAACACGCCGCTGCAGGCGCTCGTCCTCTGGAACGACCCGCAGTTCGTCGAGGCCGCCCGCATGGCGGCCGAGCGGACCATCCGCGGCCACGCCGACGACCGTGCCCGCATCGTGGAGCTCTTCCGCCGCGCCACCGGCACCACGCCCGGCGATGCGCTCATTGAGCGCATGCTCGCGACGCTCACCGAGACGCGCGCCCGCTACGCGGCTGCGCCCGCCGACGCCGAGAAGCTGCTCGACATGGGCGAGGCACAGAGTTCCGCCGAGATCAACGCCGCGGAGCTCGCGGCCTGGACCATGCTCGCCAACGCCGTCCTCTCGAGCGACGCGACCATCGTGAAGGATTGACGCCATGCCGCAGACCCCTGGTTCATCGAAGATCAGCGCCACCCCGGCCGACGGCCTCGAGGAGTACCTCCTCAACCTCACCCGTCGCCGCTTCTTCGGTTCGGTGGCCTCCACGCTCGGCGCGGGCATCGGCGGTCTCGCGCTCTCGCAGCTGTTCGCGCGCGAGTCGGCCGCGGCGCCATCGCCCATCCTCGGCGCCGATGGCGTGCCTGCGGCATTCGCGCCCGGTCCGCACTTCGCCCCCAAGGCCAAGCGCGTCATCTACATGCACATGGAGGGCGCGCCCAGCCAGCTCGACCTCTACGACTACAAGCCCGAGCTCGTCAAGCGCTACAACGAGGACCTCCCCGACAGCGTGCGCAACGGCCAGCGCATCACGGGCATGACCAGCGGCCAGGCGCGCTTTCCCGTTGCGCCCACCAAGTTCCGCTTCGACCGCTTCGAGAACAACGAGGATGGCCTGTGGCTCTCCGAGGTGCTGCCCCACACTGGCACCATCGCCAAGGAGATGTGCATGATCAACTCGATGCACACGCAGGCGATCAACCACGAGCCGGGCATCACCTTCTTCCAGACCGGCACCGAGCAGCCCGGGCGCCCGAGCTTCGGCTCGTGGATGAGCTACGGCCTCGGCAGCATGAACGCAAACCTGCCTGCCTTCGTGGTCATGATCACGCAGGGCGTCGGCAACATGCAGGCGCTGAGCGCGCGCTTCTGGGGAAGCGGGTTCCTGCCGAGCGAGCACCAGGGCTGCCGCCTGCGCTCGGGGCGCGATCCCGTGCTCTATCTGCGCGACCCCGAGGGCGTGTCGCGCGAGGACCGCCGCCGCATGCTCGACCTCGTGGGCGAGCTCAACGAGGAGGAGTTCAAGGAAAGCCTCGACCCCGAGGTGCGCGCCCGCATCGCGCAGCACGAGATGGCGTACCGCATGCAGATGTCGGTGCCCGACCTGACCGACTTCTCCGACGAGGATCCGAAGACGCTCGAGATGTACGGGCCCGACGTCCACAAGCCGGGTTCGTTCGCGGCGAACTGCCTGCTCGCGCGCCGCCTGGCGGAGCGGGACGTGCGCTTCATCCAGCTCTACATGCGCGGGTGGGACCAGCACGGGAACCTTCCCGGCGAGCTCGGCGCGCAGGCGAAGGCCGTCGACCAGGCGCAGGCCGCGCTCGTCAAGGACCTCAAGCGCCGTGGTCTGCTCGACGACACGCTCGTCCTCTGGGCGGGCGAGTTCGGGCGAACGGTGTATTCGCAGGGCCAGCTCGCGCGCGACAACTACGGACGCGATCACCATCCGCGCTGCTTCTCGATCTGGGCCGCTGGCGGCGGGATCAAGCCCGGCATCACGTGGGGCAAGACCGACGAGTACTCGTACAACATCGTCGAGAACCCGGTCGAGGTGCACGACCTGCACGCGACGCTGCTCCACCTGCTCGGCGTCGATCACAAGAAGCTCGTCTACCGCGCGCAGGGCCGCGACTACCGCCTGACCGACGTCAAGGGCGAGCTCGTCCGCGGCATCATGGCCTAAGCCCGCGCGGTGCCAGGCGGTGCACGGCACGTGCCTGGCGCGTGCCTGGCGCGTGGGATTCCCTGAACCCGGGGGGCGGGGGTGCCGATATGTTCGGTCCCGATGCCCGCTGAACCGACCTTTCTCATCCTCGACTTCGACTCGACGATCGTTGCTGCCGAGGGGCTCGACGAGATCGCCAGGTTGGCGCTCGCGGAGGATCCCGATCATGAGGCGAAGGTCCTCGCGATCGAGGGCATCACCCGCGACGGCATGGAGGGGCGGATTGGGATCGACGAGTCGCTCAGGCGCCGCCTGTCGATGCTCACGATCACGCGCGCGCATGTCGACGCGGTGGTGAAGCTCCTGAAGAAGCGCCTCGCGCCGAGCTTCCGCAAGCATAAGGCTGCGATCCGCAGGAACGCGTCGAGCATCTACGTCGTGAGCTCCGGCTTCCGCGACTATGTCGTGCCTGTCTGCGCCGAGCTCGGGATCGCGGCCGACCATGTCGTCGCCAACGACTTCGAGTGGTCGAAGGACGGCGCGACGGTGGTCGGCTACAACGCCTCGTCGCATCTTGCGAAGCCGAAGGGAAAGCCTGCGGCCGTCAAGGCGCTCGGCCTGAAGGGCACCGTGATCGCCGTCGGCGACGGCGCGACCGACTGCGAGATCCGCGACCTTGGCGCGGCGCAGGAGTTCGTCGCCTACTGCGAGAACATCACCCGCGAGAACGTCGTCGCCCGCGCCGACCGCGTCGTGCGCAGCGTCGAGGAACTCCTCTGGATCTACGGGCTTCCCGGCGCGCCGAGCTTCCCGAAGTCGCGCATGGTCGCGCTCCTTCTCGAGAACATCCACGCCGACGCCGCGCAGCGCCTGCGCGACGAGGGCTACACCGTCGAGACGCTGTCCGACGCGCTGCCCGAGGACGAGCTCGTCCGCTCGCTGAAGGGTGTCTCGATCCTCGGCATCCGCTCGAAGACGCGCCTGACCGCGCGTGCGCTCGCAGCGGCCGACCGGCTGCTCGCCGTCGGCTGCTTCTGCATCGGCACCGAGCAGGTCGACCTCGCGGGCGCAGCGGGCCGCGGCGTCGCGGTCTTCAACGCGCCGTACTCGAACACCCGCAGCGTGGTCGAGCTTGCGATCGGCGAGATCGTCATGCTCATGCGCCGCGCGGTCGAGAGCGACCGCATCCTCCACGCGGGCGGCTGGCGCAAGAGCGCGCAGGGCTGCAGCGAGGTGCGCGGCAAGACGCTCGGCATCGTCGGCTACGGGCACATCGGCTCGCAGCTCTCGGTGCTGGCGGAGGCGATGGGCATGCACGTCCTCTACCACGACCTCGCCGAGGTCATGCCGCTCGGCAACGCCCGCAAGGCGAAGTCGCTCGCGGATCTCCTCGCGAAGTCCGACGTGGTGAGCCTGCACGTCGACGGCCGTCGCGAGAACACGAACCTGATCGGCGAGCGCGAGCTCCGCAAGATGCGGCAGGGGGCGCTCGTCCTGAACCTCTCGCGCGGGCACATCGTCGATCTCGAGGCGCTCGCCGCGAGCATCAAGGCGGGTCACCTCGGCGGTGCCGCGGTCGATGTCTTCCCTGCGGAGCCGAACTCGAACAAGGAGCCGTTCGACACGCCGCTGCGCGGGGTGCCGAACGTCATCCTCACCGCGCACATCGGCGGGTCGACGGCGGAGGCGCAGCAGGGGATCGGCCTCTTCGTGGCCAACCGCCTGGTCGAGCATGTCAACACGGGCGCGACCGCCGGCAGCGTGAACCTGCCCGAGATCGCGCTGCCGCCCACGCCGCGCGCGCACCGCTTCCTGCACCTCCACCGCAACCAGCCGGGCGTGCTCGCCGAGATCAACGGCATCCTGGCCAGGCGCCGCATCAACATCCTCGGCCAGTCGTTGCGCACGACCGAATCGGTCGGCTACGTGGTGACCGATGTGAACAAGACCTACGACGACGCCGTGGTCGACGAGCTGCGCGGGGTCGCGGGTACGATCCGCTTCCG
>JBIIRG010000258.1:0-4090 GCA_044341665.1 Phycisphaerales bacterium | reverse complement strand
CGCCCACAAAGCCCGGGGTGTGTGGTCCGATCACCACGCCGGCGAGGATGTAGCCGACGATCGGCGAAAGTCCGAGCCGCTGGGTGATGAGCCCGAGCACCCACGCCGCCGCGAACCCCGCGGCGATGGTGGTCAGGAGCGGCAGGTGCTCCACTCCCGCTCCAAGCGTTGATGTTCCCGCCCAATCTGACATGGGTCGAGTCTACCGAGGCACGACTCTCCGATGGACGAAGAATCACGCGCGAGCTTGAAACCTCCGGTGCCATCGGCCGAACACAGTCGCCACGTCGCGGGCCGCTGGTATGTCACCCCACGCGGCAACCGAGCGGGGACGATTCTGGGATCCCCGCCAGCTTCATCTAGAAAGTCACCATGGAACGAACCGAAGTCGAGGCGCTCGCCGCCATCACCATCCTCGCCGCCAACGCCGACGGTGCGACCACCGACGGTGAACGCAACCGCATCAAGGACGCGATCGACGGACTGTCGGGTGGGGGCTCGGATGACGACGCGCGGCTGCTTGCCAACGCGCACAAGCGGGTGATCCTCCGCCAGACCACGCTCGAAGCCGAAGTCTCCAAGCTCCAGGGCCCCGAGTCGCGCGCGCTCGCGTTCGAGATGGCGGTGGCGGTGTGCGACGCCGACGGCGCGCATGGCACGGAGGAACGGGGGTTTCTCGAGCGCCTGCGCGCTGCGCTCGCGATCGACGCGGGCATCGCCGCCTCGACCGTGCGCGATGCCGATGCGCTTGCGGAGATCCCGCTCGAACAGCCTCGGCCGGTCGCCGCGCCCCCGATTCCGGCGCCGCCCGATGCGGGTGCGGTCGGTCGCGACGTGGATGCGTCGATCCTGCGCTACGCGATCCTCAACGGCGGGCTCGAGCTGCTGCCCCAGGGCCTCGCCACCATGGCCATCGTGCCTCTGCAGATGAAGATGGTCTACGGCGTCGGCAAGGCGTACGGCGTCACGCTCGATCGCGGGCACATCAAGGAGTTCATCGCCACGGTGGGTGTCGGCATGACATCGCAGGTGGTGGAGAACCTCGCGCGCAACCTGCTGGGCGGGTTCGCCCGCAAGATCGGCGGAAAGACCGCGGGCAAGCTGGTGGGCACCGCGACCGGAGCCGCGATGACCTTCGCGACCACCTACGCGATGGGCCAGGTGGCCAAGCAGTACTACGCCGGCGGTCGGAAACTGTCGTCGGTCGACCTGCGCACGCTCTTTACCCGTGAGGTCGAGCGCGCGAAGGGGCTCTACACGCAGTATCGGCCGCAGGTCGAGCAGAGTGCCCGCAACACCGACGCGAGCCAGATTCTCAGCATGGTGCGCGGCGCCTAGCGGGGCTGCGGCGGGAATTGGAGTGTGCGCGGCGCGACGGGCTGTTTCTGATGTAGGCTCTGCGCATGCCGAATGCCGTGTCCCGAGCCGTTTCCCGAACCGTCGCCAGGAGCGTGCTCCGAGTCTCGCCTGCATGCCGCCGCATCGCGTCGCTGGCCACTTCGGCCGCTGTCCTCGCGGTGACCTGTGGCGCCTTCGGACAGGCGCCGATCGTCCGCCCGTTCGAGGATGAGGTGATCTACCAGATCATGCCGATCGCCTGGCGTGACTCGAACCTCGACGTGACCGGGTCGGTGCAGACGCGATTTGGCGACTTCGGCGGCCTCGCGTCGGCCGAGAGCCTCGACTACCTGCAGTACCTCGGCGTCACGATGGTCTATCTCCAGCCGATCTTTCCGTCGGCGGCGTACCACGGCTACCAGCACGGCGTCCCCGACACGCTCAATCCGCGCTTCGGCAGCGAGGCGCAGTTCCTCGCGTTCGTCAACGCGGCGCATGCGCGCGGCATCAAGGTCATCCTCGACTTCGTGGCCTACGGCGTGAGCCACAGCTCGCCGTACTACCAGTCGGCGTTCCAGAACCCCGCGAGCCCGTACGACCCGTGGCTTGCGTTCACCAACGCCGCGAACACGAGCTACGTGGGGTACTCGTTCAACACCTGGAACGGCGCGCAGGTCGGGTTCGTCCACTGGAATCTCGATCATCCGCCGACGGTGAACGCCATCATCGGCTGGGCGCGCAAGTGGCTCGACCCGAACGGCGATGGCGACGTGTCGGACGGCGTCGATGGATTCCGCATCGACCACGCGTGGGCTTCGGGTGGCGAAGGCTGGGGCGCCGACATCGACTTCTGGAACACCTGGTGCTCGGCGCTGCGGGCAGTGCGGAGCGATGTGTTCATCTTCTGCGAGCCAAGCGATTGGGGGAACTACGGCACCGATCTGCTCGCGCCGAACGCGTTCAGCGCGGTGATCACCAAGCCGTGGCAGTTCGCGTCGCGCGACGCGGTCAATCTGCGCAACGCGGCGGGGCTCTACAGCTCGACCGCCGCGACCTACGCTGCGATGCCCGCGGGAAAGCTCGCGGTGGCGCAGATGAGCGACCACGACTCGGATCGGCTCGCGTCGGTCCTCGCGAACAGCACGGCGCGGCAGCGAGTCGCGGCGGCGATTCAGTTCACGCAGCCGTTTCCACCGAACATCTACTATGGCGACGAGCTCGGTATGCGCGGCACGAAGGCGGTGACGGGCACCGATGCCGACGACATCCCGATGCGCGAGCCGTTCAAGTGGCGCGCTGTGGCGGGTGCGCCGATGTCGAACTACTGGGCGATCACGCAGGGCACGGTCCCGCCCGTGTTCAGCGCCAACAACGACGGGCGCAGCGTGGAGGAGCAGCGGGGCGCCGCGGGATCCATGCTGGAAACCTATCGAGCCCTCATCGGCGTGCGGCGGAACTCGGTCGCGCTTCGACGCGGGGCGTATCTGCCGGTCGCGAGCCCGAACGCGGGGGTGTACGCCTTCGTGCGGCATCACGCGGAGCAGACGGTGCTGGTGGTGATCAACCTGAACTCGTCGGCAGCCAGCACGACGATCGACCTCGGGGCGTTCGGCGTCGCGAAGACGGGCGCGGTGCCCGTGAGCCTCGAGAGCGGCGTGAGCCTGCCCGCGGTGACCGTGACGAACCGCGCTGCGTACCCGGTGTCGCTGCCGGCGCGCGGTTGGCTCATCGCAAGCGTGGGACTGACGCCGCCCGCCGACACGTCGCATGCCGACATCGATGGCCGGAGCATTCCCTTCGATGCCGGTGCGCAGGCGCTGGTGTCGACACAGGCCGTCAACTCGAGCTTTGGCGACAACGTGGGTGAGCTGAACCGGCTGTACGCGCGCGCCGATGGCGACGCGCTGCGCGTGTCGATCACGGGGAACATCCCGCAGGACGGAACGGCGCTCAATCTGTTCGTCGATGTCGATCCGGCTGCTGCGAATGGGCAGAACCGGCTTGTCACCGCGCATCTGCCCGCGCCGCCCGGAGGACTGGCGTTGCTCGACGGCACGCAGTTTGACGCGGGATTTGCGCCCGACGCGCTCTACTACGTCAACACCGTGTCGTCGGTGGTGTACGTGGACCGCGTGTCGCTGCCGACCGCGCCGGCGCTCTCGACCAAGACCTACCGCGGCAACGTCGGGCTCAACGCGGGGCGCGGCGTGCTTGCGGGCGGTGTGAATCCGCACGGCCTCGAGGTGGCGCTCGACAACACGAACGTGCTTGGGCCTGCGGCGGCGACCACGGGCTTCGAGCTTCGCATTCCATTTGCCGAACTGGGAATCCCCGCAGGTTTCCGCGGCGCAATCGCCCTCGCGGCGTGCATCGAGCGCACGAGCGGCGTGCTGTCGAACCAGTGGCTGCCCACGCTTGCGGCGGGGTCCGCCGACCTCGGTGTGGCGCCGAACCTCGCGACGGTGCCTGGGCTTCAGCATGCGACGGTGTTCATTGGGTTTCCCGGCGACATCGACGGCGACGGCGCCGTCGGAGGGAGCGATCTGGCGGTGCTGCTCGCCGATTGGTCGCGGTCGACGGCGGCCGCGGGGTACCTCGCTTCGGATCTCAGCGGTGACGGCGTCGTCGATGCGGCCGATCTCTCGGTGCTGCTCGCGCGCTGGGGGCAGTGACGGGCGTCGCGCGATCGGTTGCGGAAACATCCGCCTAGGTTCGACCAGGCTCCGTGCCCAGAATCACAGCATGGACCGGG
>JBIIRG010000070.1:0-13112 GCA_044341665.1 Phycisphaerales bacterium | reverse complement strand
GCACGCACCTCGTGGTCGTAGCCTGTGCCCGCGGGGTAGTCGGTGCCTGCGCGAAGGAGGCGGCCGGTCGACGCACCGCCTGGCGTGGTCCCCGAACCGCACGCTGCATCGCCCGCCGGGTGTTCGCGGACGATGAGCTCGGCATCGCGTCCGAGCATGAAGTCCAGCGTCGCCCGCTCGAGTTCGATGGTCGCGGTCATCGTGAACGCGAAGTTCGGATCGTCCATCCAGCCGCCCTCGGCCTCGACCACGAGACCGCTGGCGTACTGATAACGCGCGACCACGTGCATCCGCGTGCCTCGCGCCTTGACCGAGTCCGGCTCACCGAAGGCGAACCGCACGAAGTCCGCGTCGTGGATGTGCAGGTCGACCAGCGCGCCGCCCGAGCGGGCGACGTCAAGGTAGAAGTCCTGGCTCCACGCCGGCTTGGCGCCCATCCGTCGGAAGCGCGCCCGAAGCGGTGCGCCAAACGTCCCGATGCGGACCGCGTCGGCCATCCACGCCCATGCCGGCCAGAACCGCATGCAGTGCGCCGGCATCGCCAGGACACCCGCCCGCGCGGCCTCTGCGGCCAGGAGGTCGATCTCGCGGGCATCGAGCGCGGTCGGCTTCTCGACCAGCACATGCTTGCCCGCCGCGATCGCGGCGCGCACGAGCGCCACGTGCCGGTCGGTGGGCGTGCAGATCGACACGAGCTCGATGTCGGTGCGGGCGAGCAGTTCCTCGACCGATGCGGCGCGCGGAAGGGAGGCAAGCAGGGCATCGACGCCGTCGCCGGCCGTGATGAGGTTGCCCGCCGTGGGCGCCCGCATCGACGGATCGAAGATCGCGCGGACCTCCGCTCCCTCGGCCGCCGCGTAGGCACCAAGGTGCGTCCGTCCCATGAAGCCCATGCCGATGATGCCGACGCCGATCGTGCGCGTGCCGCCGTCCGCGGGGTGGCTCACGCGTTGGGCGCGAAGGTGACTCCGCTCTCCATGTAGAAGTTCACGAAGTCGCCTGCGTGGAAGTCGCGCGCCGACTGGCCGGCGGCCGGCGTGATCCACATCGGGACCACGGCCTGCACGAGCACGCGGTTGGACGCGAGGTCGGTGGCGCGCACGCGCCCTTGCACGATGCGCGGATGGCCCTCGACCGGCTCGATGAACTCGCCGCCGGCGCTCGCGCGGTGGACCTTCTGCGCCGAACCCGTGATCACGCCCGAGATGCGCTTGCCAGGCGCCACGGAGGTCGCTCCCTTGAGGTGGAGGCGCAGCACGTACTCGGTGCCGGGCACGGAGATGACGAAGCCCTCGGGCCCCGACTCCTCGAGGCGGGCGCGGCAGACGGCTGGATCGGCGGAAATCGTGGCGTCGCTCATGGTGCGGAAAGATACACGCTTCCGAGGTCGCCGTACCATCGGGGCTCGTGCTGCTCCTGATCGACAACTACGACTCCTTCACCTTCAACCTGGTGCAGCGCCTCGGCGAGATCGACCGCGCGCTCGAGGTGCGGGTGGTGCGGAACGACGCGATCACCGTGGCAGAGGCCGAGGCGCTCGCGCCGACGCATCTCGTGATCTCGCCCGGCCCCTGCACGCCGCGCGAGTCGGGCGTCAGCGCGGCGCTCATCGCGCGGTTCCGCGGCCGTATCCCGATCCTCGGCGTATGCCTTGGCCACCAGACGATCGGAGATTGCCATGGCATGCTCGTGCGCCGCAACGACGAGCCGGTGCACGGCAAGACGTCGGCGATCCACCACGACGGCCGCGGCCTGTTTGCGGGGCTGCCGAACCCGTTCGTGGCCACGCGCTACCACTCGCTCGTGGTCGATCCCGCGACCGTTCCGCCCGAGTTCGAGGTCTCGGCGTGGACCACGCGCGGCGAGGTGATGGGGCTGCGGTGGAAGGCGCCGCTTCTTTCCAGCGGCGCGCCCGCGAAGCCGCTCGAAGGCGTGCAGTTTCATCCCGAGAGCTACCTCACGACCGATGGCCCGGCGCTGCTCGCGAACTTCCTGCGCATGGCGTAGGCAACGGAGACGGATCGATCTCGGCGGCGGAAGCCCGTCGCCGGCTCCTCATCGCAGCGAGCCGCGCACGAGCTCGGCGCGCTGGGCGCGGTCGTCGCGGCCGTTGCCGACCGAGCCACCCGTCGCGCGCGCGAGGTGCGCGGGCTGCACCTCGAGCAGCAGGCGGTTGACGAGGGCAAGCGGGATGCCGTCGATCCGTCCGAGCGCCACGCCGAGCCGCACGCGCGCGAGGAACTTGATCGCCTCGTCGAGGGAGAGCAGGCGGCAGGAACGCAGGATGCCGAGCGCGCGATGCACGCGGTCGTCGAGCGCCGGCGCGTCGCGCTCGAGCAGCACCCGTCGCGCCGCGCGCTCGTACTCCACGAACTGGGGCACGATCGACCCCGCGAACTCCTCGACGATGTCGCGCTCGCTGCGGCCGAGCGTCTTCTGGTTCGACACCTGGTAGAAGTCGCCGAGCGCATCGGTGCCCTCGCCGTGGAAGCCGCGGATGGCCAGATGCAGTTCCTTGGCGGCGCGCTGCACGCGCTCGAGCTCCTGCACCATCGACAGCGCCGGCAGGTGCAGCATCGCGCTCACGCGGATGCCCGTTCCGACGTTGGTGGTGCAGGCCGTCAGGTAGCCGAACCGCGGATGAAACGCGTACTCGAGCGAGCGCTCGATCGAGTGGTCGAGCTCGAGCATGCGCTCGGAGAGCTCGCGCAGCTGCATGCCCGGCGCGAGCATCTGCAGGCGCAGGTGGTCTTCCTCGTTCACCATCACGCTGGTCGACTCGTCGCCGCTGATCGCCACGCAGCGCGGGTGCGTCGCCTCGACGAAGGGTCGCGAGATGAGGTTGCGCTCGAAGAGGAGCAGGCGGTCGACCGGCGCCGTGCCTTGGATGTTCACCCAGCGCACGCCCGCCTCGAACGGTCCGCCCAGGCGCGCCGACTGCACGCGGTGCACGACCTCCGCGAGCTGCTCGGGGCTCGATCGGTTGACGAAGGCGTACCCCACGAGGTTGCGGGCAAGCCTCACGCGGCTCGAGAGCACGCAGTCGGACATCGAGCCATCGGCGATGGGAAGCGTCGTGCCGCTCACGCCTCGGCGCTCCCGCCGGCGTCGGCCATGCCGCCTTCGACTCCGAGCGCGAGCAGCTCGTCGCGCAGCCGCGCCGCGCGCTCGTACTCCTCGCGAGAGACGGCCTCGCGCAGCTCGCGGGCAAGTCGGTTGCGCGCCGCAGCGCGGTCGATCAGCCCGTGGGCGTGGGCGGGATGCCGCCCGACATGGGTGGTGGCGCCGTCCTGGGTTCGCTCGATCAGCGAGCCAAGCTCGTCCTCGAAGTGGCGGTAGCAGAGCGCGCAGCCCACGAGCCCCGACTCGCGCAGCGACTGCATGGTCATGCCGCAGTTGGGACACGCCTTGACGGCGCGCGCCGTGGCGGTCGCCGACTTCTCGAGCAGCTTGCCGACGATGAGCGACGGACCGTTGCCCGTGGGCAGGATGTAGCCGCGCTCCGCCGCGTGCTCCGCGCAGAGGTGCACCTCGGTCTTCATGCCGTTGTGCACGAGGGTCTCATGCACGACGGCGGGATTGGGGCAGCAGTCGCAGGTCCGTTCCATCGGGGGCTTCGATCGGTTCTCGTTCCTTCGCAGGCGACGTCGTCGCGGGGTTGACCGAGGTGCGATCGTAGGCGCTTTCCTCGTCACAATCGAATCGTCGGCGTCAGCGTGCCATCGGGGCGGGGTGATCCGCCAGCGCCTCGCGCACGCGCACCAGGCTTTCCAGGATGCCGCGGACCGCCGACAGCGGCTGGATGGTCGCTGCGTCGGACGCCGAGCGACGAGGTTCGGGGTGGCACTCGAGGAAGAGCGCATCGACGCCCACCGCGACGGCCGCGCGCGCGAGCTGGGCGCAGCGGTCGGGCCGGCCTCCCGTCGACGTCTTGTCGCCGCCCGGGAGCTGCATCGAGTGGGTGGCGTCGTAGCAGGTCGGCACGCCGAACTCGCGACCGAGGTCGATCATGTCGCCCACGCCGATGAAGTCGGTCACCAGCCGGTTGAATCCGAAGAAGGTGCCGCGCTCGGTGAGCATGGCGCGGGCGGCGCCGCCCTCGCGCAGCTTCTCGATCACGTTGCGCATCTCGGCGGGCGACATGAACTGACCCTTCTTGACGTTGACGGCGCGGCCCGTGGCGGCAGCCTCCGCCAGGAGGTCGGTCTGGCGGCAAAGGAACGCAGGGATCTGCAGGAGGTCGACCGCCTTCGCGGCGGGTGCGGCCTGCTCGGGCAGGTGGATGTCGGTCGTGGTCGGCACGCCGAGGCGGTCGCGCATGGCGGCGAGCATGTCGAGGCCCGCCGCGAGGCCCGGGCCGCGGGGGCTGCGGATACTCGAGCGGTTGGCCTTGTCGAAGCTCGCCTTGAAGACGTAGGGGAGCCCGAGGTCGGCGCAGATCTGCGCGACGGTCTCGCCGATCTCGCGGTTGGTGGCGGGGTCCTCGAGCACGCAGGGGCCTGCGATCACGAGCAGCGGGCGCGAAGGCCCTGGTGCGAGGTCAAACCACTCGTTCAGTCGTGCGGCGGGGGACGGGTGCATGGGCCCGCAGTGTACGGGGTCGCGCGATGGCGGCCGAAGGGGGCCACGCGCCGCCGTGTCCACGCGCACGCGTAAAAACCGCCCGTCGCTCTGCACCTGAAGCCGCCTTGGGCCCTGCGATCTCGCTTCCCGCCGCGATTCTCGACAACTTTCTCGGGTTCGACAAAGCGGCGCACCGCAGGTGCCGAAGTCGAAGGGTGAACGGCGTGAGGTTCGCCCCGTTTCAACCGCGTGCGTGCCTGGTCCGGCGCATCAAGCGCTGGGCCATGCAGAGTTCCCACCCGAGTCATCGCGAGAGCACCGCCATGGAACCGCTTCCACTCGAGCCAGACGCCTTCGTCGCGCACGTCGCGGAGCTCCTCCGTCGCCAGCACCCGACCCGACAGGCCGTGGTCACGGGGCCGCTCCAGGTGGTCGTCGACGGGCGGCACCTCGGTCTCGAGAACCTGTACCGCATGGTCCTCCGCGATCCGCGCAACGCGCAGGAGATCGTCGAGAACTACCTCGAGCGCCTCTTCGAGGGCGACCAGATCTCGTCGCATCCGCTGCCGTTCTCGGTGGCGCGCGCCCGCATCATGCCGCGCATCCAGCCCGAGTCGATCTTCGAGCAGCTCGATCGCGAGCAGGTCGCGCATGTCCCGTTCGTCAACGGCACCGTCATCGTGTTCGTGATCGACCTGCCGCAGCTGACCGTCTCGATCACCACCGAGCAGATGCTGCGCTGGGGCCTCCAGCCCGACGACCTCGACACGATTTCCCGCGAGAACCTCGCGCGATACGCGCCCGACTTCGAGGTGCGGCTCATCGACTCGCACGACGGCGGTCGCGCCGCCATCGTGGCGCGGCAGGACGGCTACGACGCGGCGCGGCTCCTGCTGTCGACGCTGCACGGCCGGCTGGCGCGCGAACTCAAGGGCGACTTCTACGTCGCCACGCCCGCACGCGACACCTTCATCGCCATGAGCGTCGGCCCGAACGACTTCGTCGGACGCCTCAAGCAGCGGATCGACGAGGACTACCGTCGGCTGCCGTACCCGATCACGAGCGAACTGTTCTATGTGACCCGCGACGGCGTCGCGGGCACTGCGGCGTAACAGCCGCCGCGACTGCCGCATCACTTCTCGGCGAGCAGCTTCTTGATCGCGGCCTCGAGCCCGTCGCTCGACACATCGGCGCCGCGCACGCGGCCCTGGCGGTCGATCAGGTAGTAGTCGGGATAGCTGTCGACCACGTACGCGCCGTTGATCTCGTTCTTCGAGTCGATGCACACGGGGTACGCGATCGACTTCGACTTGACGAGTCCAGCCATCTTCTCGCCGCCATCGGGCCTGCAGACGCCGATGATCACGAGGCCGTCGTCCTTGTACTTCTTGAGTAGGTCGTTGGCCTTGGGCACCGCCGCCAGGCAGGGACCGCACCAGGTCGCCCAGAAGTCGAGCACCACGACCTTGCCCTTCAGCTCGGCGAGCGTCCGTGCCTCGCCCATCGTGCCGTCGGTGTTCATCCATTGCGTGGCCCAGGCGAGCTCCGGCGCCTGCGGGCAGAGATCGAACTTCTGAAGCGCGCTGCGGCGTGCGGTGTTCCCCTCGAGGAGCTCGGCGGGAAGTCGATCGGCGCGTGTCGAGGTGCCTTCGCCAGCGTCGGCCGGCTTCTCCGCCTTGGGCTTGGCGAGTTTCGGCGTCTTGCTCGCGCCACTTCCGTCGCCTTCCTTCGCGGCAGGCGGGGCCTCCTTGACCAGCTTCTTGACGACATCCTGCACATGCTCGGGGCGCAGACCCACGGCGCGCAGCACTCCCGCGCGATCGATCACGCCGTAGGTCGGCCAGAAGCCCACGTTCCAGGCGCGCGCACTCTTGCCGCCGTCGTCGATCGCCAGCGGATACTTCACGCCCGCGGCCGATGCGACCTTCTCCATCGTGTCGAAGCCGTTCGAGGAATCGTGCACGCCGAGCACGACGACGCCCTGGTCGGCGTACTCCTTGGCGATCTCGACGTTCTTGGGCAGCGCCTTGCGGCAGGGGCCGCACCAGGTGGCCCAGAAGTCGACGATCACGATCTTGCCCTTGAGGGCGTCGAGCACGTCGCCCTTCTTGAGCGCATCGATCTCGGCCTTGTCGCCGACCCAGCCCTTGAGCTCGAGCTTGGGCGCAGGCTTGCCGGTCATCTCGCGGTGGCGCGGTCCCGTGTCGCCCATGCGCCAGAACCAGTCCTCGGGAAACTCGTCGGCAGCCGTGGGTGCGGCGAGAGACGGCACGGGAGCGGTGGCCGCCGACGTCGGCGCGGTCCTCCATGCAGCGGGAAAGGCGAGGCTTGCAGCGAGTCCGCAGAAGAAGAGGTGAGCGAGCATGCGCGGAGCATACCGCCCCTCGCGGGCGCGTTGCGTTTCGACCCTGATTTCCCGCGGATCGCGGCGGGAAGGCGCGCGTTAGCATACGCCCTCCGCGCGGGTTTCCGCGCCGCCCGCACAGAGCTCCCCGAGGTAGTCACGCCATGGCGAAGGACACGCGTTCGAAGGTCATTCCCGCGCAGCAGGCCAGCGGCCCCATCGGGGTCGCGCTGATCGGAACGAAGTTCATGGGCCGCGCGCACTCGACCGCGTGGAGCAAGTGCGCGCAGTTCTTCGACCTGAAGCGCGCGCCCGAGATGCGCATGGTGGCGGGGCGCAACCCCGAGGAGACCTGCGCCTTCGCGGCCAAGTGGGGCTGGCGGAACTCGACCGTCAGCTGGAAGGACCTGCTCGCGAACCCCGAGATCGAGCTCGTCGACGTCTCGACGCCGAACCACCTTCACGCCGAGATGTCGATCGCCTGCCTCGAGGCGGGCAAGCACGTCGCGTGCGAGAAGCCGCTCGCGGGCACGCTCGCCGACGCGAAGAAGATGGTGCTCTCGGCGCGCGCGGCCGCCAAGAAGGGCGTGCGGACCTTCGTCTGGTACAACTATCGCCGCTGCCCCGCGGTCGCGCTTGCGCACCGTCTGGTCAAGGAGGGGCGCCTCGGGCGCATCTTCCACGTGCGCGCGTCCTACCTGCAGGACTGGGGCGGTCCCGACACGCCGCTCCTCTGGCGCTTCCAGGGTGATCTCGCGGGCTCGGGCGCGCATGGCGACCTCAACGCGCACATCATCGACATGGCGCGCTTCATCACCGGCGACGAGGTGACCGAGGTCGTCGGTGCGATCGAGGAGACCTTCGTCAAGGAGCGCGCGATCGTCGCAAACGCGGGCGGCGAGATCTCGGGCAAGGGCGCCAAGTCGGGGTCGAGCGGCAAGAAGTCGGGCAAGTCCACCGTCGACGACGCGGTGCTCTTCCTCGCGCGCTTCAAGCAGGGGGCGGTCGCGACCTTCGAGGCCACGCGCCTCGCGACGGGAAACCAGAACCGCAACAACATCGAGATCAACGGCGAGAAGGGCTCGCTCAAGTTCGACTTCGAGCGCATGAACGAGCTCGAGTGGTGGGACCACACCCTCGAGCCGAAGCTGCGCGGCTGGAGCCGCATCATGTGCACCGACGGCTCGCACCCGTACGCTGGGCACTACTGGCCCGCCGCGCACCTGATCGGCTACGAGCACGGCTTCATCAGCCAGGCCGCCGACATCTGCGCCATGGTCGCGGGCGGGGCGCCCGTCGTGGCGATGCCCGACTTCGAGGACGCGTTCAAGACGCAGTGCGTGCTCGAGGCGGCGATCCGCAGCGCGCGCGAGCGCCGGCCAGTGCCAATCCGCGAGCTCGACAAGTTCTGAGCGCGTGCTTGAGTGCTCCTCAGCGGCGCTTGCCGCTTCGTCGCTCTGGCACGCCTCGCTGCGAGTGAATCGCGGCGGGCTGAAGGGCGTGTGTCTGAGCGCTCCTCAGCGGCGCTTGCCGATTTGGCAGGAGTGATTTGTCCGAGCGTTCCAACCACCTTGGGTGCCCGCCAGTCGCCCCCGAAGGGGAGACTGCGGAACGGGTTGCTCTGGGAGTCGGCTTGCCGGCGTGATGTCGACGACGACCACGGCGATGCCGACGGAAACGGCACCGTCGATGCACGGGACGTCGCGTTTGTGCTTTCGCGATGGGGAGCTGCGGAGTAGCGCGTCGCCTCGGGAAATCCCCGCGGACGCAGCGCGAAACGGTGGGGTACAGTGCGTGCCCAGCCGTTTCCGACAGGTTTCCCGATGCGCGAAGTTCCGCACGACTCCCTCCGCCGTCCCGCCCCGCAGCCGCGACCGCTGACCAACGCAGAGATCGAGCAGCACCTCGCGCGCGCGCTCGCGGCGCTGCAGTCGCTGCAGAAGCCCGACGGCCACTGGTGCGGCGAGCTCGAGGGCGACTCGATCCTGCAGAGCGAGTACCTGCTCATGAAATGGATCCTCGGCCAGGAGGCGCAGCCTCTCGCCGACGGGCGCCCGCCGCAGACGCTGCAGCGGATCGTGGCGTACCTGCGCACCCAGCAGCGCGAAGACGGTGGCTGGGGGCAGTACCCGGGCTCGGCGACGGACCTCTCTGCGACGGTCAAGGCCTACTTCTGCCTCAAGCTCTTCGGTGACTCGCCCGAGGCGCCGCACATGAGAAAGGCGCGCGCGATCGTGCGCCACCTTGGCGGCGCGGAGCGCTGCAACTCGTTCACCAACTTCTACCTCGCGGCGCTCGGGCAGGTCTCGTGGAACGCGGTGCCCGCGATTCCGCCCGAGATCGTCGATCTCCCGCGGTGGTTCCCGTTCCATCTCGACAAGGTGAGCGCGTGGAGCCGCACCATGATCCTGCCGCTTGCGATCGTGGCCACGCGGCGGCCGACGCGCGAGCTGCCTGCGACGCTCGGGATCGGCGAGCTCTTCGTCGACCACGACGCGCGGCATGTGCTCAAGCCCTCGAACGATGCGCCCGAGTCGTGGAAGCGCTTCTTCCTGCGCGTCGACCGCGTGCTCAAGTGGCTGCACGCCCGCGGCGGCACCCCGTGGCGGCAGGATGCGATCCGCCGCGCCTTCGCGTGGATCGAGGCGCGCGCTGGCGAGGGCGGCGTGGGCGCGATCTTCCCGCCGATGGTCTACTGGCAGATCGTGCTGTTTGCGCTCGGGTACGAGCGTTCGCACCCGCTCGTGCGGCGCGCCGAGGCCGAGCTCGACCGGCTGTTCGTCGAGCGTGGAGATGGCGGCGACGCGGCGATCCGCATCCAGCCGTGCTTCTCGCCCGTGTGGGACACGGGCATCGCGCTCTACGCGCTCGCCGACTGCGGCTTCGACTCGGTCGATGCCACGTCCGCGCGTGCGGCAGTGTGGCTCGTGGGCAAGGAGTGCCGCACCGCGGGCGACTGGACCGCGCACTGCGACGCGCCCGTTGCGCCGAGCGGCTGGTTCTTCGAGTACGACAACGCGCACTACCCCGACTGCGACGACACGGCGATGGTGGCCATGGCGCTCGCGCGCACCGGTGGCGCGGCGAACCAGGCCGCCGCCGAGCGTGGGGTGCGCTGGCTGCTTGCGATGCAGAACGACGACGGCGGCTGGGCCGCGTTCGACCGCACGCGCGACCGTCGCGTGCTCGAGTACGTGCCCTTCGCCGATCACAACGCGATGCAGGATCCCTCGTGCCCCGACATCACCGGCCGCGTGCTCGAGTGCCTTGCGTGGCACGGCATCGGCAAGGATCACCCCGCCGTGGCGCGCGCGCTCGAGTTCATCCGCGCGCGGCAGGAGCCTGAGGGCTGCTTCTACGGCCGCTGGGGCGTGAACTACATCTACGGCACCTGGCAGGCTGTGATCGGCCCGATCCGCTGCGGCGTCCCGCGCGACGAAGCGTGGATCGCGCGCGCAGGGCGATGGATGAAGTCGGTGCAGCAGGCCGACGGAAGCTTCGGCGAGAGCGCCGATTCGTACCTCGACCGCACGCGCATGGGGCGCGGACCGTCGACCGCAAGCCAGACGTCGTGGGGCGCGATGGTCCTGCAGGAGATCTACGGACCGGACGATCCCGACCTGCGCCGCGCGATCGAGTGGCTGTGCCGCAACCAGCTCACCGAGTCGGCCGCCGCCGACGCGCGCCTGAATCCCGACGGTGACCCGGCCGGAGGCTGGCGTGAGGCCGAGTTCACCGGGACGGGCTTCCCGAAGGTCTTCTACCTGCGCTACCACCTCTATCGCCTTTCGTTTCCCACGATGGCCCTCGGCCGCTTCATGGCCGCGCTCGGCCGGGGCGAGCAGGGGCGCCGCCTCGTGGAGCGGGGCGAGCGCGAGGCGCTGGGGCTGTAGCGCACCGTTGCGGCGGTCGGCGCGTGGATCGGCGCTCGGATCGGAGCGTGGATCGGTGCGTCGGCAAGCGCGTACAGTGCGCGAATGACCGCTTCCCTCGCTGCACTCGCCTCGATGCTCCTTGCATTCGTGCCCGCGCTGGCAGGTCCCCCCGACCTCTCGCTCGACCAGGGCGGCGACGCACGTGCCGTCCCCCCGTCTGTGCTGCGCGAGGGCGATCCGTTCCGCCAGCTCGACGAGGTGCTGCCGACGCCGAACGACTTCCGCACGGCCTCAGGCGCGCCAGGCCCGCGGCACTGGCAGCAGAAGGTCGATCACGCGATCGAGGTCACGCTCGATCCCGCGCGGGCCGAGCTCCGCGGCATGCAGCGCGTGGCCTATCACAACAACTCGCCCGACGAGCTCCGCTACATCTGGATGCAGCTCGACCAGAACCGCTTTCGCCGCGATTCGCTCGGCGCGCGCGCACAGGCGGCGCCCGAGCTCAAGGGCACCCAGGGCATCGGTCTGCTGCGGAACCTCGTCGAGCAGCAGGAGTTCGAGGGCGGCTACCGCGAGCTCACGGTGACCAGCCCCGACGGCGCGGCGCTTCCGTTCACGGTCGTCGACACGATGATGCGCATCGACCTGCCCGCGCCGCTCGCACCGGGCGCCTCGTTCCGCTTCGAGATGTCGTGGCGGTTCAACGTCGTCAAGAACACCGTCACGCGCGCCCGCTCGAACTACGAGCTGCTCGGCGAGTCCGACCCCGAGCTCAAGAACGCCGATCTCGCGCCGCTCTACGTGATGGCGCAGTTCTTCCCGCGCGCCGCGCCCTACAACGACGTCCGCGGCTGGCAGCACAAGCAGTTCCTCGGCCAGGGCGAGTTCGCGCTCGAGTTCGGCGACTACACGCTGGCGGTGACCGTGCCCGACACCTGGACCGTCGCCGCGACCGGTGAGCTTCAGAACGAGGGCGATGTCCTCACGCCCGCGCAGCGCGAACGCCTCGCCGCCGCGCGAAACGACGAGACGCCGCGCTTCATCACCACGCCCGAGGAGGCGGCTGCAAATCGTGCGGCAGCGCCCAAGGGAACGAAGACCTGGCGCTTCTCCGCCGCGAACGTGCGCGACGTCGCCTTCGCTGCGAGCGCCGCGTTCCTCTGGGACGCCGCCAAGGCGCCCATCCCCGGCACCGATCGCGCCGCGCTCGCCATGAGCTACTTCCCTGTCGAAGGCGAGCCGCTCTGGAGCCGCTACTCGACGCACGCCATCGCGCACACGATCGACTCGTACTCGCGGCACGCGTGTCCGTATCCGTACCCCGTCGCGATCAGCGTCAACGGACCGGTGGGCGGCATGGAGTATCCGATGATCTCCTTCAACGGCCCGCGCCCCGAGAAGGACGGCACCTACTCCGCCGGCACCAAGTGGGGACTCGTGGGCGTCATCATCCACGAGGTCGGCCACAACTGGTTCCCCATGATCATCAACTCCGACGAGCGCCAGTGGACCTGGATGGACGAGGGCCTCAACACCTTCGTCCAGTACCTCGCCGAGCAGGAGTGGCAGCGCAAGTACCCGTCGGGGCGCGGCGAACCCGAGCGCATCATCGACTACATGACGAGCGACACGCAGGAGCCGATCATGACCAACTCCGAGAGCGTGCGCCGCCTCGGACCGAACGCCTACGCCAAGCCCGCCACGGCGCTCAACGTCCTGCGCGAGACGGTGCTCGGGCGCGAGCTGTTCGACTTCGCGTTCCGCGAGTACTGCCGCCGCTGGGCGTTCAAGCGTCCCGAGCCGGCGGACTTCTTCCGGTCGATGGAGGATGCGTCGGGCGTCGACCTCGACTGGTTCTGGCGCGGCTGGTTCTACACCACGCGGCCCGTCGACGTGTCGGTCGAGAAGGTCACGCGCTACACGCTCGAGACCCGCGATCCCGCCGAGGTGAAGGCCGAGAAGAAGGCCGAGCGCGACGGACGGCCGCAGACGCTGAGCGAGCTCGGGAACGCCGATCTCGCGGTGCGCGCCGACCGCTTTCCCGAGCTGCTCGACTTCTACTCGACGTTCGACGAGCTCGATGTCACGCCCGACGACCGCGAGCGCTTCAAGCGGCTGGTCGCACGCCTCGGCGATCGCGATGCGGCGCTGCTCTCGACGCCGCTTTCGTTCACCATCGTGCGCTTTGCCAACAACGGCGGCGTTCCCACGCCGCTCCCGCTCACGCTCACCTACGCCGACGGCGCCAGCGAGGACGTCACGCTGCCCGCCGAGATCTGGCGCTACGACGGCGGCCGCGAGGCCTCGAAGCTGTTCGTGAGCGACAAGCC
>JBIIRG010000069.1:0-13148 GCA_044341665.1 Phycisphaerales bacterium | reverse complement strand
GTGTGCCTCGACCACCGCGAGCGGCTGCACCAGCCAGACGACGTCGTCGCCGGCGGCAAAGCCCGTGCGCTTGTCACCAAGATCGATCGCGAGGTACCGCACGGCTACCTCCACGTTCCTGGAATGCGCGCGACGAGGTCCTTGACCCGCTCGGCCTCCGCGCGCGGCATGACCAGCGTGGCGTCGGCGGTGTGCACGATGACGAGGTCCTCGCATCCCACCGTGGCGATGAGGTGCGCCGGGTCGTCGGAGACGACGGTCATGCGGCGCGATCCTTCGTCGCACCAGTGGGCGTTCGAGCGGTTGCCCGCGTCGTCGGCGGGTAGCGTCTCGGCGAGGCTCGGCCAGCTGCCGACGTCGAGCCACTGCGCGCCGAGCGGCAGCACGCACACGCGCCAGTCGTCCGACTGCGCCGCGGGCTCCATCACGCCGCGGTCGATCGACTGGCGGGGGAGCGCGGGGTAGATGTCCGCCGCGCCCTCGCCGGCTGCGATGCGGGCGAGCCCCGCCGCGTTCGCGGGGGCGAAGCGCGCGATCGCGTCGCACATCGTCTGCGCGCGAAAGACGAACATGCCCGAGTTCCACAGGTATGCGCCCGAGCGCAGGTACTCGGCGGCGCGCATCGCGTCGGGCTTCTCGGCAAAGCGCGTGGCGGCGTACGCGTTGGCCGCGCCCTCGATCGGCGCGCCGCGCTCGATGTAGCCGTAGCCGGTCGCCGCGTGCGTGGGCGCGATGCCAAAGGTCGCGATGCGCGACGGATCGGCCTCGACCAGCGCGAACGCATCGCCCAGCCGCGCGCGGAACACATCGACGGGCTCGATCAGGTGGTCGGCGGTGAGCACCGCGAGCACCGCCTGCGAATCGCGCCGCGCCAGGGTGAAGGCGAGCAGCCCGACGGCGTTGAGCGTGTCGCGCCCCGCGGGCTCGACGAGCAGGTTGTCGGCATCGAACGCGCCGAGCACGGCGGTCATGGCCGGCGCGAACGCCTCGGTCGTGCACAGCAGCCGTCGCTCGGGCGGAACCACGCCGTCGACGCGGTGCCACGCGTGCTCGAGCAGCGACATGCCGCCTGCGACCGGCAGCAGCTGCTTCGGCCGCGCCGCGCGCGATGCCGGCCACAGCCGCGTGCCCGATCCTCCCGCGATGATGCCCGCGTAGCGATGTGTCGCCGGTCCCTGCATGCCGCCTCCCCGTGCCTCGCGTCGGTCGCGTGCGTCGGTCACTTGCGTCGGTCCATCACTTCACGCCGCGCGACCGCAGCGCGCGCGTCACGATCTCGTCGGCGCCGAGCGCCTCGCCGCCCGCAGCAGCCAGCACGCGCTCGATCGACGCGCGCGCCTGCGCCCGCTGCTCGCCGAGGGTGACGAGCACGTCCTCCGCGTCGGCCGCCGGCCCGCTCGCCGCGATCGAGACCGCCGTTGCCGAGGCCGCCGTCCGCTCGAGCGCGCGCCGCGTGGCCGATGGATCCTTGAGGAACGGGTCGAGCTTGCCCTTGAGCTCCACGATGGTGCTCTCCGCCGTGCGCTTTCCGATCTCGGGCAGCGTGGCGAGGAACTTCGCGTCGCCCGCGGCGATCGCCTCGGCCATGCGCGCGTGCGTGATGGTCATCGCGCGCAGCGCCTTGCGGTTGCCGATGCCCTTGACCGTCGTGAGCAGCTCGAAGAACGCCCGCTGCTCGCGCGAGCTGAACCCGATCAGCCGCGGCACGAAGTGCGAGCCCTGGCCCTGCGACTCGAGGTAGTGCAGCGTGACGAACGACACGCGCTGGCCGTGCTGCATGGCGAGGTCGCTTGCGTCGCAGGCAGGCACGAGCAGCTCGTACGTGCAGCCGCCCTCGACGCGCACCTCGGCCATGCCCTCGGCCACATCCTCCAGAATGCCTTCGATTCGCGAGATCATGTGCGGCGCATCCTACGGCGCGCCCGAGCTCATGCGCCGCGTGCGGCAAACGCCCGCAGATTTCTCTCGACCGCGGCCTGGTCCACCGTTCCCGCGGGCGCGTCGTTCACGGGCCAGCCCGTCTCACGCTTGAGCAGCTCGAAGATCCGATCCGATGTGTCGCGCGCATGACCGTCGGACCCAGGCTCGATCAGCGCCACGAAGCGCACCTTCGCACGCGTCGGCTGGAAGAGCGCCGCGTACGCCGTTTCCGCCGGCCTGCCCGGATCGATGGTCGCCACGAGGACAGGCGCCTTGGAGCGCGACAGGATCAGGCGAAGCCCTCCCGAAAACGGCCGCAGCTGCCGCGCGGGCCGCTCGATCGCGCCCTCGGGAAAGATGCCGAGCACGCCGCCCGCCGCCACGTGCGCGATCGCCGTCTTGAGCGCCCCCGCGTCGCGGTTGTCGAAGCACACGGGAATGATCCGCAGCCGCCGCCATGCCCACGCGAGCGCGGGCACCATCATCTCGGCGCTCATCATCCAGCGGATCGGATGCGGCATGGCGGCCTGCAGCGCCACGGGGTCGAGCCCGGCGCAGTGGTTCGCGACCACGATCAGCCCGTTCGGCCCGACGGTGCGCGGCACGAGGTGCCGCCCCTCGAGCGTGCTCCGCTGGAACAGCCGCAGGTAGGGGATCGAGACCAGCCGCAGCCATCCGACCACGGGCTCGCCGCGGTAGGCGCGGTCGCCCACCAGCCAGAACAGTCCCGCCAACGCCAGCGGCGCGCCGAGGAGCAGCGCCAGAAGTCCGAACGCCGCAACCGCGGGTCCGACGGGCAATTCCGCCAGGGTCGCCGCGACCGGAAGTGAAGGGACAGGCGTCATCGTCGGAAACGGTCGCCGCCCCTGAGCAACCTGTCAACTTGCGATTCCAACCGGCCTCGGCTGCGGCCATTCGTGTACACTCGTAGAAATTTTGCGCCCCGCCCCGGAGAACGGTCCACCCGACCGACGACGCTCATGCCTCGCCGCGACGACATCCACACGATCCTCATCATCGGTTCCGGCCCCATCGTCATCGGCCAGGGCTGTGAGTTCGACTACTCGGGCACCCAGGCGTGCAAGAGCCTGCGGGAAGAGGGTTACCGCGTCGTCCTCGTGAACTCGAACCCGGCCACGATCATGACCGATCCGGCCTTCAGCGACCGGACCTACATCGAGCCGATCACCGCCGAGGCGGTCGAGAAGATCATCATCCGCGAGCGCGAGCTCGGCACCCCGATCGACGCGCTGCTGCCGACCCTCGGCGGCCAGACCGCGCTCAACTGCGCCTGCAAGCTCTTCGACGACGGCATCCTCCAGAAGCACGGCGTCGAGATGATCGGCGCCGACCGCCGCGTCATCCACCGCGCCGAGGACCGCGAGATCTTCCGCCAGATCGTCGAGGGCCTCGGCCTCCGCCAGCCCAAGGCCAAGACCGTCACCAACCTCGACGACGCCCGCAAGTTCCTCGAGGAGATCGGCCTGCCCGCGATCATCCGCCCCGCGTTCACGCTCGGCGGCACGGGCGGCGGCATCGCCTACAACCGCGAGGAGTTCGACGACATCATCCGCCGCGGCCTCGCCGCCAGCATGATCGGCCAGGTGCTCATCGACCAGTCGGTCCTCGGCTGGAAGGAGTACGAGCTCGAGGTCGTGCGCGACACCCGCGACAACTGCATCATCGTGTGCGGCATCGAGAACATCGATCCGATGGGCGTGCACACCGGCGATTCCGTCACGGTCGCGCCGATCATGACGCTCACCGACAAGGAATACCAGCGCATGCGCGACGCGGCGTTCGCGATCATGCGCGCCGTTGGCGTCAACTGCGGCGGCTCCAACGTCCAGTTCGGCATCGACCCGAAGACGGGCGAGATGGTCGTCATCGAGATGAACCCGCGCGTCTCGCGCAGCTCCGCGCTCGCGTCGAAGGCGACCGGCTTCCCGATCGCCAAGATCGCGGCCAAGCTCGCGGTCGGCTACACGCTCGACGAGCTCCGCAACGACATCACCGGCAACACCAGCGCCTGCTTCGAGCCGTCGATCGACTACGTGGTCGTCAAGATCCCGCGCTGGACCTTCGAGAAGTTCCCCGAGGCCGACGAGACGCTCACCACGCAGATGAAGTCGGTCGGCGAGGCCATGTCCATCGGCCGCACCTTCAAGGAGGCCTTCCAGAAGGCGCTGCGATCGATGGAGGTCAAGCGCTTCGGACTCGGCCTCGACCGCAACGACAAGTGGCTCGCCACGCGCCGCGCCAGCGCCGCCGACCTCGCGAAGGGCCTGCAGGTCGCCGACCGCTCGACCGTCGAGTGGCCGATCCCCGAGGACAAGCTCACGCGCAAGCTCGCGGTCCCCTCGCAGGGTCGCCTGTTCTACGTGCGCTACGCCTTCAAGATGGGCTGGACGATCGAGCAGGTCTTCGCGCTCACCAAGATCGACCCGTGGTTCCTCGAGGAGTTCCGCCACCTCGTCGCCTTCGAGGACACGCTGTGCGCGTACGCGCGCCTCGAGGATCTCCCGCGCGAGACGCTGTTCGAGGCCAAGCGCCTCGGCTACTCCGACGCGCAGCTTGCGAACCTCTACCTCGGCAGCATCTCGCCCGAGACCATCCTCGCCGTGCGCGCGCGCCGCAAGGCGCTGGGCATCGAGCCCGTCTACAAGCTCGTCGACACCTGCGCGGCAGAGTTCGAGGCCGTCACGCCGTACTACTACTCGACCTACGAGGCGCCGTTCACCATCGACGGCAAGCCCGTGCTCGATGACGAGATCCGCATCACCGACCGCGAGAAGATCGTCATCCTCGGCGGCGGCCCCAACCGCATCGGCCAGGGCATCGAGTTCGACTACTGCTGCTGCCAGGCCGCGTTCGCCGCCGAGAACATGGGCTTCGAGAGCGTGATGATCAACTCGAACCCGGAGACCGTGTCGACCGACTACGACACGAGCGACCTCCTGTTCTTCGAGCCGCTCACGCTCGAGGACGTGCTCAACGTCATCGAGCGCCTCAACGGCGGCGGCGTCGACCGCGCCGACCGCTCGGGCAAGGTCGTGGGCGCGATCGTGCAGTTCGGCGGCCAGACGCCGCTCAACCTCGCGCACGGGCTCGCCAAGGCGGGCGTCCCGCTCGTCGGCACCGGCCTCGACTCGATCGACCTCGCCGAGGACCGCGACCGGTTCAAGGCGCTGCTCGACGAGATGGGCCTCAAGCAGCCCCCGAGCGGCATCGCCCGCTCGCTCGAGCAGGCGATCGCCTGCGCCAACTCGATCGGCTACCCCGTGCTCGTGCGCCCGAGCTACGTGCTCGGCGGCCGCGGCATGGAGATCTGCCAGGACGAGGCCGCGCTGCGCACCTACATGACCACCGCGGTCAACGTGAGCGACCTCGCCAACGCGCCCGTCCTGATCGACCGCTTCCTCAGCGACGCCATCGAGGTCGACGTCGACGTCGTCGCCGACTTCGAGCCGAGCGAAGGCACGCGCGCCCGCATGATCGCGCACGACGGCGACGCGCCGCGCGCGGTCGTCTGCGGCGTGATGGAGCACATCGAGGAGGCCGGAATCCACTCCGGCGACTCGACCTGCATCGTGCCGCCGTTCTCGCTGTCGCCCGCGCTCGTCGACGAGATCCGCACCACGGCGCGCCGCCTCGCCGAGCGCCTCAAGGTGCGCGGCCTGATGAACGTGCAGTTTGCCGTCAAGAACGACACGGTCTACATCCTCGAGGTCAACCCGCGCGCCTCGCGCACCTCGCCCTTCGTCGGCAAGGCGAAGGGCGTCGCCTGGCCGTTCATCGCCGCGCAGGTGATGATGGGCCGCTCGCTCGCCACGCTCGGCACGAAGGAGATCCCCAACACCGGCTTCTACGCCGTCAAGGAATCGGTCTTCCCCTTCGCCAAGTTCCCCGGCGTCGACGTCGTGCTCGGCCCCGAGATGCGCTCGACCGGCGAGGTCATGGGCGCCGACCGCTCGCTGCCCATCGCGTTCGCCAAGGCGCAGATGGCCGCCGGCGTGCATCTCCCCACCAAGGGCAACGTGTTCCTCTCCGTCCGCGACGGCGACAAGGACGAGGCCATCGCCATCGCCCGCGACCTCCGCTCGATGGGCTTCGAGGTCTACACCTCGAAGGGCACCGCCGCGTTCCTCAAGACCTACTCGGTCGAGACGAAGTCGGTCCACAAGCTCAGCGAAGGCGCGCGCCCGACGGTGCTCGACCTGATCGCCAACGGCGAGATCCACCTCATCATCAACACGCCCACCCGCAAGGGCAGCAAGACCGACGAGGGCCGCATCCGCGCCACCGCGGTGCGCGCGGGCATCCCCATGATCACGACGATCTCCGCGGCCAAGGCCACGGTCGACGCGATCGCGGCGCTGCGCGCAGGCGCGTGGACGGTGACGGCGATCCAGGACTACTTCCCGCACCTCGCACGGCCGAAGGCCGAGCGCAAGGCGGCGGAGCTGGTCACGAACTGAACGAGCGCCCACGCGCGCGCCGACCGCGCACCCGGCATGGCGGCTGTGAGGATCCCTGCGTGAAGGAAGTTCAAGACCACTGGTTCCGCCTCGCCAAGGAAGAGGGCTATCGCTCGCGCGCGGCCTACAAGCTGACCGACATCGACGATCGCAAGCGGATCATCCGCCGCGGCGATCGCGTGCTCGACGCGGGCGCGGCGCCGGGCAGCTGGTCGCAGGTGGCGGCGCAGCGCGTCGGGCCCAAGGGCGAGGTCGTGGGCGTCGATCTCAAGCAGATCAACGGCGGCGGCTATCCACCCAACGTGCGGCTCATCCAGGCCGATCTCCGCGACCTGACCATGGATGACCTCGGCGGGCGGCCGTTCGACGTGGTGATCTCCGACATGGCGCCCGACACGACCGGCGACCCCTCGGGCGACGCCATCCGCTCGGCGCGCCTCTGCCACGATCTCCTCGACCGCTGCCAGCAGTGGCTGCGGCAGGGGGGCAACCTTGCGATGAAGGTCTTCGAGGGTGGCGAGTACCCCGAGCTCCTCAAGCGCTCAGGCCGCATGTTCGAGGAGGCGCGGGGCTACAAGCCGCGGGCCTCGCGCGCCGAGAGCGTGGAGATGTTCATCGTCTGCACCGGCTACCGCGGCAACGACGGCCGGGTGCCGACCGCGGCCGATGCGATGCTGCCCAAGCGCAAGCCCTCGCAGGGCTGGGGCCGCGTCGACGACGAGGAGTGAGCATCGCGGGTGGTGGGGGTGGTCGGCGATGCTGGCCGGCGATGACGTCGGCCCCGTGGCGGACCGTGCTCGCCCGCAGCCCGACCGTTCTTGCGCGCCTTCGGCATTCCTTGCGCGCGGGAATCCACGCTCGCGGCGCGCGACCGCGATCCCCGCGTGCCAGCCCCGGGCACGCTCCTTGCATGTCGAGAGCCCTCGCGGCCCCGTGCCGCCAGCCAGAAGGAGCCCACATGCAGATCAACGGTGCAGCATTCTCGACCTCGCCGCTTCGCCCGCTGTCGCGTCCGCCCGTCGGGGCGTCGCCTGCGGCGCTGATGTCGTCGGTGGCGAAGGGCTCGGAGGCTGGTCCGGCCGCCGGCGTTACGTTCCGCGGCGCCGAGGCACCGACCGTGTCGATGGCCACCATCATGCAGCACTGGGGCACCTCGAACCCCGAGGGCGACCTCAACACCGACGGCATCGTCGATGCGCAGGACCTTGCCATGGTGCTCAACGCGGGCAACGACCCGCAGACCGTGGTGCAGCAGAACTGGGGTTCGACCGGCGACAACGCCACCAGCAACGGCGACTACAACGGCGACGGCATGGTGGACGCCATGGACCTCGCCATGGCCCTCAACGGCGGAAGCCAGCCGCGCTCGCTCCAGGCGCCCGAGTCCGGCGTCGTCGATGCGACCCCTGAGCAGCTCGTCGGCAACATCGTCGAGACGACCTTCGCCACGCGCGATGCCGATGCCGATGGCACCCTGCAGGCGCGCGACTTCGCCGACAGCGGCAAGCTGTTCGAGCGACTCGACCTCGACCAGAATGGCGGCGTCGGCCGCGAGGAGCTCAGCAAGGCGCTGCACGCCGAGCTCGACCGCTTCCGCGAGCAGTTCCCCGGCGCCAAGCCCGAGGCGTTCGCGCGCCGCTGGCTCGAGACGCTCACCGCAGGCCGCCCCGTGGCCGACTATGGCCAGCACCAGCGCGTGCAGCAGCTGTTCTCGCAGCCCGCCTCGCCGTGGTCGACTTCCCGAATCCTGTCCGCTCGCGCCTGATTGAGCCCAGGCCGAGTTCTGTATCGAACCTGCCCGCGGAGGATCCCGCGGGCGGTTCGTTTTTTCGGCACCCCAGTTCCCGAGCCTTCGGGGTGGTTGGCAGGCTTGAGCAAGTCACTCCAGTCGAGATCGATGTCGGCTCGGGTGGGTGGGCTCGTGTATCTCACGGAGAGCACGGAGGACACGGAGGACACGGAGGACTGGGGCCGGCTGGGAGTGATCGCCGCGGGCCTTCGACGTCCTACCCGATCCCACGGCGGGAGTGCTCGACGTCAGCCTTTGGGGCAAGCACCCCTCAAACTCAACGAACCATCAAGGCGGCTCGTGCGTTCTTCCTCTGACGGGACACGCGTTCGGGTCGAGGCACGGGACAGCCTCAGGACGATCCCCGGAAGCGGACGGCTCTCTCCTCTCTCTCGCATCGCGCCGACCGACCGGTCGGCGCGATGCGTTTTGCCGTGCTCAGACGGTCGCGAGCCGCCGAACCACTTCCTCGACGTTGGCGCGCGAGTTGAAGGCGCTGATGCGGAAGTAGCCCTCGCCGCAGCGGCCAAAGCCTGCGCCTGGGGTCGTGACCACGCGCGCCTGGCGCAGCAGCGTCTCGAAGAACGCCCAGCTGTCGTCGCCGCGCGGGGTCTTGCACCACACGTAGGGCGCGTTCTCGCCGCCCCAGGTCTTCCAGCCGAGCGCGCGGCAGCCGTCGCGCAGGATGCGCGCGTTCTCCATGTAGAAGTCGACGAGCGCTGCGACCTCGCGGCGGCCGCTCTCGCTGTACAGCGCCTCGGCGCCGCGCTGCACCGCATAACTCACGCCGTTCGAGCGCGTGTTCCAGCGGCGCGTCCACAGGCCATGCAGCGCCACGGCCGCACCTGCGCGCGTGTACGCCATCACGCTCTTGGGAAGCACCGTGTACCCGCAGCGCACGCCCGTGAACCCGCCCGACTTCGAGAAGCTGCGGAACTCGATCGCGCAGTCGCGCGCGCCCGCGATCTCGTAGACCGACTTCGGGGCGTTCGGGTCGCGGTTGTACGCCTCGTACGCGGCATCCCAGAAGAGCAGGGCCTTCCGAGCGCGCGCATACGCCACCCACTTCTCAAGCCGCGCGCGGTCCATGACCGTGCCCGTCGGGTTGTTCGGGGAGCAGAGGTAGATCACGTCGGGCGCAGGTGCGCCGTCGGCGGGCACGTCGGCCAGGAATCCGTTCGCCTCGGTGCAGGGGAGATAGCTGATGCCCTCGTAGCCGCCGCCGGCGAGCGCCGCGCCCGTGTTGCCGAACATCACGTTCGCGTCGACATACGCGGGGTACACGGGGTCGGTCACGGCGATGCGGTTTCCCGCGCCGAGGATCTCGAGGATATTGCCGCAGTCGCCCTTCGATCCGTCGCTGAGGAAGATCTCGTCGTCGGCCACATCGAGTCCACGCGCGCGGAAGTCGCCGTGCGCGATCGCCGCGCGCACCGACTCGTACCCCGTGCCCGGTCCGTAGCCCTTGAAGGTGGCGCGGTTCGCAAGTTCTTCATTCGCCGCGTGCATGGCCTTCACGGCGCTCGGCGGAAGCGGCTCGGTCACGTCGCCGATGCCGCAGCGGATGATCTCCTTGGCAAGCGCGGGCTGCTCGGCTGCAAACGCCGACACGCGGCGCGCGATCTCGGGAAACAGGTAGCCGGCGGCAAGCTTCAGGTAGTTCTCGTTGACAAGCGCCATGGTGGTCTTCTCGTGCGGACTCGTTCGGGAGGCGCGTGACTGTACGGCGAAACGCAGGCATCTGCGCTAGGATGAGCATCCCGTGCTCGACTTCCTCGCCGAGGCCATCCGCAACTTCCGCAGCACCGGCTCGGTGTGGCCGTCGTCGCCGGCGCTGGCGAAGGCGATGACCAGCACGATCGCGCGCGTCGACGGCCCGCGGCGCATCCTCGAGGTCGGTCCAGGCACCGGGCCCTTCACCAAGTCGATCCTCAACAAGCTCCGCGCGGGCGATCATCTCGACCTCGTCGAGATCAACCAGAACTTCTGCCGCAAGCTCGAGAAGGACGTGCTCGCCGGCTACCGCGTGCGCCATCCCAACGTGCAGGTCCGCCTGCACTGCGCGCCCATCGAGGATGCCGATCTGGCCGGTCCCTACGACGTGATCGTCTGCGGCCTGCCCTTCAACAACTTCCCGCCCAAGCTCATGTGGCAGATCTTCCGCCGCATGTTCGACCTCCTCAAGGACAACGGCGAGCTGGTGTACTTCGAGTACGCGGGCGTGCGTGCGATGAAGTCGCCTGTCTCCGACAGCGCGGGGCGCGCGCGCCTCAAGCGGATCGATGCGATCGGCAAGTCGCTTCGCCGTCGCCACGAGGGCAAGCGCAAGCTCGTCCTCGCGAACTTCCCGCCGGCCTACGCCTACAGCCTCAAGGGCGGCGCCAAGAAGAAGTCCACGCGCCGCGCGTGAGGACGGCGTGGGTTCCTCAGGACTCCCCGGGTTCCTCTCGATCCGCTCTTCGGTGCCGTCCGCCGCTCGCCACGCCGCATCACAGCGTGGCGGCGAACCGCTCGCCCGGCTTCATGCTCAGCGCGAATCCCGCAAAGAGGTGCGCGATGCGGTTGAGGTCGCGCAGGCTCGTCATCTCGACGGTGGTGTGCATGTAGCGGATCGGCAGCGACACGAGCCCGCACGGAATGCCGCCCTGCACGAAGATCGCGTCGGTGTCGGTGCCCGAGCCGCCCGGCGTGGCCGCGCGCTGGAGCGGGATCGAGAGGCCGCCCGCCACCTCGGTGAGCCGCGCGACCACCTCGGGCTGCATGGCGCCGCCCACGGCGATCTTGGGTCCCGCCGCGAGCTTGAAGAATCCATGCTGCGCGTGGCTGATCCCCGGGCTGTCGGTGGCGTGCCCGACGTCGGTCACCAGCGCCACGTCGGGCGCCAGCGTGCGGGCGATCATCTGCGCGCCGCGCAGGCCGACCTCCTCCTGCACGGTCGACACCGCGACCACGCGCACCTTGAGCTCGGCTGCGCGCGCCGCCACCAGCCGCAGCGCCTCGGCGGCGATCCAGGTGCCGATGCGGTTGTCGAGCGCGCGCGCGACCACGATGTCGTCGTTGAGCTGCATGAAGCCGTCGAGGAACACGCCCGCATCGCCGATCGCGAGCTTGGCCTTGGCCTCGTCGCCGCTGGTGGCGCCGATGTCGATGAAGAGCTCGTGCATCTTGCGCACCTTGCCCTCGGCCGACTTGTCCTGCAGGTGGATCGCCGTCGCGCCGATCAGTCCGATCACGGGGTTCTTCACGCCCGGGATGCTCGAGTTGAAGCGCACGCGCTTGCCCACGATCGAGCCCGTGTCGATGCCGCCGATCGCCTTGCAGTAGACGAAGCCCTTGTCGTCGAAGTGGTTGACCATCAGGCCGATCTCGTCGGCATGGCCGCAGACGGCGATGGTCGGCACCCCCGCGCCCTCGGGACCGAACGACGCGAAGCAGTTGTTGTACGAGTCGTTCCAGGTGCGTGCCGCGAATCCGCGCACGTAGCTCATCCACACGCGCTGTCCATCGCGCTCGAAGCCCGACGGGCTCGGCGTGTCGAGCAGCTCCTTCAGGAACCCGAGGCTCTCGGGGCGGATGGTATCGGCGGGTCCGGGCGTGGCGGCGGCGTTGCTCATCCGATCAGGATAACGAACGCGGCTGCGGCGAAAGACAGCACGCCGCGATCGCGGCGTGCGGGGAGTGACGGATCAAGCCTGGCGGCGACCAACGCGGAGTCAGTTCGGCCGCTTCGGTCGCGCCTTCAGTCGCTGTCCACCCTCGACGAACATCTCGTCGGCCGAGCGGATGGGCGGGGTGCCCACGTTGCCAGCGTTCGCGGGCGACTGCGGCTGCACCTGCGCCTGCGGCTTGGGCGCCGGCTCGTTGCGCGCTGGCGGCGATGCGGGCGCCTGGGGCACCGTCGGACCAAGCCGGCGCGTGCGCGCCTCGTCGATCGAGCGCCCCATGTTCTGGATGAGCGAGCGGAGCTGCTGCGCGTTGCGGGTGGATCGGTTCGAGTGCATGTTCTTCTCCTGATGCACCGATGCGCGGGCGGGGTGACCCCTGTGCCTTCGCGCGCAACGGTGCGCGTGTTCCTGTCTCGTGGAGGGATCGGCGGATAAGCCGACCGAGTTTGGTGAACCTCCGATCTTTCTTCGGACTTGCCCGCGCAGATGGAACCCTGCCCGCCGAATCGGCCCGGAATTGCCCGTAGACTGCGCCCCCCTCGCGCGGTCGCGCGGGCCCGGGAGACCGTCATGACCAACCCGATCAAGCCACTGCTCAGCGTGTTCCTGTTCGCCTTCACCGCCAACGGCGCGATGGCCGCACAGGTCGACCTGCCCCGGTTCCCCTCGCTGTCGCCCGATGGCGCGACGGTGGTGTTCTCCTGGCGCGGCGACCTCTGGCGGGCGCCGGCGCTGGGCGGCGAGGCCACGCGCCTGACATCGAACCCGTCGGCCGAGTCGCGCAGCGCCTTCACGCCCGACGGCGCGCGCATCGTCTTCGAGAGCGACCGCGAGGGCCTCAAGAACCTCTGGTCGATGAAGCCCGACGGCAGCGACCTGAAGCAGCTCACCGAGCTCGACGCGGGCTTTCTGCTGACCTCGGTGGGCGTGCTCGACGGCCGCACGGTTGCGTTCATCGAGAGCACGCTCGAGGGCGACCTCTACCGCTCGCCCCGGCCCTTCGTGGTGCCGATCGACGGCGGCACGCCCCTGCGGCTGCACGACGCGTTCGGCGGCGGCGCGGCCGCCTCGACCGACGGAAGCAAGGTGCTCTTCGAGCGCGGCGGCTCGGGCTGGTCGCGCCGCGGCTACAACGGCCCCGACAACCGCAACGTCTGGCTCTACGACCCCACCGCCAAGACCTTCGCGCAGCTCACCAAGTACGACGGCAACGACGGCATGCCCCGCTTCGTGTCGGCCGACGAGTTCGTGTACATCTCCGACCGTGGAACCGGCGCGATGAACCTGCACCGCGCC
>JBIIRG010000068.1:0-13190 GCA_044341665.1 Phycisphaerales bacterium | reverse complement strand
GTGGTCGATCATGTGGTGTCCATCGGCCTTCAGGGGAGTTCGCCTTGCACGGGAAGCGCTGCACCGCCCGCATAGTTGGAGGAGCGGAGCACGTAGAGCGCGTGCTGCGCCCGGCTGCAGGCGGTCAGGATCGCCTCGAATGCGACGTTGCGGCCGCCGCCAGCCACGTCGTGCAGGATGACCGCGGGTACCTCGAGGCCCTTGAAGCGGTGGAGCGTCTCGTGGCGCAGGCAGGGAGCCGCGTCGGGTCCACGCCGCGCCGCCGCCTCGAGGGACAGCAGCGGGAGACCGCGGATGTCCCGGATGCCCGCGAGCGACGACTTGGCGAACGTGAATGGCGAGAGGAGCGCGATGTCGCTGTCGCGGACGTCCTCGACTTCCACGAGATGGCGCACGATGCGGTCGATCGCGTCGAGCTGCGCGGCGGTGTCGCCGTGCGCGTACTCCCATACGACGACCGGTTGCCCCTGGCGCACCGACGGCGGGGCGGTGAGACCGCCGAGCCGCGTGGGGTCGAGCGTGCGTAGGAACGCCGTGATCGTGCGCGAGTTGCGCAGGTTCTCGTTGAGGACGAGCGGATTGCCAAAGCGCGCGCAGAGTTCGCGCTCGCCCGCGCCTTCGTAGAGCCGCTGGTTCGGATCGTGAAAGAGCGCCAGTCTCGTGTCGCCGCCGCCCGCGATGGCATCGAGCGCGTCGAGCATGGCAGGGGAGAAGTCCTGGCCCTCGTCCACGATGATCGAGTCGAAGTGGCCGAAGGCGCCGGCGCGTGCGGCGAGGGTGAGCTGCTCAAGCAGCGCGGCGTAGTGCGCGGGGCCTTCCGATGCGGGCGGCAGGTTCGGAGCGGGACTTGCATGACGCGCCGCGCTTTCGGCGAGCGCGAACACGCGGGCCACCACGCACTGCCGCTCGCGGATTTCGCATGGCGGGGTGTCTGCGCGGACCGGTTGGGCGCCAAGTCGCGCGGTGAGCGATGCTGCCAGGGGGATGTTGAAGCACAGGACGAGCACGCGCTTTCCCGCGCGCAGTTCGCGGCTTGCCCGGTGAAGCGATGCGAAGGTCTTGCCGGTCCCCGGATGGCCGCGCACGAGCAGGCGGTCCATCTCGTGTGCCGCATCCATGATGAGCCGCACGGGCCGCATGGCGTCGTTCTCGATGGTGCGGGCGTGGCGGATGTCGTCGCGGACTGCGAACCGCACGTGCATGGAGGGCAGGATGTGCTGCCTGGTGATCTCGCCCATGCAGGACTCCTCGCCGCAGACCACCGATCCGAACTTGAGCGCGAGCGCACCCAGCAGGTCGTCGATGTCGGCGGCGAGCCTCTGCGGGTCGCGGCAGTGCTTGGCGTCGATCACGTGGCCCTGCGCCTCAGGCGGTAGGGTGGACTGCTTGATCTCGGCGTCGGGAAGCGCGACCAGCCATCCATGCAGGTAGGGTGGCCGCGCGGGGTCGTGCAGCAGCCGCGCTGCGATGTAGTTCACGAGATGGAACATCGCGGTCGAGGCCTGCTTCGGCGCGCCGCGCGTGAAGACCTCGGGGTGGTCGGGGTCTTCCGTCGGGCGATGCCAGCCGAAGCGGGGGGAGAACTGGTAGTCGCCGCCCTTGACCTCGATGACCACCATGCCGCGATGCGGGTCGATCACGAGGAAGTCGATCTCACGCGAGCCCACGCGATCGAACGCCTGCACGACGAGGTTCTGGATGACGATCCACGGCTTGTCGGCGAGGGCGACTTCGAGCGTCTTCCTGAACAGGAGTTCGGTCTCGTTCGAGGGACGTGTGTCTCCGTCCCGCCAAAGCTCGTCGGGTTCCTGCGGATGAAATTCAGCCATCGCCCCCCGAGTGTATCGGTGCCTGGCACATGCCGTGCACTCGCGTGCACTGTCTGGCACGTGCCGGTTGCTCGAAAGTGGCCCCTGGTTGGCCCAGAACAGCGTTTGGGGGGCGTGATTCGGCTGGCCTTGATCGGTGCGTGGCAAGTGTCGTGCACTTCCGTGCACTGTCTGGCACGTGCCAGGCACCATCACGCGTGCCAGGCACCATCACGAACGCGGCCCGCGCGAAGGCGCGGGCCGCGTGAGTATTCGCTTGACGTGTCGACCTCAGTAGCCTTCCTCGTCATGCATGCGAAGGGCGTCGTCGTCCGAGTCGCCCGGGCGCTGGAACACCGTTCCCTCGCGCTCCTGCTGGTCGCGCAGCTCCTTCATGCGCTGCCACTCCTCCATCGACACGATCACCTCGCGAGCCTGCGAGCCCTTGTGCTCGCCGAGCAGGCCCGCCTGGCCCATCAGGTCGACGAGACGCGAGGCGCGGCCGTAGCCGATCGCCAGCCGTCGTTGCAGCAGCGAAACACTGCCGCGACCTGACTCGATCATGATCTCGACCGCCTGGTCGAAGAGTGTGTCCTGCTTATGCGCGTTGGCGGCGTCGCCACTTCCCTCGCCGTCGCCCTCGCCCTTGTTCGCCGCCCGGAGCGTCAGCAGTTGCCGCTCGAAGTTCGGCGCGGCCACTGTCTTCAGGAACTTCACCACGCCGCGCGCCTCGCGGTCGTCGACGAGCGTGCCCTGGCAGCGGCTTGCATCCGTCTTGCTGGGCGTCACCACCAGCATGTCGCCCTGACCGAGCAGGAGCTCCGCGCCCTTCTGGTCGAGCACGATGCGGCTGTCGGTTCCCGACGCCACCTTGAATGCGACGCGGCAGGGCATGTTCGACTTGATGAGGCCGGTCACGACCGTCGCCTGCGGACGCTGGGTGGCGAGGATCAGGTGGATGCCGACCGCACGCGCCTTCTGGGCGATGCGCACGATCGACTGCTCGACCTCCTTGTTCGTCATCATAAGGTCGGCGAGCTCGTCGATGACGAAGACCATGTACGGCATCTTCTTCATCACGCGCGCCCACTCCGCGTCGTCGGTGACGTTCATCTGCGCGCGCAGCTCGTCCTCGCCCATCGCGTTGAAGGTCTTGATGTCGCGCACACCCGCTTCCTTGAGCAGTTCGTAGCGCTCCTCCATCTTGGTCACGGCCCACTCGAGGATCGCGGCGGCCTTTCCCATCTCGGTCACGACGGGGCAGGCGAGGTGCGGGATGTCCGCGAACATCGCCATCTCGACCATCTTCGGGTCGACGAGCACGAGCTTGAGCTCGTCGGGGCGCTTCGTGTAGAGGAAGCTCATGATGATCGTGTTCATGCACACCGACTTGCCCGAGCCGGTGGTGCCCGCGATCAGCATGTGCGGCATCTTGGCGAGGTCGAGGACGAGCGGCTCGCCCGACGAGTCCTTGCCCATGAACATCGGGAGCATCATGCCCTGCGCCTGGCCGCCCGACATGAGTTCCTTGAGGCGCACCTTCTCCTTGACCTTGTTGGGCACCTCGATGCCCACGGCGGTGCTGCCGGCCATGTTGGGGATGATGCGCACGTTCGGCGCGGTCAGTGCTCGCGCGATGTCCTTCGCGATCGTCTCGAGGCGCGCCACGCGCGTGCCGGCCTCGAGCTCCACCGAGTACACCGTCACGACGGGTCCGCACTCGATCTCGCTGATCTCGCCGTTGATTCCGTAGGTGTTGAGCGTCTTGGTCAGGACGAGCGCCTGGTCCTGCGCCACCTGCGCCGCCTTCTCGGAGTAGTTGCCCTCGGGCTCGTCGAGCAGGTCGAGCGTCGGGAACTGGTAGCCCGAGTAGTCGGGGGTGCGTGGGATGTCCGCGTCGCTCAGCTGCGCCGACGCCGTCTTCGTGTTCATCTTGACGGGAAGCTTCGCCAGCCGCGCGCGTAGTTCGTCATCCGAGGCGGTCCTCGTCACGGCCGAGGCTGCGACGGCGTCCTCGTCCTCTTCCGCAACGGCATCGGCCTCGTCGCCATCCTGAGCGTCGTCGTCGGTCTCGGCGTCGTCCTCCTCGACTTCATCCGCTTCCTCGACGGCATCCTCAAGGTCCGCATCCTGCTCCTCGTCCTCCTCCTCCTCCTCGACCACCGCCGTCGCCGCAGCAGCCTTCGAGCCGCCACGACGCGCGCGAGGCGCCGCCGTCGCCACCGCGGGCTGCGGGAACATCGCGCCCACGCGCTCGCGTAGCGAGGCAAGCGCGCCCGACCAATCGACGTTCCAGATCGGCGCGAGGAATCCGAGCGAACTCGCCACCGCGCCGGGGATCATGGCCACGAGCGTGTCGGCCATCACGATCGCGCCGATCGCAAGCATCATCAGGAAGAGGAGCGATGCGCCGACGCCGAAGTGCTCGTGCAGCTCGAGCGACAGCGACATCGGGATCAGGCCCGCCTGGTATCCCGCCACCGGTCCGACGCCGGGGAACCACTCGTTGTGCAGGCCGCCTGCCGCGATCATCATCACGCAGGCGCCGATGAACCGCACGAACGGGTGCGTCAGCGCACGTCCCGAGGCGAGGAACGCGAGCACCGTCCCGAGGTAGAGGACAGGCACCCACACTCCCACGCCGAAGATCTCGTACAGCCGGTACGCGACTGCGGCACCGAAGCGACCGCACAGGTTCAGCGGCGGTTCGTTGGGCACCGCCACCGCGGCCGTCGGCGGATCGGCCGAGTTGAAGCTCGCGAGCGCAAGCACCACGAGGGTGAACGCGCCTGCGGCAAGCACCCACGCCGCGCGCAGCCACGCGAGCATGCTGGGATCGGAAATGGTGACATCCGTAGCGTCCTCCGACGCGCGAGTGCGCGCCGAGGCAGTCCGAGCGGTCTTTGACATAGTCCCGATATCGGCTTGCAGCGCGCCAAAACCGCACTCTCGGCGCCCTCGCCATGCCCCTCCGCCGCGGGTCGCCGTGGTACCTTCCCGCGATGCACTTCCAGCTTGTCGACCGCTTCCTTGAGCTCACCGACACCTCGGCGGTGGCCGTGAAGAACGTGACTGCCGCGGAGGAGTATCTGCAGGACCACTTCCCCGGCTTCCCCGTGCTCCCCGGCGTGTTCATGGTCGAGGCGCTCACCCAGGCCGCCCGCGCCGTCCTCGAGAAGCGGGGGCACCCGCGCATGGTCCTCGGCGAGGTCAAGGCACTGCGCTACGGCAGCTTCGTCCGGCCTGGCGAGACCCTCAAGGTCGAGGTCAGCCTTGAGAAGATCAAGGACGACGGCACGTTCGTATTCAAGGCGCAAGGCTCTGTCTTGAGAGGGCTTACGTCGAATGATGCGCCCGCCGAGACAGCGGTGGCGGGTCGCCTTATACTGCGCGCCCTTCGCAACTGACCGACGGGCCTGCGCCCGCTGCGCAGGGCTGTGACAACGAGGTAGCGCTCCCCCGACGGAGCCGTTTGGAGACCGGAATGGCCAAGAGCCGAGCTGACATTGAAGCCGACGTGCGTGACGTTCTCGTGGATGCCCTGGGCGTCGACGAGGATGATGTCGTGTCCACCGCCACCCTCAAGGGCGACCTCGGCGCAGAGAGCATCGACTACCTCGACATCGTCTTCCGCCTCGAGAAGAAGTTCTCCGCGCCGGACAAGCCGTTCAAGATCGCGCAGGGCGAGCTCTTCCCCGAGAACCTGATGACCGATCCCTCGCTGGTCGAGGCCGGCAAGGTCACCGCCAAGGGCATCGCGCTCCTCAAGGAGAAGGTTCCGCACGTCGACGTCAGCGAGTTCGAGAAGGACCCGCAGATCACCAAGCTGCCGAACTACTTCACCGTCAAGAGCCTGTGCGACTTCGTCGAGCGGAAGCTGGGCGCGTAAATGCGCTGGATGTGGATCGACCGAGTGATCGCGTTCGAGCCGCGCACCCGCATGGTGGCGGTCAAGAATGTCTCGCTGGCCGAGGAGCATCTGCACCAGAACTTCGGCGCCACCGCCGAGCTGCCGCCGTGCCCGGTCATGCCGACGTCGCTCATCCTTGAGGGCATGGCGCAGACCGCCGGCATCCTCGTGGGCAGCGTGCATGATTTCCGCGAGAAAGTCGTGCTGGCCAAGGTTGTTTCCGCCACGTTCGAGCGTGACGTCAACCCGGGCGAGACGATCCGCTACGACGCCACCATCGAGCGCATGGACGAGATGGGCGCGAGCACGGTCGGGATCGTCGACCGCTTCAGCTTCGCCGACAACGCGTGGGCTCCCGTCGGTCGGATCGAACTGATGTTCAGCCATCTCGACCAGAACCGCGCGGGCGTCGCGTTCCCCGAGGAGAACTTCGTCTTCGGCGAGAACTTCCGCACGCTGCTCGAGGGCGCTGGCCTCCGCAAGGCCGGCATGTCCTCGTCCGCGGCGCGCTGATCCGCCCGCCTCATGAGTTCGGCTTGAGTTGCGCGGGCGACGAACCCTATCGTCGCCCGAGGTGCTCCCACGCATCGCGCCGCGGCGATCGTCGCCGCTGCATCGGCCGCAGCACGAAAGGAAGCTCGATGCCCAGACTCGCCGTCGTCGAACCGAAGGACGCCACGGGTGACGCAGCCCGCGTCCTCGCCTCCGCCCCCATCAACATCTTCAAGGGCCTCGCGGCGCATCCCGAGATCTTCAGCGCGTTCGTCACCTTCATGCGAAGCGTCGATCACGCCCATGCGCTCACCAAGGCCGAGAAGGAACTCGTCATGCTGCTGTCCGCCGAGCGGCGCGGTTGCGTGTACTGCGTGGCAGCGCACACCAAGCTCGCCGCCGGTGCAGGAGTCGACGCCAAGGCCGCGCTCGACGCGCGCGGGGGCCACGCCGCGACGCCTCGGCTGCAGGCGCTGCTCGACTTCACGGCGGCGGTCCTCGACAAGGACGGGTTCGTGACCGACGGCGAGCTCGCCGCGTTCCGCGCCGCGGGCTACGACGACAAGGCCGCGATCGAGGTCATTGCGGCCATCACGGTCATGACCTTCACCAACCTCTACAACCACGTGCATGAGACGGAGCTCGACTTCCCGCCCGTGCCCGCGCTCGGCGCCGTGACGGCCTGAGGCGCGCGGCCCGCGCTGGTCGTTGGCGCGGTTCGATCGAGGTCAAAATGGCACGCGGCCCGCCGATTGCTCGGCGGGCCGCGGTCTATGTTCAGCGGGCCGGGGTGCTCCTCAGTCACCCCGGTCCACACGGAGTTCGGGAAGCCCTGATCGGGGAGGCATTCCGATGCAGGGCCGATCCATGATTCGAGTCCGATCGGGGTTGCCGATGGGAGTCGAATTGTCGGGGTCGCGGAGTCCCTTACGCGACCGTCAACAGAAGAAACATCGAATTCCGCGTGGGCGAAGCAAGCGCCTTGAGCGCGTTTCCGCTGCGATCCTCCCGTGCGCAGGTGGGTCTATGCGGGCTGTGCCAGCGGTCGCGGTTAGGATGCGCGGGTGCCGCGTCACCTCGCCATCTACACCGGCTCCTTCGACCCGATCTCCTACGGTCACCTCGACATCCTGCGCCGAAGCCGCGGCATGTTCGACGAAGTCGTGCTCGCGATCGGCCGCAATCCCAACAAGGAGGCGCTCTTCACCTTCGAGGAGCGCATGGCGCTGGCCAAGGTGCTTGTCGCCGACCTCATGGCCTCCGAGCCGCAGGGCGCCGCGGTGCGCGTCGAGCATTACACGGGCCTCACGGTCGACTACGCGCGTTCGGTCGGCGCCTGCGCCATCGTGCGCGGCATCCGCAACATCACCGACCTCGCCAGCGAGTGCCAGCTGGCGATCACCAACCGGCAGGTCGCGGGCATCGAGACGGTGTTCATCGTGACGGGCGAGAGCTTCGCCTACACGAGCTCGAGCCTGATCAAGCAGATCGCCGCCCTCGGGGGATCGCTCGACGCGCTCGCGACGCTCGTCCCCCCGGCCGTCGTCGAGGCGCTCCGCGCCAAGCGGCGCGATCCGTCGAACCCGATCGGCAAGCTCGCGCGCGACGGACTCGTCGAGTAGCGCGCTCGACAAGCGGTCGCGTCCCGCGCGGATAGAGTGCCGTCCATGTCCGCCACCGTCCGCGTCATCTCCATCGGCACCCTCGCCGCCAACCCGCACTGGGGCGAGCGCGGCGCTGTCCGCCCTGCGCACGCCACCACATCGCTGATCGTCGCGGGTAGCGCGAGGATCCTCGTCGATCCCTCGCTGCCGCCGCAGGCGCTGGTCCCGCGCCTCGCCGAGCGCGCCGGCGTCGCCGCCGACGACATCACGCACGTCTTCCTCACCTGCCTCAATCCGATCCACCGCCGCGGGCTGCTTGCCTTCGACAAGGCGCAGTGGCTCGTGTCGGAACGCGAGCGCGAGGCGATCGGAGTGCAGCTCATCGCGTCGCTCAAGGAGGCGCACGACGCGGGCGACCAGGACCTCGCGAAGACGCTCGGGCATGAGATCGCCGTCATTCAGAGGACGGTCGCGGCGCCCGATCGACTGGCGGCGGGCGTGGACCTCTTCCCGCTCTACGGGGTGACCCCCGGCCTGACGGGTCTCCTGTTGCCGACCGCGGGGGCCACCACCCTCGTGGCGGGCGATGCCGTTCCCACCATCGAGCATCTGGCCGCAGGGCAGGTGCTGTCTCCGTGCCACGATCTCGAGGCGGCGCGCGAGAGCTTCTCGGAAGCGGTCGAGATCGCCGACTGGGTCGTCTGCGGGCGCGACAACATCGTGCCGAACCAATCGAGGCGGTTCTAGCGGCAGGGGCGGCGGATCGGAGGGGCGCAGGGTCTATCATCCGCGCTCCATGGAGCGATCAACGCCGCCGACCCGCCCCGCAGCCGATGCCGAGACCAAGCCCGCCGACAGCGGGTGGGCGGGCCCCGATCCGACGGTCGCCGCCGTGACCGTGCGGTCGCTGCAGCGGGCGATGCGGGAGCACCGGAACTTCGCCGCGCTGACCTGCTACGACGCGACCACCGCCCGCTGGTTCGAGCGGGCGGGCGTCCCCGTCCTCCTCGTCGGTGACACCGCCGCCGAGGTCATCCTCGGGCATCCGAACACGCTGCACGCGCCGCTTGACTTCCTCGTCACCCTGACGGCGGCGGTCAAGCGCGGCGCGCCGCGCTGCCTGGTGATGGCCGACATGCCGTTCATGAGCTACCAGGCGGGCGAGGATGAGGCGGTCAAGAACGCCGGGCGGTTCATGACCGAGGGCCACGCCGACGTGGTCAAGCTCGAGGTCGATGCATCGTTCGCACCGCTGGTGGCCAAGATGACGCGGGCGGGGATTCCCGTGGTCGCCCACATCGGTTCGCGGCCGCAGCATGCCAAGCAGGTGGGCGGCTACTCCGCCGCGGGCAAGACCGCCGACGAGGCACTGCGCATCATCGCCGACGCCGACGCGATGCTCGCTGCGGGCGCAACCATGCTCCTGGTCGAGGCGACGCCCGTCGAGGTCACCGAGGAGATCGTGCGCCGCTCCCGCGTGCCGGTCATCGGCTGCGGCGCGGGTCCGGTCTGCCACGGGCAAGTGGTCGTGACCCACGACCTTCTCGGGCTGACCGACCGACAGCCGCCGTTTGCGCTCCCGATCGTTGCGCTCGGCAAGGCGCTCGGCGAGATGGCCGATACCTGGAAGGGCCGCGTGCGGAGCGGTGCGCTCGGCGAGCATCCGTACGCGCTCTCCGACGAACAGCGCGCGGAGTTCTTCCGACGGATCGGACGCGCCTGAGCATCGGTCGGCGTCGCACCCGGCGGCGAGATCGCGCGATGTGCACGCGGTGCGTGAACTTTCCCCACACCTGACCGTACACCCTTCACCATGAAGCCCTTCCCATACCTCGGCCCCAGTCTCGTGGTCCTGATCGCTGGCGGCGTGGCGATCGTGTCGACGCCGCTCGTCGTGCGTCGCGTGAACGATGCCCGCGCCGACGAGCAGATCGTGCAGGCGGCGCATGTCCTCGCGCAGGCCGGGCTGCCCGATGAACGGCTGGCGCTCACGCAGAAGGGCGCGCGCGATCCGCTCGCGGGCGACCATCCGCTCCCGTCGGGTGCGTCCGCCGATCCGGCCCGGGCGACGGGCGGCGAGCCCATTCTTGAGCAGATCAACCGCGCCAACCGCGCCATCGCCCGCCTCGTCGAGCCGAGCGTGGTGCATGTGAGCGCGCAGAACTCGATGCAGCGTCGCAGCTTCGTCGCACCCTACGCGTCGAGCGGCTCGGGGTGGATCTGGGACGACGCCGGCCACATCGTCACCAACGCGCACGTGGTCGACGGCGCGCAGCGGCTGCAGGTGCAGTTCTTCGACGGCGAGCTCCGCGACGCGGAACTCGTCGGGCTCGACCTGCGCACCGACATCGCGGTCATCAAGGTCGATGCCGGTGGCCTCCACCCCGCCCGCCGCGGCGACAGCGCCAGCGTCGAGCAGGGCGACATGGTCTTCGCGTTCGGCTCGCCGTTCGACTTCCGCTTCTCGATGTCGGCGGGCATCGTGTCGGGCCTCGGGCGCAGCACCGCGCTCGACAACATCGACTACCAGAACTTCATCCAGACCGATGCGGCGATCAATCCCGGCAACTCGGGTGGTCCGCTCACCGACGTGCGCGGCCGCGTGATCGGCATGAACACCGCGATCGCCACCAATCCGGGCAGCTCGGTCGGCCAGGCGCAGTTCGCGGGCATCGGCCTCGCCATCCCGATGGCGATGATCGAGACGACCGTCACCCAGATCATCGACACGGGCGAGGTCCGCAAGGGCTACCTCGGCGTCGAGCTCCTGAGCCTCGACCGCGTGCGGATGGGCGCGACGCCGTTCGGCGACGTGCTCGACCGCTTCAAGGGCGAGGGCGCGATGCTCGGCCGAATCACCGCGGGTTCGCCCGCGCAGCAGGCGGGTTTCCGCTCGGGCGACATCATCGTGGCGATCGACGGCCAGAAGGTCACGAGCGACTCGGCCGTGCGGGCGATCGTGAGCTCCCGCCGGCCGGGCGACAAGGTGCGGTTCGACATCTGGCGCATGGTCGAAGGCAACGGGGGCGACGAGGGCGCCGGGGGCGGCGAGAACGCCGCCGACGCCGAGCCTTCAGCCGATGGCGGCGTGCGCCTGTCGCTGACCGCGACGCTCGCCGAGCTCGACGTGAGCGTGAACCTCGCGCCTTCGCTGCCGCGCGCCATGCGCGAAGCGGGCATCCTCACGTTCAGCACGTCTACGCCCGAGCGCGCGCGCGCCCTGCAGGCGCCGTACCTGCGCGGCATCCTCATCGAGCAGATCGCCGCCGACAGCGAGCTTGCGTCGATCGTCCCGAAGGGCAGCACGATCACGGGCATCTTCAACCAGTCCGTCGGAAGCGTGGACGAGATGTACACCCGCTTCGCGCGCGCCACCGAGACGCTCGGCGTACCGCGCGGACGCCGCATGCCGCGCATGATCGAGGTGCCGTTCACCATCACCGTGCCCGACGGGCGCGTCGTCCAGATCCTTGTCCCGTCGCCGGCCTGACGCGTGAATCGCCGCAGCGGGCCTCGATTGCACTGATTTCCGCTGCGAATCGCGGGTCGAGCGGGTAGCATCGCCCGCTCGCAGACACGCGGAGCACCCGATGAGCACGTCCAAGTCCGACCAGCCCATCCTTCTCGAGGTCAAGAACCTCAAGACGTGGTTCCCGATCCGCCGCGGACTCCTGCAGCGCACCGTGGGCCACGTGAAGGCCGTCGACGACGTGAGCTTCTACGTCCGCCGCGGCGAGACGCTCGGGCTCGTCGGCGAGTCGGGCTGCGGCAAGACCACCGTCGGCCGCACCATCCTGCGCCTGATCCCGAACTCGGGCGGCGAGGTCCGCTTCGACGGCAAGGACGTGTTCGGCGCGGGCACGCTCGACCTGCGGCGGCTGCGCCGCGAGATGCAGATCATCTTCCAGGATCCGGGCGGCAGCCTGAACCCGCGCATGCGCGTGGGCGGCATCATCGGCGAGCCGCTCGAGGTGCACGGCATCACCAAGGGCGAGGACGAGACGCGCGCCCGCGTCGAGGAACTCCTCGTCAAGTGCGGCCTGTGGAAGCAGGCGGCCGACCGCTACCCGCACGAGTTCAGCGGCGGACAGCGCCAGCGCATCGGCATCGCCCGCGCGCTGAGCCTGAACCCGCGCCTGATCGTCTGCGACGAGCCGACGAGCGCGCTCGATGTGTCGATCCAGTCGCAGATCCTCAACCTGCTCGGCGACCTGCAGCAGGAGATGGGCCTCTCGTACCTCTTCATCTCGCACGACATGGCGGTCATCCACCACATCTGCGACCGCATCGCCGTCATGTACAACGGCAAGATCGTCGAGGAAGGCTCGCGCGACGAGATCATCAACGCGCCCAGGCACGAGTACACCCAGGCGCTGCTCTCCGCCGTGCCGGAGGCCGACCCGCGCCGCAAGAAGCAGCGCATCCGGCTCGCCAACGCGCGCATGTAGCGATGGCCACCCGAAAGCCCATCTTCCTGATCGTGGTGATCGCGGCACTCGTGCCGGTCGCGGGCATGACCATCATCGCGTGGAACATGGTCGACAGCGTGCGCGCCAACGCGGCCGAGACCGACGCGCGGCTGCGCGCCCTGGCCTGGTCGTGCCTCGCCTACGCCGACGCCTACGACGGCTACCCTCTGAGCGAGGCGGAGTTACGCGCGTTCACCGCGCCCGACGCGCTCTCGTCGCAGGGTGCCGGCTACCCCGCCACGCGCAGTGAAGCGGGCGCCACCGAGCTCGCATTCGACGCGATCCTCGAGTCGATCGAGGTCGAATGGCCCATGGCGCGCGACGTGCAGCCGATCCTGCGCTCCAAGGGGCTCCCCACGCTCAAGGGCACGGCTCCCACGGTCGGGCAGTGGCTGTATGCGATGGCGGAGCGGTTGCGGAAAGACTGAGCCCGTCGCGCCCGTCCGCGCCGTTTTCGCTAGATTTGAGGGCTATGCCCGAAGCCGCCGTGCCCTCCGCCACCTCTGCGCCGCGTCCGATCGAGAAGTCGCTTCCCGAGACGCCGTTCCGCGACGTCATGGGCGGGGCGAGCCGCTGGTCGATCCCGATCCACGAGCACGGCTTCATTGCGCTCGTCGACGCGATGCCGAGGCTCGTGCCCGAGGGGCAGACCGCCGACAGCGCGATCGTCCAGTCGGCGCGCGTGTCGTACGGGCAGGGCACCAAGATGGTCAGCGAGGACCGCGGTCTCGTCCGCTACCTCATGCGCCACCGCCACTCGACGCCGTTCGAGATGGTCGAGTTCAAGTTCCACATCGCGATGCCGATCTTCATCGCGCGGCAGTGGATCCGCCACCGCACCGCGAACGTGAACGAGTACAGCGCGCGCTACTCGATCATGCCCGACCGCTTCTACCGGCCCGACGTC
>JBIIRG010000257.1:0-4142 GCA_044341665.1 Phycisphaerales bacterium | reverse complement strand
TGGTCGGCCAGATCGCGTCGAGCTTCGTGGGCGAGGAGCAGGTCAAGTCGATGCTGCCTCCGATCGAGCGCGACGCGAATCCAGTCGCCGTGGCCGTCGAGATCGGGCAGGGGCGCGCCAGCGTGGTGACCGTGCTTCCCGCCGATGTCATCAAGGCTTTGGCACAGGCGGGTGTGCAGCGGCGCACGACCTTCCCGCCGCCCGCCGCCCCCGCGGGCGGAGCAGCCCCATGAGCACCGATCCGGACAGCGCCCGCTTCTGGACCGCGGGCTCCGACCGCGTCGTGTCGCTCGAGCCCTTCGCGATCATGGGTGTGGTGAACGTGACGCCAGACAGTTTCTCGGACGGCGGACAGTTCGCCTGCCCCGAGGAGGCGGCGCAGCATGCGCTGCAGCTCGTCGAGGAAGGCGCCACCATCATCGACATCGGCGGCGAGAGCACGCGCCCCGGTGCGGCGCGGATCAGCCCCGAGGAGCAGGTGCGGCGCGTGGTGCCCGTGATCGCGCGGCTGCGTTCGCGGTCGGGCGTTGCGATCTCGATCGACACGACGAGCGCGGCGGTGGCCGACGCTGCGCTCGAGGCCGGCGCCGACGCGGTCAACGACGTGAGCGCGGGATGCGAGGACCGCGCGATGTTCCCGCTCGTCGCGCGGCGCGGCGCGGGACTCGTATTAATGCACCGACTCGCGCCGCCTGGCGACGACAGTTACTCGGACCGCTACGCGGAGCCGCCGATCTACGACGACGTCGTGCGCGAGGTCGCGAGCTTCCTGCTCATGCGGGCCGAGCTGGCGATGGGCGCGGGCGTCGCGCGCGAGTGCATCGCGCTCGACCCAGGCCTTGGCTTCGGCAAGTCGGTCGCGCAGAACTACGAGCTGCTCGCGCGCACCAGTGAGCTCGCTGCGCTCGGCATGCCGGTGCTCGTGGGCGCAAGCCGCAAGAGTTTCCTCGGCGCCGTGACGGGACGGTCCGACCCCGAGCAGCGCATTATCGGCTCGGTGGTGGCGGCGGTCGCGGCGTACGGCGGTGGTGCGCGCATCATTCGCGCGCACGACGTTGGCGCACACCGCGAGGCGCTGCTGGTGGCGCACGCGGTGCTCAAGGGCGCCGGGCTGCCCTGACGCGCCCGCAGCAGCAGGCGTCGTTTCGTGCGTGTTTCGCAGCGTTTTTCAGCCGCGCCGCGCCGCGCGCGGCTCGCTACCATGCCTCGCCCTTTCCGAGACACTCAGGAGCAATCACATGGCCGGCGCAGCGACCCTCACCATCACCGAGTCGAACTACCAGAGCGAAGTCGTCAGCAGCAACGTGCCTGTGATGATCGACTTCTGGGCCGAATGGTGCCAGCCGTGCCGCATGATCGGACCCACGATCGACCAGCTCGCCTCGGAGTACCAGGGTCGCGCGAAGGTCGGCAAGGTCGACGTCGACTCGAACCGCAGCCTCGCGCTGCAGTTCAACGTCCAGAGCATCCCGTGCGTGGTCGTGGTCAAGGGTGGTCAGGTCGTCTCGCGGACCATGGGCATCAAGCCCAAGGCCGAGTTCGCGAAGATGCTTGATGCCGCGATCGCGTAAGCGGTCGCGCGTGCGCGCGCGGCGTTCACTGGCTCTCGGACGTTCCTTTCACATCGCGGACGTTCTCAGTGGAGGGCGTCCCCCTCCGCGTGTGACGTCTGTAACAGGCAAGGCCGTGTGAAACGCCGCGAATACGGGGCGTCGCGCTTCCATCGACGTAAATCGAGGCTAGGTTCGAACTTGTCGCACCCTGTGCGGCGACTGTGTTTTCGATCGCACACCGCGTCCTGGTGTGCACATGAGGCCCGCTCGACTTCGACTCCTTCATACCCGGAAGAGTTCTATGCTCCGCTCGACCAATCTGTCGTCGCTGCTCGTTTCGCGTGACTTCTGCCTCTTCGCTGTGGCCAGCGCGGTGATTGCCGCCGGCGCATCGCAGGTGCAGGCGCAGGCGCTTGTCGACCTTCAACTCGTTGGTCCCGCGCAGGCCATCATTCCGGACCAGACCTTCGAGGTGCAGCTGCGCGCGACGCGCAACGATCCGCTCATTCCGGCGAGCCTGATCGGCATGGACTGCATCATCGGATGGGATCCGACGCAGGTGCAGTTCCTCGGCATCAGCTCGACGGGCGCGATCGCGAGCTTCTTCTCGCGCGTTCCGCTCGCGGCGAGCGACTTCTACGGCATCAACGAGGCGAATCCGCCCGCCGACGGCAACCTGCTCTACGAGTTCGGCCGTCCGCTCGGCCAGCCGCACACGGTGCCCACCGAAGGCAGCCAGATCGTCACCTTCCGCTTCAAGTCGATCAGCGCCAACTTCACCAGCACGTCGGTGTTCGTGATCAACAACATCAACGTGCTGTATCCGTTCTCGACGGTGGTGTACAGCGGATCGGTGCCGGGCCTCAACGTCTACGGCGCCTCGACTCCCGCCTCGATCACGCAGCTCGACTGCAGCACCATCTTCTGGTACCGCGACTCTGACGGCGACGGCGCCGGCGATCCGAACGACTCGACCACGGGCTGCACCCAGCCTGCCGGCTACGTGAGCTCGAACACCGACCTCTGCCCGACCAACGCGGCGCTCCTCGCTCCCGTCACCTACTACGCCGACGTCGACCAGGACGGTTTCGGCAACTCGGCGTCCTCGACCTCGGTCTGCCAGACGTCCGCCCCCTCGGGCTACGTCGCCAACTCGAGCGACTGCGACGACAACTCGGTCATCTATGCGGACGGCGACGGCGACGGCTTCGGCGCGGGCGCCATGGTCGCCTGCAACGGCGTCGCGACGAACACCGACTGCAACGACGCGAGCACGGCCGTCTACCCCGGCGCGGTTGAGAACTGCGCGAACGACGGGATCGACAACGACTGCGACGGCGAGGCGAACTCGGACGCCGAGTCGATCGACAGCGTGAACTACTACGTCGACGGCGACGTCGACGGCTTCGGCGCGGGCGCTGCCACCAAGAGCTGCACCGCGATCTCGGGCAGCGTGACCAACAACACCGACTGCAACGACGCCCTCAAGACGTACGCGGACGGCGACGGCGACACCTTCGGCGCCGGACCGATGACCGCCTGCGGCGTCGCGACGAACACCGACTGCGCCGACAACGACAACACGATCTACCCGGGCGCCGTTGAGAACTGCGCGAACGACGGGATCGACAACGACTGCGATCTCGAGGCGAACTCGGACGCCGAGGCGGTCGACAGCGTGAACTACTACGTCGACGGCGACGTCGACACCTACGGCGCCGGCTCGGCGACGAAGTCGTGCACGGCGATCTCGGGCAGCGTGACCAACAGCACCGACTGCAACGACCAGGACGCCGCGATCAACCCCGGCGCGACTGAGATCTGCGATGCGCTGAACACCGACGAAGACTGCGACACGCTTGCGGACAACGCCGACAGCTCGGCTGCTGACGCTGGCAAGACCGACTTCTACGCGGACAGCGACAACGACAACTACGGCGTGGGTTCGGCCCAGCGCTTCTGCGACGAGCCGGCGAACTTCGCCCTTGTCGCTGGCGACTGCAACGACCAGTCGGCCGCGATCAACCCTGGCGCGCAGGAGATCTGCGACGCGCTGAACACGGACGAAGACTGCGACACGCTCGCGGACGACAATGATCCCTCGGCGACCGGCAAGTCGACCTTCTACCGTGATGCCGACGGCGACACCTTCACCGGCTCGACGACGGCCCAGTTCTGCGATGTTCAGTCGGGCTACGAGGCGACCGACGAGGGCGACTGCAACGATGCGGACATCCTGGTCTACCCGGGCGCCGCGGAACTCTGCGCCAACCTCGGCACGGACAACGACTGCGACGGCATCAACAACGAGGCCGAGGCTTCGGACCGCCTGACCTTCTTCGCTGACGCTGACGGCGACACCTTCACGGGCTCGACCACGGCTCTCTTCTGCACGGCTCCGGCCGGCTACGAGGCCTCTGACGAGGGCGACTGCAACGACGCGGACATCCTGGTCTACCCGGGCGCCGCGGAGCTCTGCGCGAACCTCGGCACGGACAACGACTGCGACGGCATCAACACCGAGGCCGAGGCGACCGATCGCCTGACCTTCTTCGCGGATGCTGACGGCGACACCTTCACCGGCTCGAC
>JBIIRG010000255.1:0-4161 GCA_044341665.1 Phycisphaerales bacterium | reverse complement strand
TCGTGAACGCGAAAGCGCAGCATGGTGGACTCGAAACGCGCGCACGCACGCGCCACGCAGGCGCCGCCGTGCGGCGCGTCGGAGTGTACCCTGTCGCGCGATGGTTTCTCCGACCCACCCGATTTCCGCAGCACCTGTGTTTCGCACCGCGCTCGCCCTGCCGGGCCGTCGCGAGGGAAAGGTGCGCGACGTCTACCGCACCGCACAGGATCCGGCGGCGCCGCTTCTCATCGTGGCCACCGATCGCCTGAGCGCCTTCGATGTCGTCATGCCGACGCCGATCGCGGGCAAGGGATGCCTCCTCACCTCGATGAGCCTCGGCTGGTTCGGCTTCCTCCGCTCGCGCGGCATCATCGGCGACCATGTGCTCGGCACCGATCTCGCGGGTGTCGCGGGCCTGACCGACGCCGACCGCCGCAGCCTTGCGGGCCGCTCCATGCTGTGCCGCGCCGCCAAGGTCGTGCCCATCGAGTGCGTCGCGCGCGGCTACCTCGCGGGCAGCGGCTGGAACGAGTACCGCGCGAGCGGCACCGTGTGCGGGATCCCGCTTCCGCGCGGTCTCCAGCAGTGCAGCCGTCTGCCGCAGCCGATCTTCACCCCCGCCACCAAGGCCGAGGAGGGGCACGACGAGAACATCTCCTTCGAGCGCGCCTGCGAGCTCGTGGGCGCCCCGCTCATGGCGCGGCTGCGCGACCTGACGCTCGCCATCTACTCCGCTGCAGCCGAGTACGCGCTGGCGCGCGGCGTGATCCTGGCCGACACCAAGTTCGAGTTCGGCTTCGCGCTCGGCGCGGATGGCCAGCCCACCGACGAGCTCATCCTCGTCGACGAGGTGCTCACGCCCGACAGCTCGCGCTACTGGCCCGCCGACGACTACGCGCCGGGCCGCGACCAGCAGAGCTACGACAAGCAGTTCGTGCGCAACCACCTCCTCGGCCTCGTCGCCGAGGGCCGCTGGAACAAGGAGGCCCCTGGCCCGGCGCTCCCCGCCAACGTGGTCGAGAGCACGCTGCGCCGCTACGAGGAGGCGCTCGCCAGGCTCGACCTGCCGCCGTTCCATGCATCGCGGGGAGCCGCACGATGACGGCGCGGCTCATCGACGGCAAGGCGCTCAGCGGCGCCGTGCGCGAGACGCTCATCGCGCGCATCAAGGCCGCTGGAAGGACCGTCCGCCTCGACGCGGTGCTCGTCGGCGGCGATCGCGCGGCGGGCATCTATGCCGAGAACCAGGCCAAGACCTGCGCCGCCGTCGGCATCGACTACCGCCTGCACCGACTTCCCGATGGCGCGGGCTACGACGACATCGCAGGCCGCATCCTCCTCCTCAACACCGAGGACGACGTGCGCGCCATCATGCTGCACCTCCCGCTTCCCGCCGGCGTCGATCACGAGCGCATCCAGGCGCTCATCGCGCCCGAGAAGGACGTCGAGGGCGTCAACCCCGCCAACATCGGCAACGTCGTCTACGGCCGCCGCAGCCTCGTCCCGTGCACCGCGCTCGCATCGGTCGAGATGATCGAGTCGACGGGCGTCGAGCTGCGCGGCGCACGCTGCGTGATCGTGGGCGCCTCCAACATCGTGGGCAAGCCGATCGCCGTCCTCCTCATGCGCGCCGAGGCCACGGTGATCTCGACCAACAAGTTCACCCGCGGGATCGCCGACCTGACCCGCTCCGCCGACGTGCTGGTGGCGGCAGCAGGCGTCCCAGGACTCATCAAGGGCGACATGGTCAAGCCGGGCGCCGTCGTCATCGACGTCGGCATCAACCGCGTCGCGGGTCCGGATGGCAAGTCGCTCACCGTGGGCGACGTTGCGTTCGACGAGGCGCGCGAGGTCGCAGGGTTTATCTCCCCTGTTCCGGGTGGCGTCGGCCCCATGACGGTGGCGATGCTGCTGCGAAACACGGTGGATGCTGCATTGAGGTAGCGGGGTCGGTGGTAGCATGATCGGGTCGCATGCCGCGGCACCACCGAAAGGAACCTCATGCTCGCCGTCACCAGTCTGCTCGCCGCCGCGCTCCTCGCCCTCCCGCAGGACGGTGGCAAGGCCGTTCCCGCCACCGCCATCAAGCCCGCCACCCCGCAGGCCGCGCCCGCTGCACCCGCAAAGAAGCTCGGCATCGGCGACCCCGCGCCCGCGCTCGCCTACGACGCGTGGATCAAGGGCGACAAGATCGACGGCATCGCCAAGGGCAAGGTCCACGTGATCGAGTTCTGGGCCACCTGGTGCGGCCCGTGCATCACCGCCATGCCGCACCTGAGCGAGCTGCAGAAGAAGCACCCCGAGGTCATCGTCGTGAGCGTCGCCGCCAGCGAGCGCGGCGCCGATGAGGCCTCCAAGCTCGAGAAGGTCAAGACCTTCGTCGAGGGCAAGGGCGACACGATGGGCTACCGCGTGGTCTACGCGGGCGACCCGACCAAGATGTCGGCGCCGTGGATGCGCGCCTCCGGCCAGCGCGGCATCCCCTGCGCGTTCATCGTCGACAAGGAGTCGAACGTCGCCTGGATCGGCCACCCGATGGAGATGGACGGCCCCCTCGAGCAGATCCTCGCGGGCAAGTGGGACGTTTCCACCGCCAAGAAGGCCCAGGACGAGCAGCGCGCCGCCGAAGAGGCGCAGATGAAGCTCATGATGGCGCTCCGCCAGGCCGAGCAGAGCGGCGACTTCGCCCCTGCGGTCGAGACGATCAAGGGCTTCCTGGCCAAGACCCCGAACGACCAGCTCAAGATGCAGCTCGTCCAGATCCTCGCCGTGCGCATGGGCAAGCCCGCCGAGGCGTGGAAGTACGCCGAGGAGCTCTACGCCTCGAAGCAGGGCGACGCGATGATGATGAACGCGCTCGCATGGATGATCGTCGACCCCGAGGGCGGCGTTGCCGAGCCGAACCTCGACCTCGCCATGAAGTGCGCCGAGGCCGGCATGAAGGCGACCAAGGGCGAGAACGGCGCGCTCATCGACACCATGGCGCGCGTCGTGTTCCTGAAGGGCGACGTCGCCCGCGCGATCGAGCTGCAGAAGAAGGCCATCGAGAAGTCGGCCGAGGGCAGCATGAAGGACGGCATGAAGAAGACGCTCGCCGAGTACGAGGCGGCGCTCAAGAAGGCGTGAGCCCGTCGGGCATGCCCGACGCAACGGCACAATGACTTCGGAAGCGACTTCGGAAGCGACTTCGGAAGCGACGTCGAAGCGAACAACCGACAGGCGCGCGGCCTCCGCCGCGCGCCTGTCTCGTTATGCTCCGCGCGACATGACCGCCCAGCCGTTCTCGACTTCACTCACCGACGGACTCAAGAAGCACGTCGTCGTCGTCGGCGCGGGCATCGTTGGCACATCGACCGCGTGGCATCTCGCACGCAAGGGATTCGCGGTCACGCTGCTCGACCGCGAGGTCCCGCGCGCGATCAGCGACGGCGCCAGCGGCGGCAACGCGGGACTCCTCTCGATCGGACACTATCCGCTCACGCGCCCAGGCGTCTCGTGGCGCGGCCTCAAGTGGATGTTCTCGCGCACGGCGCCCCTCTACATCAAGCCGCGCCTCGACCGCGAGCTCGTGTCGTGGCTGTGGAACTTCCACCTGCACTGCAACCAGCGCTACCTCGACCGCTGCATGGAGGTGCTGTGCGCGATGGGCTGGCAGACGCTCGATGTGCTCGAGCACATGCTCGGCGAGGAGCGGATCGCCTGCGACTACGCGCGCGACGGCTGGCTCGATGTCGTGATGAAGCCTGAGAACATGGCGAAGGCCGAGGCCGAGGCGCGCAGCCTCGAGAAGTTCGGCTACCGCTGGGAGCGCCTCGACGGCGACGCGCTGCGGCGCCGCGATCCCTGCTTCACCGCCGAGGTCGCGGGCGCGATCCACATGAAGGACTCGGCGCACTGCGCCCCCAACGACCTCATCGCGGGGCTCATCCGCGCGCTGCCGCGGCACGGCGTCACGGTGCGCTTCGACGCCTCGGTGCGCGCGTTCCGCCAGACGAAGTCGGCAAACGTGACCGCGGTCGAGCTCGAGAGCGGCGAGGTCATTCCCGCCGATGCGGTCGTCCTGTGCGCAGGCGTCTGGAGCGATGCGCTCGGTCGTCTCGCGGGCGTGCGCATCCCGATGCAGGGCGCGCGCGGCTACCACCTGCAGTTCGACTATCCCGCGCACGACGCGCCGCCTGT
>JBIIRG010000256.1:0-4161 GCA_044341665.1 Phycisphaerales bacterium | reverse complement strand
GGCGTTCATCGCGCGGCAGCCGATGGGTCGGCTTGGAACGGCGGAGGAGATCGCAAATCTCGCGGTGTATCTCGCGAGCGACGAGGCGAGCTACACGACGGGTGCCGTGCATGTGATCGATGGCGGTTGGACGATGTGACGCACCGCGCGGTGCCAGGATGGTGCCTGGCACCAACCTGGCACCAACCATGCCGACCAGGGAGGTGCGCGGTACACCTCCGCGGTGGCTATTCTCTGACCGTGAAGGCGGTCGCATCGCCAGCGCGACGGTGCCTGGCACCTACCACGCGAACGCGTCACGTGCGCGGTTGGTGCCTGGCACCAACCTGGCACCGGTAGGTGCGCTGGGCGTTGAGGCCGAGGATCGCGGCCCGCTCGTCCACGCCGAGCTCCCCGGTGAGTTCCACGCTCACCTCGATCCACTGCGACAACCTCGCGCCCGCGAAGCAGACGGGCCAGTTCGAGCCCCACATGACGCGCGTCGGGCCGAAGCATGCGAGGCACCACTCGAACCACGGGCGGATCTCGTCGGCGCTCATTGCGCGACCCGCGTTCTCGAACATCGCCGACCACTTGACGCACAGGTGTTCGTGCGCCGCCACGCGCGCAACGAGGCGCTGCCATTCGCTGCGCTCGGGGCTGGACCATCCTGACTTGATCGGCGGATTGCCGAGGTGGTCGAGCACGCACGCCGTGCCTTGCGCCGACGCGAGCACGCCGTCGAGGATCGCGAGGTCGGTCCAGCGGATGCAGAAGTCGAAGGAAAGCCCCTGCTCGCCAAGCGCGCGGAGGTCCGTGGCGAAACGCTCGGTGGCGAACGGAATGTCCGCCCCATGCAGCACGCGGCGCGCGCCGTGGACGCCGGCGGCTTGAGCGACTGAGCCCAGTTCCGCAGGAAACTCGCCTGTTCCAGGCTCCATGCCCGCGACCGTCGCCCACGGTAGTCCGCTCGCACGCCCCCACTCGGCAAACAGCTGCGCCTCGCGCGCGCGATCGCCTGGCGCCATGTCGCCCTCGACGAAGACGACTCCACCGCGCACGCCACCCTCGGCCGCGTAGCGCGCAAGGTCGAACTTGCCCGCGAACTGCGGCGCCTGCGAAAACCACGGCGCGCGGAGGACGCCCGCGTCCCAGACATGGAGGTGCGCGTCGGTCCAGGTGCTCGGGTCGGCAGCGGTCGCGATCGCCTTCATGGCCGCAGCCTACCCGCTACTCTGCCCGCATGTCCGCGAACACGCTCGCTCTGAACCACTACATCACGCTCGGCCGCTCAGGCCTGCGCGTTTCGCCGCTCTGCCTCGGCACGATGACCTTCGGCCTCGAATGGGGCTTCGGCGCGACCGAGGAAGTGTCGAACGCGATGATCTCGCGCTACCTCGAGGCGGGCGGCAACTTCTTCGACGCAGCGAACATCTACACGAAGGGCCACAACGAGGTGATCCTCGGCGACTACTTCGCGACGGGCGCAGGCCGCGGCAGGCGCGACCGCGTGGTGATCGCGACGAAGTTCGGCGGCAACATGTGGCCAGGCGATCCGAACGGCGGCGGCTCGAGCCGCAAGTCGATGATGAACGCGGTCGAGCATTCGCTGCGGCGGCTCAAGACCGACTACATCGACCTCCTCTGGTGCCATTTCCAGGATGTGCACACGCCGATCGACGAGACGATGCAGACGCTCGACATCCTCGTCAAGCAGGGCAAGATCCGCTACTCGGGCTTCAGCGACCATCCCGCGTGGGTGTGCGTGCAGGCGATGTACGAGTCGGTGTTCCGCGGCTGGACGCAACCGGTCGCGATCCAGATCGAGTATTCGCTGCTGCAGCGCACCGTCGAGTACGACCTGATGCCCATGGCGCGGAAGTGCGGGTTCGGCGTCACGCCGTGGAGCCCGCTGCGCGGCGGCGTGCTGACGGGCAAGTTCACGCGGGAGAACCGGCCGAAGGACGATGGCACGACGCGCGTGCGCAGCGATTCGAAGTACCTCACCGAACAGACCTTCGTGCTGCTCGACCATCTGCGCGAGATCGCGGCCAAGCACGGCGTGACACCCGCGCAGGTCGCGCTGCGCTGGGTGATGGATCGCGCGGGCGTGACGAGCACGATCATCGGCGCGCGCACGATGGCGCAGCTCGAGGACAACCTCGCCGCGTGCCGCGTGCACCTCACGGCCGAGGAGACGAAGCGGCTCGACGCGCTGACCGAGCCGCCGCCCTGCTTCCCGCACGAGTTCATCAACCACCTGATCCCGAGCACGATCCACGGCGGCACCAGCATCAACGGCCGCGAGACGCAGCCGTGGCCGCTGTCGCCGCAATCGGACTCCGAGCGCTGGTGAGCCAATATGCCTGAAGCGAACTTCGACGGACTCGTTGGACCGACGCACAGCTACGCGGGGCTCTCGTACGGAAACGTCGCGAGCGCGCGGAACCAGGGCGCGGTGAGCTCGCCGCGCGCGGCGGCGCTGCAGGGGCTCGCGAAGATGGAGGCCGTCGCCGTGCTTGGGCTCGTGCAGGGCGTGCTGCCGCCGCATGAGCGGCCGCATGTGCCGACGCTGCGGGCGAGGGGATTCACGGGTTCCGATGCGGAGATCCTCGCGAAGTGCGCGAAGGAGGATCCCGTGCTGCTCGCGCGCGTGTCGAGCGCCAGCGCGATGTGGACGGCGAACGCGGCGACGGTGATGCCTGGCTCGGATACGCGCGACGGGCGGACGCACTTCGTCGCGGCGAACCTGCGCGAGATGTTCCATCGCGCGATCGAGCCGCCGGTGACGGCGCGGGTGCTGCGGGCCATCTTCGCGGATCGCGCGCGGTTCGAGGTCCACGACGCGCTTGCGCCGCGCACCGAGGACGACTTCGGCGACGAGGGCGCGGCGAACCACACGCGGCTCACGGCGAGCGCGGCGAACGGCGGCGAGGAGCGCGGCGTGCACTTCTTCGTGTACGGCGCGGCGCGCGGCGCAGCGCGCATTCCCGCGAGGTTTCCCGCGCGGCAGACGCGCAGCGCAAGCGAGCGCGTCGCGGCGCTCGGAGGCCTCGATCCCTCGCGCTGCGTGTTCGCGCAGCAGAATGCGGATGCGATCGACGCAGGCGTGTTTCATAACGACGTCATCGCCGTCGGCAACGGCAACATGCTCTTCTGCCACGAGCTCGCGTTCGAGGATCGTGCCGGCACGCACGCGGCGCTGCGGCGCACGGTCGGCGAATCGCTCGCCATCGTCGAGATCGCACGCGACGAGGTGTCGCTCGAGGACGCCGTCAAGAGCTACCTGTTCAACAGCCAGCTCGTGACCCTCGCAGACGGGACGATGGCGCTCGTCTGTCCCGCCGAGTGTGCGGAGCATTCCCGCGTGAAGGCTGCGATCGACCGCGTGATCGCGGATCGCTCCAATCCGCTTGCGCGCGCGATCTTCATGGATGTGCGCGAGAGCATGCGCAACGGCGGCGGTCCTGCGTGTCTGCGGCTGCGGGTGCCGATGACCAGCGAAGATCTCGCAGCGGTCAACCGCGCGGCCATCGTGGACGCCGCAAAGCTGGAGGAACTCCGGGCATGGGTGATGCGGCACTATCGGGAGTCGCTGCGCGCCGAGGATCTCGCCGATCCCGCGCTGCTGCGCGAGTCGCGCGATGCGCTCGATGAGCTCACGCGGATCCTCGCGCTCGGGTGCATCTACGACTTCCAGCGCTGAACACGGATCCACTATCCTGCGCGGATGATTCGGATCCGAACGGCCCTCGCCTTCTCCTCGCTCCTGCTTCTCGCAGCGTGCGCTCCCCGACGACCCATCGTGGACGAGCGCACGCTCATCGAGCAGGCCGCGATGCGCAAGGCGGAGTTCAAGACCGACATGGTCGACACCACGCGGGCCGTGCTGATGCGTGTGGTCCAGGAAACGGGCGACGAGCGCACGATCGACATCCTGGTCCTCTCGGGCGGAGGCGACTATGGCGCGTTCGGAGCCGCGTTCCTGCGCGCGTGGAAGGAGCGCACGGAGGTGGGCGCCGGGGCGGACGCGGGCGCGATGCCGGAGTTCGACATCGTGTCGGGCGTGAGCACGGGCGCGCTCATCGCGCCGTTCGCGTTCCTGGGATCGGCGCAGGACCTCGCGCAGTGCGAGAACCTGTACCGAAATCCAAAGCCCGACTGGATCAAGGCGCGGGGCCT
>JBIIRG010000254.1:0-4164 GCA_044341665.1 Phycisphaerales bacterium | reverse complement strand
GGCCGACGCCGTGCTGCTTCTCGAACGATTCCTTGTGCTCGGCGCGCAGGCGCATGACCTCGGTCATGTCGCACTCGTTGAAGGTCGTGAGCATCGCCGCGGTGTGCTGCGCGTGGACGAGCCGCTCGGCGATCTTCTGGCGGAGCTTGGTCATCTTCTCGCGGCGGACGCCGCGGGTGCCGGTCGGCGCGGGAGCGACGGGCGCGGCCTTCGCGGGCGCGGGCGTTGCCGCAGGCTTCGTCTCGGTGGCGGCGGGAGCCTTCGAGGTCGCGGCGAGGACATCGTCCTTCATCACGCGGCCCGAGGGACCCGAGCCGGCGATTCCCGCCGTGTCGACGCCCTTCTCGGCGGCGACCTTCTTCGCGACGCCTGAGACGCGTGCGCCTCCGGCGCCGTCCGCACCAGCACCAGAGGGCGCCGCCGCGCTAGCACCAGAGGGCGCCGCCGCAGCGGCGCCCGCTCCACCGGCCGGCCGCGCAGCGGCCGTGTCGATCGAGGCGACCACCGCGCCGACCTTGATGCCGTCGCCCTTCTTGGTCGTGATCTTGAGCGTGCCGGCCGCGGGCGCGCGCAGCTCGAGCGTCGCCTTGTCGGACTCGATCTCGGCGAGCAGGTCGTCCTTCTCGACGTAGGTGCCGTCGTCCTTGAGCCAGCCGCTCAGGGAGACTTCGGAGATGGATTCGCCGGGGGAGGGGATCGTGATGTCGACAGCCATGTCTGTTGCCTTCAGGTCGTGCGCGGCCGCTCGCGGCGGCCCTCGTTCGGAGCGCGAGTCAATTCACTTCTGCGCGGACTTCTCTTTGGTGCCGTCCTTGTTCGATGGCCCGCCCGCGGGACCGTCGCCCGCCTTCGCGGCGCCGATCGCCTCGGTGAGGATCTTGTCCTGCTCGATCGCGTGCTGCTTGGCGCTGCCCACGGCGGGGCTCGCCGAGTCGGGGCGGCCGACGTAGCCGACATCGATGCTGCAGAGCTCCTTGAGCTGCGCCTGCGCGAAGCGGTACGCGCCCATGTTGCGCGGCTCCTCCTGCACCCAGACGAACTTGCGCGCGTTCGGGTAGCCCGCGATGACCTTGTTGATGGCCGCGTCGGGGAACGGGAAGAGCTGCTCGACCCGCACGATGGCGGTCGTGTCCTGTCCGCTCTTGCTGCGCTGCTCGGCGAGCTCGTGGTAGATCTTGCCCGAGCAGAAGAGCACCTTGGTGACCGCGTCCGCCGACTCGCGCGGCAGGACGGGATCGGGCAGCACGGCGCGGAAGTGGCCGTCGGTGAAGCCGACGATGCTGCTCTCCGCAGCCTTGTTGCGCAGCATCGACTTGGGCGTCATGACCACGAGCGGCTTGCGGAAGCCCTGCTTCACCTGCTTGCGGATGAGGTGGAAGATCTGGGCCGAGGTCGTGGGATAGACGACCTGCATGTTGTCGTGGGCGCAGAGCTGCAGGAAGCGCTCGAGGCGCGCGCTCGAGTGCTCGGGTCCCTGGCCCTCGTAGCCGTGCGGGAGGAAGAGCGCGAGGCCGGTCGCACGCTTCCACTTCGCCTCGCCCGAGGCGAGGAACTGATCGATGATGACCTGCGCGCCGTTGGCGAAGTCGCCGAACTGCGCCTCCCAGATCACCAGCATGCGCGGGTCGCCGAGCGAGTAGCCGTACTCGAAGCCGAGCACGGCGCTCTCGGTGAGCGGCGAGTTGTGCACGCAGAAGCGCGCCTGGCCGTCGGCGAGGTTGTTGAGGTGGCAGTAGCCCTCGTTCGTCTCCTGGCAGTTGACGACCGCGTGGCGGTGGCTGAAGGTTCCGCGCTCGACGTCCTGGCCGGAGAGGCGGATGGGATGGCCTTCGGCAAGCAGCGTCGCGTAGGCGAGGAGCTCGCCCAGGGCCCAGTCGATGTGGCCGGTGGCGATCGCGCCGCCGCGGGCCTCGAGCGTGCGCGCGATCGTCTTGTGCAGCGTGGTGCCGCTGGGGATCTCGCTGAGCTTCGTTGCGAGCGACTCGAGCGTCTCGAGCGGCACCTTCGTGGTGACGGGCTCGTGCGAGTACTGGCCGGTGAGGCCGCTCCACACGCTGCGGAAGGGATCGATCACGGGGTCGATCGGCTGCTTCTTGGCCGCGGTCTGCGCCTCGTCCATCGCGGCAACGCGGGCGGCGAGCATCGCGTCGACCTCGGCGTCGGTGACGGCACCCTCGGCCACGAGTCGCGCGCGGTAGGTCTTGAACGCAGGGCGCGCCTTCTTCACGCGGCCGTACAGCAGCGGCTGCGTGAACATCGGCTCGTCGGTCTCGTTGTGGCCGTTCTTCCGGTAGCACCACATCTCGACCACGATGTCGTGGCCGAAGGCCTGCCGCCACTCGATGGCGATCTTGGCCGCCCACGCGCATGCCTCGGCGTCGTCGCCGTTCACATGCAGGATCGGGCAGTCGTACGCCTTGGCGAGGTCGGTGCAGTAGTTGCCGCAGAAGGTGTCGCGCGGGTTGGTCGTGAAGCCGACCTGGTTGTTCACGACCACGTGGATGGCGCCGCCGACGGTGTAGCCGTCGAGGTGCATCATGTTGAAGCACTCGGCCACCATGCCCTGGCCCGGGAACGCGCTGTCGCCGTGCACGATCACGGGCACGACCATCTTGCGCTCGGTGTCGTTGACGAGGCGCTGCTTGCCGCGGCAGCGGCCGAGCACGACGGAGTTGACGAACTCGAGGTGCGACGGGTTCGCCGCGAGCACCACGCGGAGCTGCTGCCCCGTGGAGGTGGTGTGCTCGTTCGAGTAGCCCATGTGGTACTTCACGTCGCCGCCGCCGGTGGCGAAGGCCGCGGTCCACGCCTCGTCGAACTCGGTGAAGATCTGCTGCAGGTTCTTGCCGACGATGTTGGCGAGCACGTTCAGGCGGCCGCGATGGGCCATGCCGAACATGAACTCCTGCACGCCGAGCGCGGGGCCCGATTCGAGGATCTGGTCGAGGATGGGAATGAGCGACTCGCCGCCCTCGAGGCCGAAGCGCTTCTTGCCCACGTAGCGGTTGGCGAGGAAGGCCTCGAAGCTGTCGGCCTCAAGCAGCTTGGCGAGGATGCGGCGCTTGGTCTCGGCGCTGAACTGCGGTGCGTTGCGCGCGGCCTCAAGGCGCTTGGCGAGCCAGGCGCGGCGGTCGGCGGCGCCGATGTGGAGATACTCGACGCCCATCGAGCCGCAGTAGGTCGACTCGAGGCAGGCGATGATCTCGCCGAGCGTCGCAGGGTTGGCGAGCGGCAGCGTGCCGGGGTCGAACGACTCCGCGAGTGCGCTGTCGTCGAGGCCGACCGCCTCGAGCGTGAGCTGGTCGGGGAAGGCGCGCGTGGTGCCGAGCGGGTCGAGCTGCGCCGCGAGGTGACCGAACGTGCGGTAGCGGTGGATGAGCTCGTCGACCTTGCGCTGGGTCTGGATCGGCGCGTGCGTCTCGTGCGCGCTCGCCGGCGCGTTGAAGGGACGCTGGATCGTCGTCGTCGTCGCCGTCGCCGCCGGCTTCGCAGCGGGTGCCGCGGGTGCGGTCGCCGTGCCCGAAGAAGATTCGGTCGCGGGCGTCTCGAGGGCGAGCCCGAGCTCGAATCCGCGGAAGAAGTTCAGCCACTCGTGTGAGACCGACGTCGGGTCGGCCTTGTACTGCGCGTACAGCGACTCGACGAAGTCAGCCTGCCAGCCGTTGACGGCGGGCAGAATGGTCGAGGGGGCGGGCTGGGACTGGGCCGAGTTGGGACCCGTCTGGGTCATTGGTGGGAACTCCCGTGCGATACGACAACGCGCGCCGAAGGCGATCGGCGCGAAGCGGGGCGATTGTAGGGCAGAATCAGGGGCCTTTGCGGCGTCGGCGACCGTGATTCGGGCGGTCAGACGGCGCTGAGGGGGTCGACGTCGACGGCCAGCTCCTCGCCGAGCTTGAGGAGGCCCCGCGACCGCGCTTCGGCGAGCACCTTGCTGATGTCGGAGGCCTGGTCGGCCAAGAGTTCGATCTGGCGGCGGTACTTGCCCGAGATGCGGGCGATCGGGCAGACGGAGGGTCCGCGGATCTCCACGGAAAGCGCATGCTGCCCCGCGGAGAGGTTGCTGGCGATGGCGGCGAGCGCCTGTGCGAGCGCGGCAGAGCGGTTGGCGCACTCGGTGTCGCCGGGGTGGCGCAGGATCAGGCGCGCCATGCGCCGGTAGGG
>JBIIRG010000253.1:0-4171 GCA_044341665.1 Phycisphaerales bacterium | reverse complement strand
CCGAATCCAAGCCCGCCGCTGCCGCCGTCGTCTCGTCGACGGAAGCCGCTGTCACCGCCGCGCCCGACGCGGGTTCCGGAGCCACCGAGCCGCCCCAGACGGGTGCTGCACCGGAAGCTCCCGCGCCTCTCCCGACCCCGACTGCGCCCGCGAAGCCGCGCATGCTTGCCGGGCTTTCTTCGCGCATGACGCTGCGCACCGACTCGAAGTCGTCGGGCGCGACATCCTCCAGTGCGGCGTCCTCGGCTGCGCCCGCAGCGCGTGCTCCATCGGCGCCGTCGACTGGACCCTCTGGTTCCCCTGCGTCAACCCCTCGATCCGCTCCGACATCGACACCCATGACGTCACGTCCGGCCGCCGCTGCGCCGTCCGTCACGGGTTCGACTGCGTCGGCCCCTGCGGTCGCCCGCACGGGCGGTGCTGGCGATCAGACGACGGCGTCCGCGAGGCGCGTGATCACAGCGCCACCGCCACCGCCGGCGTCGCTCGCGAAACCTGCGGAAGCACCGCCCGTCATGAACATCCCGTCGCGTCCGAGCATCGTCGGCCCCGTGGGGCCCCAGCTCAGCTCGCGTGAAAAGACCAAGCTCTCCGGGCCTCAGCTGATCCGCGTGGAGCAGGCCGACAACCTGCCGACTCCGCCACCGATGCGCCGCGTCGGCCCTGGAACCGCTGGGCCTGGAGCCGGTGGTCCGATGGGGCGCCCCGGCACCGGCACTGGGGCGGGCGGCCGTCCCGATGCGCGTGGTCGTGCTGGAATCAGCGGGTCGCGCACGGGTCGTGCCGGCAATTCGGCTCGCGTTGGCTTTGGCGCGCAGGATCTCCGCGACCGCCAGGCGCGGCTTGACGGCTCGAGTGGATTCATGCGTTCACACCGCCAGCCCGTCGGGCGCGGCGGTTCCTCGACATCCTCGGGTGGCGGGCAGCGCGTCGAGCGCCGTCCCGGCGAGGTGCAGCAGATCCACGTCGCCGAGCCGCTCACCATCAAGGAGCTTTCGGCTGCGACCGGCGTGAAGGCTGTCGACATCATCAAGAAGCTGTTCCTCGGCGGCACGATGGCCACCATCAACAGCGCGATCGACCGCGAGAAGGCGATCGAGACCATGATGGAGTTCGACATCGACCTCGTCGTCGACGAGGCGAAGTCCGCGGCCGAGATCATCGAGGAGCGGTTCAAGGACCGCGAGCGCCTCGACGAGCGTCGCCGCGCTCCGATCGTGACCATCCTTGGCCACGTCGACCACGGCAAGACCAGCCTCCTCGACCGGATCCGCAGCACGAACATCGCTGCGGGCGAGGCGGGCGGCATCACCCAGTCGACGCGCGCGTTCACCGTGCCCGTCAAGTCGGGTGACGTGAACCGCGTCGTGACCTTCATCGACACCCCGGGCCACGAGGCGTTCACCAACATGCGCGCCCGCGGCGCCAAGGTGACCGACATCGTCGTGCTCGTGGTCTCGGCGGTCGACGGCGTGATGCCGCAGACCATCGAGTCGATCAACCACGCCAAGGCTGCGGGCGTGCCGATTGTCGTCGCGCTCAACAAGATCGACCGCCCCGATGCCAACGAGGCGACGATCCGCCGCACGCTCGGCCAGCTTGCCGAGCACGACCTGAACACCACCGAGTGGGGCGGCACGACCGAAGTCGTCAAGACCAGCGCCACGCGCGGCGACGGCATCCAGGAACTGCTCGAGATCCTCGACTACCAGGCCGAGCTCCTCGAGCTCAAGGCCGACTTCAAGGGCAACGCCCGCGGCACGGTGCTCGAGGCGTCGGTCGAGGAGGGCCGCGGTCCCGTGGCGCGCGTCCTCGTCCAGGAAGGCTGCCTCAAGAAGGGCGACTTCATCGTGATCGGCCGCGGCTACGGCCGCGTGCGCGACATCATCAACGACCGTGGCGAGCGCATCACCGAGGCGCTTCCGTCCACGCCGGTCGCGATCTCGGGCGTCGATGAGCTGCCCGACGCGGGCGACAAGGCGTTCGTCGTCGCATCGCTGCGCGCGGCCGAGGAGGCCGCCGAGGAGCGTCGCCGCATCGACCGCGAGCGCGAGCTCGCTGCGCCCAAGATCACGCTCGACAACATCTTCAAGCACCTCGAGAAGCAGGGCAAGAAGGAGCTCGCGCTCGTCGTCAAGGCCGACGTGCAGGGCTCGGTCGAGGCGCTCAAGGGCATGCTCGCCAAGCTGCCGGCCGAGGAGGTCACCATCTCGGTCAAGAGCGCGAGCGCAGGCGGCATCAACGAGGGCGACGTCACGCTCGCCTCGGCCACCAACGCCATCATCGTGGGCTTCAACGTCACCTCGAGCGGCAAGGCGCGGCAGATGGCCGAGTCGAAGGGCATCGAGATCCGCATGTACGAGGTCATCTACGACCTCATCGACGACGTGCTCAAGGCCGCGAAGGGCATGCTCGCCCCCGAGCTCAAGCTCGAGGTGCTCGGTCATGCCGAGGTGCGCCAGGTGTTCAAGATCTCGAAGGTTGGCGCGATCGCGGGCTGCTACGTCACCGACGGCGTGGTCGAGCGCAACGCGCAGATCCGCGTCACGCGCGACGGCATCGTCGTCGAGAAGGATCGCCGCCTCGAGCAGCTCAAGCGCTTCAAGGACGACGCGAAGGAAGTTCGCGCGGGCCAGGAGTGCGGCATGAAGATCGTGGGCTACGACGACATCAAGGTCGGCGACGTGCTCGAGTGCTACAAGACGGTCGAGGTCCGACGCTCCTGAGCGGAGATGCCCACGAACATGCGAAGCGAAGGACCAGGTTCACGATCGAGCAAGCCAGGCGGCGAAGGCCGCGGACGCGGCTCGGCTTCGTCCGCACGGTCGAAGCCGCGGGGCGCGCTCGGGCCGCTCGGACCGGCGGCGGCGCCCTCGGATCGCCCCGCGCAGGTCGCGGGCGAGATCCGTCGCGCGCTCCAGGAGGAGTTCGCGCGCGGCCTCAACGATCCGCGCGTGCAGGGCATGGTGTCGATCACCGAGGTGGTGCTGACGCCCGACCTCGCCGAGGCGCGGGTGCGCGTGTCGGTGCTGCCCGAGGATCGCGCGTCGCTCACCCTGTCGGGCCTGCGTGCCGCGGCAGGGTTCCTGCGGCGGCGCGTGATGGATGAGACGCGCATCGGCCGCGTGCCCCGCATCGGATTCGAACTCGACGACCGACTCAAGCGCCAGGCGGCGCTCGACTCGGTGCTCCGCGAGGACGCGAAGGATGGTTCAGGGGATGGTTCGGGGGATGGTTCGGGCTCCGCAGCCGGCGCGGCGAATCATGGAGAGATGGCGGGCGGTCCCGCCGACAGCGAAGCGGAGAACACGACGCGATGAAGGTGGAACCGATCCGCGCCCCCAAGTTCGCAGCCCTCGTCAAGAAGTACGCCACGGGCACGCCGACCTTCCCGACGCCTGTCCTCGAGGGATGTGATGCCGCGGATCCGCTGGCGATCCTCCTCACGAACTACCTGCTCTGGGAGAGCACGCCCGCGCTTGCCGAGGAGGCCCTGTCGCGGATTGCGCGCGTCGTGGTCGATGTCAACGACCTCCGCGTGATGCTCGAGAGCGAGGTCCGCGAGGTGATCGGCGAGAAGTACCCGTTCGTCGAGGAGCGTGCGATCCGCCTGCGCGCGACGCTCAACGACATCTTCCGCCGCCAGCACCGGACATCGCTCGACCATCTGCGGAACGCCTCGCGCAAGGACCAGCGCGCCTACCTCGAGGGGCTCGCCGAGATCCCGCACTTCGTCGCGGGGCGCACCCTGCTCGTGGCGTTCGAGCTGCCCGCGCCCATCGTGGACGACACCGCCGTCGAGGTCCTGCATCAGAACGGCGTGGTCGAGCCGACCGCGACCACAGCCGATGTCGCGGCGTGGATCGGCAAGTCGCATCGCATCGAGGAGCTTCCCAAGGTGCATCACGCCCTGGCGCAGCTGTCGCGCGAGGCCTGGGACGCCGCAGGCCGCAACGGGCATCGGATCCGCGCGGGATATCTGGCCCGCCATGCGGGCTTCCGGGCTGCAGAGGAGGCCGAGCGTCGCCGCGTCGAGGAGGAGAAGCTCGCCAAGGTGCGCGAGGCAGAGCGGCTTGCCGAAGAGAAGCGGCTTGCCGAGGTCGCGCGCGAGGAAGAGCGGCATCGTCAGAAGCGCGAGGCGGAGGAGGCGCGCGTGCGCGCCCGCGCCGAG
>JBIIRG010000067.1:0-13329 GCA_044341665.1 Phycisphaerales bacterium | reverse complement strand
GAGTGGTACGTCTCGCCCAGGCTCATGTTGATCACATGCGCGCCACGGTCGACCGACCAGGCCACCGCCTTGGCGATGTGGAAGCAGTTGCCGCGTCCATCGCTGTCGAGCGCGCGCGCCGAGAGGATCATCGCCTCCGGCGCCACGAGGTGAATCAGGCCCGCCACGAAGGTGCCGTGCCCGAACTGCTCATCGACCAGTCCGTCGCCATCGCTGTCGACGCCCTGCGCGATGTCGCCCCACGACGGCGAACCGGGCACAAAGCTCACGCCCTGGCTGCTGATCGTCCCGTTGAACACGGGGTGCGCCGCATCGATGCCCGTGTCGATGACCGACACGACGACGCCCGCGCCGCGCGAACGCTTGTGCGCCCCGTTCAGGCCGAGCAGCGGAACTGCATACTGATCGAGGTAGCCGGTCGAGCTCTCGCCAACCCCCGAAAGCCACAGGCTGTCGGTGTTGCCTTCGCCCGTCTGGCCGACGTAGTTCATCTCCGACCACGTGAGCGTGCCCTTGGCCACGAGCTGCAGGAGCGCCTGCTCGACGTCGTGGTAGACCTGGCCCTTGCCGAGCCCGTAGGAGATCAGGTAGACGGGGCGACCATCGATCTGGTCGAGCACGCCGATGTTCGGGAACCGCGTCGAGAGCGCCGACAGCGTCTGCGCCAGCGCCTCGGGATACGCAGTGCGAATGATCGCTTCGCCCGGCACCAGCGGGTACTCGGGAAGGCCTAGTGCGACAGCGTCCACAGCGAGCGCTGCAGCCAATGCGGCGGAGGTGAGTGAAGCCTTGATCATGCGAGTGACCCTGTGACGACGAAGGGTGCCCACCATGAAGGATGCTCCCATTTCTTGAGCGAGGCAAGCGCTGCTGCGCGAAGAGCCGCGGAAGGACGTCTTCCGGCGGAAAATTCCTGATGAAAGTTTGCGGACGTCTCGAGCGCCGCGTGATCTCGGACCGACCAGAGACCGGCCACGAGGCACCGTGCGCCGGCGGCAAGGAAGGCCCGGCTGATTCCCGCGAGCTCGTCGCCCGCATCGACCGCGTTGCGTCCGGTCTCGCAGGCCGAGAGGAACACAACCTGTGCGTCGAGCTCGAGTTCGACGATCTCGCGCACGGGCAGCCAGCCGTCGGAAAGACGAAGGCCCGATGCGTTCGGGAGCGCCCCGATAAACCGGCCGTGGCACGCGAAGTGCAGCATCGCGCGTCCGCGCGCGGCATCGCGCACGCGGTCGATGGTTGCGTCGTCGCCGCGCAGGACATCCGCGCCCTGCGTCCGCACAAGCAGGTCGGCTTCCTCGTCGATGAGCGGCGCGTTCTCGTCGGCGACGGCGACCACGAGCGGTGGCGTCGAGGCATCGCGCGGATCGGCATCGATCATCGCCGCGCGCGTGGAGCACGCGATCGACGCGCTCGGCGCCGTGTGGATCTCGAAGCGCTCGATGAGGTACTTCTCGCCATCGAAGAGCGCCGCGAACGGCAGCGCGTGCAGCGCGCCGAACGGCACGACCACGAGCCGCCGCGCGTCGGCGACCTCGGGAACCTGCTCGAGGATCGGCGCGATGAGCAGCTCGTGCAGCATGCGCGCAAGCACGCGCACCGCACGCAGGCTGCGCGCATCCGCCGCACGCACACCGGCGCGCAACTGGTAGAGCAGCTTGTCCACCAGCGGCCCGATCTCGGAGGCGTGGGCGATGCAGCGCACCGACGCGATCCCGTCCTTGCGCGCGACGAAGGCCATCAGTTCCTCGCCGGCGATGAAGTACGCGATCATCGCGTCGTCGTGTTCAAGCCGCGCGAGCACCTCGTCGGCCGCGAGCGGCTGTGCGAAGAGCGAGGCGACACCGCGCGCACTCTGGACGCGCGTCACCAGCCGCTCCATCTCCTGCTCGGCCGCACGGAGTTCGTCGAGGAGCGCAGGCGCCACGCCGCGGCGTTCGCCCGCATCCGACGCACTGCGCGCCACGCTCGCATGCAGCGCAGCCAGGCGCGCGCGCACGCGGGCGATCTCGTCGCGCGAGCGGCCGTCGACAGCCCCGGCGGCCGTGGATCGATCGATCGAACGCAGCACCGCGTCGAGCAGCACGCGGCTGCGCGCACGCTCGACCGTCACGAAGGCATCGGCCAGGCTCTTGCTGTCGGCGCGCGCAAGGAGGTCGAGCGCGAGATCCTCGTAGACGCGCAGCCGCGACGCAGCGAACGCCGAACGCAGCCGGTCGGCCGCAAGGGACCCGCGGAGATCCTCCGCCAGCTCGATCGCGTGCGAGAGCGCCGCGATCGACCGATCGAGGCCACCGCGCGCGCGCTCCGAATCGGCCTCGACCAGCGCGGCATCGATCTCCACCGTGCGCACGCCAAGCGCAGCGGCACCCGAACGGGCGCTGCGCGCCGTCTCAAGCGCACGGTCGGTGTTGCCCATCGCAAGCTCGGCACGGGCCGCGCGCACGAGCGCACTCGCGCTGTCGAGCGGGCTCGCATTCCGCATCGCCTTGGCCGCGAAATCTGCCGAAGCCCGCGGCTCACCCTCGCGCAGCGCGAGCTCGCTCGCCACGAGCGCCGCCGCACGCATGCCGCGGGCGTCGCCGATCTCCTCGGCCAGCGCCAGCGCCCGCGCAGCAGCAGGCTTCGCCTCCTGCACGCGCTCGGCCGCGGCCAGCGCCCGCGCCCGCACGAGCAGTCCGCGCGACATCTCGGCCTTCAGGCCCTTGCCCGACGCGGTCGCCAGCGCCGCATCGACGGCCTCCAGCGCCTCGCCATGCGCACCCAGCACCGCCAGCGCCTCGGCTTCCTCGAGCAGGAGGCGGGCATGATGCCCCGGCGCGATCTCGGCGATCATCTGCGACGCCCGCGCGAACTCGCGCAGCGCATCGCCAAAGCGGCCCTCGCGTGCGAAGAGATCAGCGCGGTTGCCGACCACGACGGCGTGCGCGAGCGGTAGCGCCACGAGCTGCTTCTCAGCACGGTCGAACGCGCCATGCGCCTCGGCCAACCTGTCGAGCTGCAGCAGCGTCTCGCCCAGCGTGTTCTCGATCGTGCCGCGCGCAGCAGCCTCTGCCTCGGGAATCCCGCCCAGCGCGCGCTCAAGGCACGCCAGCGCCTCGTCCTGCTCGCCGCGGATCTTGTGCACGTTCGCCAGATTGAGCTCTGCACGCGCAGCGAGATCAGCCCGACCCGCCGCGTTCAGCGCATCCCGCGATGCGCGGCCGCGCGCGATCGCCTCATCCGTGCGTCCGAGCTTGGCAAGCGCATGCATCGACGCGACACCCGCGCGCGCGCGCTCGACCGCATCCTGCGCGCGGTCGGCGGCGGCCTCGGCCTCCGCAGCCCGCACGAGCGCCTCGTCCAGCCGGCCCGCGTACGCCAGCGCCGGAATCGTCGCGCGCAGCGCCCTTGCTTCGGCCGAGCCAGCGCCCACAGCGCGCGCCGCCGCGGCAATCGCCGCACCCGCGCGCAACGCGCGATCGGGCGCGGCCGCAGCGACCCGCTCGCACTCGTCGCCGAGCGCCACCAACGCAGCAGCCGCACCGCGCGGATCGCGCGACACGGCCTCGGCGCGCTGCGACTCCGCGAGCGCCTCAAATCCATCGAGATTGAGCTGCGGACCAGCGCTCATGCACGCGGCTCCGCATCGAGACCACGCGGGCCAAGCGGCAGCACCACCGTGGCGTGCGTGGTTCCATCGGCGGCATGCGCACGCACCACCACCTCGCGCGCACCGTCGGGCAGCGCCACCGCAAACATGCCCAGCGCATCGGTCGAGTCGGCGGCGATCACCACGCCGCGCACATCCAGCACGGCAAGCTCGGCCTTGACCGGCATCTCGTCGGGCCGAATGACCTCGCCCACCAGCCGCACCACGCCATCCTGCGCGGGCGTCCGCTCCGCACGGATCGTGATCTCGGCGGCATCGACGACCGCCTCCAGCAGGTCCGCACCGCGGTCATCGCGCACACCCGCCAGCGCCAGATTGCCGTCCGGCTGCAGCCACTCGAGCACCACCGCGCCCGCGCGGTCAAACAGCTCACCGAGCAAGGCGGCAGGGGAACGCGCCGCCGTGCGTCGATCAGCAAGCCGACTGCCAAGCGCCTTCGCACGCGCCAGGGCCTCGGCCGGTGGTTCATTCGAAGCATCGCCTTCCATGTGCCCAACCACGCGAAGGAACCCGGCCAGCGTGGCGGCCACCTTCGGGTCGCGCGCCGCAGCCTCCTGGACCCGCGCGTCGAGCACCGATCCACCATCGCCCGACGCCACCGACGCGATCTCATCGATCGTCACGCGGTTGCTGGGGTTGAAGAAGGGGATCGTCATGGTCGTCTCGTCCTTACAGGAGCCAAGTTTCGGCCGTCGTCTCGACCGGGGAACTCGATGTCAGGAGAGCGGCCGCGGGCAGATGGGATACATCCCCAGCCAGAAATGCCCTGAAGAGCCGCCGGACACGCCAGGACCGCGCTCATTCGTCGTCTCCATCGCCGTTCTCAGGCGCCAGAACAGCCCCAGGCGCGGGTTCGTCGCCAAAACCAAGGCGTCCGAGAATCCGGCTGAGCTTCTCCAGGCACCTCGCCCGCGTCGGCCCGATCGAACCCACGCGAATGCCCAGCTTCTCCGCGATCAGCGTGTAGTTCGGCTCGCCGCCCGCGCCAAAAAGCGCCTCCAGGAGGTCCTTGCACTTGCCGCCCAGCCGTTCGAGACCTTCGCGCACCAGCTGCTTCTCAAGCTGCGCCCGTGTCTCCACCGGGTCGTCCCGCTCGTCGACCGGGTCCACGCGCCGGTCAGGATCCGAGTCGAACGACCGCGACCGCTCCGCCGCCTGCCGCGTCTGCGCCATCACCCGCCAGCAGCGCCGCTTGGTCGTCGTGACCAGCCAGCTCGGCAGCGCGCCCTCGTCGTTGATCTGGTCGATGTTCGAGACGAGCGTGGCAAAGACATGCTGAAACACGTCCTCGGCCTCCTCGTCGCGCATGCGGTGCTTGACGATCACCGACCAGACAAGCCGCCTGTAGCGCTCCACCAGCTGCGACCACGCCGCAGCATCGCCGCCGCGGCAGCGCTCAAGAAGCGTGGGATCGGGCGTGAATTCGGCCACGAGGCGCGCAGTGTATGCACTTGCACCTGCAGCGGTTGAGTGCTGGCCCGGAGTGCTCGCCCCGAGCGTTCGATGTCACTCGGGTGCCCGTCAGTCGCCCAGCGGCGCAGCCGACGGAGACAGCGGAACGCTGGACGTCAGCCTTCGATCGATCACTCTGGTGATCACTGAGCGTCGCTCGTCAGATCGACACGGTCTGAACTCACGGACACCCACCCCACGAGCTGAGCACGACCGCGAGATCCGAGCCGTCGACGATGCCATCGACGTTCGTGTCCGCGCGCGGGTAGATGCCCCCGTCCGTACCCCACACGGCCAGAACCGCCGCGAGGTCCGCGCCGTCGACGACGCCGTTCTCTACGACGTCTGCAAGACATTGGCAAGAGTCTGGCACGCCGTCGTGGTTGCGGTCGTAGACGGAGCCGTTCGCGATCTCGATAGCGTCGGGGACGAGGTTGGCGTTGCAGTCGGGGGTCAGTAGTCGGAGCATTAGTCCGTCGATGACGTCTGCATTGCAGTCGTTTCCTACAGGATCGAGCCGAACAGCGACGTCTTGAAGAATCCGCTCTGTCTGAAAGCTCACGGCGATGTTCGACCCGAACGTTGCGGTCTGGGTGAACTCCGTTGCACCGTCGATCAGCAAGTCGATTCGAAGTGCGGCCGTGTTACTCGCGATGGTGCCGAAGAGGTCGAGTTTGCACGGCAGAGCAAAGGGTGTCCGCCATTCTCGGATCGGGCGCAGCGTTCCTGCCGACGGCGCCGAACAGGCCCCTGAGGAGTTTGCGTGCATTCGCGCTCCATACTGAATGCAGTAGGTATTCGGTGTCGCGAACGCATTCCACGCATTGAACGAGAGGTGGGTTCCGCCCGTTCCGAAGTACGGCATCAGCTCCACAACGGTCCCGGCTCCGCGATCAAACTTGTACCACCACCCATCCTGCCCCTGCACCCCGCTGAACTGCGCCTCGCTATCCGCCACCACCATCCACCCCGGCGGCACCTTCGTGCCTGCCCACGCGCTCGACGCCACCGACACCGCACCAATCGCCGCGATCCTGCTGAGATTCATCGCATCCACCTCTCGTGTACTTCGCGCGGACGGGACATCCACCGCGGCTCCGAGAGATGCAACGCCCGCTGCTCCATGTAGGCCGATCAGCAAAACCGCGCAAAAGACCAGCGGATTTCGGCTCGCCCGCCCGCCCCGCGCCGTCCGCGCCAGCGCGACCGCGCGCGCAAAATCGGGCCGCTCCCTCACGTCTGCCCTCACTTCTGCACCAGGCGCTGGATGACCTCGAGCTCGGCGTCGATGTCGTTCTCGGCCACTCCGTCGCGTGCGAGCAGTTCCGACAGCATCGCCGCCAGGCGCTTGCTCACCGCGCGCACGATGTTCGCACCGTTCGCTGTCGCTACGCCCGCCAAGGGACAGGCATCGGCGTACGGCAATCCGTGCAGGACATGCAACCGGAAGCACTCCCACCAGTTCTCGCGGTGCTCGGCCACGAGCCCGGTGCGCACGCGGTCGTGTGCCTCGGTCACGAGGCCGACCGCCCACGCGCGCTCGAGCGCCTCGAGCGCACCCGGCTCGGCCGACGAGAGGTTCGCCTGCTGCTCGGGCCCGCCGATGCCCGCGTCGCCGCGCGCACGCCGGCGCGATTCGGCGATGCCGCGGTTCCTCACATGGAGCAGGAGCCCGTTTACCAGCCATCGCCGCAGGGGCAGCCCGCTGTCGATCCAGCGCTCGAGGTAGTTCGGGTCGCCGAGCCGCGCCGCGAAGAAGTCGTTCACCAGGTCCGCCGAGTCGCCGAAGTTCCGCAGGCTGGAACCCTTCACGTACGCGCGCAGCGGCTCGAAGTACCGCTGCATCACGTGCCGTGCGACCTCGTCGTTGGCCACGCCGACGCGCTCCGACAGCCAGGTCTGGTGGGTGGTGGGGAAGTGGTCGCGGGTCATCATGCGAGATATGCCTGGCGAACGGCCCCGTGTCATCCGCGGGGGTTCACTCTGCAAGTTCATACTTCGTGCTTCGACCGCCGCTCGCGGACTTCTGCAGGACGCCCTTGCCGATCAGGTCGTTGAGGTCGCGCAGCGCCGTGTCAGGCGAGCACTTGGCCATCTTGGCCCACTTCGCGGCCGTCAGATCGCCCTCGAAATCAAGCAGGAATCGCCGAAGGACCTTCGTCTGGCGCTCGTTGAGCGGGATTCCCGCATGCCGGGCCCAAAAGCCGGCGCGTGCGGAGACGCCCTTCGCGCTCGCGAGGCCGCGCGTGACCGCGCGCGAAACGCAGCCGATGTACCACTCGACCCATGCCGTGACATCAAGCGTTCCCTTCTGGGTTCGCTCGAGCATGTCGTAGTAGTCGGCGCGCTCGGCGGCGATCTGGCTCGACACGCTGTAGAAGCGGCCTTGCTGCCCGTCGACGCGCGCGAGCACGAGATCGCCGATTGCACGCGCGATGCGACCATTGCCGTCCGCGAAGGGATGCACGGTCACGAACCAGAGGTGGGCGATTCCCGAGCGGACGACGGGATCCATCGATGCGTTTCCGTTGAACCAGTCGAGGAACGCCGCCATCTCGCGCTTCATGCGATCGGCAGGCGGCGCCTCGAAGTGCGTCCTCTGCCGGCCATGCGGGCCCGAGACAACCCGCATCGGCCCGGTCTTCGCGGTGCGCCAGCAACCAGCCTCGATGCGGCCAAGCCCGCTGTAGCCCGTGGGAAAGAGCGCGGCGTGCCAGCCGAACAGGCGCTCCTCGGTGAGCGGATCGCGGCACTTCCAAAGTGCATCGAGAAGCACTTCCACCAGCCCGTCGACCGAGCGTGGCGCCGAGCGAGAGCGTGCCACCTCGACCCCGAGCCTTCGGGCGAAGCTCGATCGCACGGCATCCTCGTCGAGCCGTTCTCCCTCGATTTCGCTCGTTCGGAGCGCATCGTCGGTCAGGCATTCAAGCGTCGCCTCGTCTCGCGACGCGAGACCCAAGAGGTCGAGCTGCGCCAGCATGCGGCCGCGCTCCTCATGGAGCGAGGCAAGTGCGCGGGCGACCAGCGTGGCGTCGGACCGGAACCCCGGCCAGCCTGCCAGTTGCCAGATGTAGACTTGTCTTCCGCGCATTCTGCGGAGAATAGCGCGCAAAAGACCCTTTGCCGATTATTCTCCGCAGAATCTGCGGCGAATAGCCCCCGATTCTCCGCATGGCTTCTCGTTCGTTTCCCATCCGATTGTGAGACAACCCACGCATGGACCCCATGGGCGCGCCCGTGAACGACGACTGCTCCGACCTCGCCGCGCTCGATGCGGGCGACCGGGACGCGGGCGGGCGCCTCTACGACCGACACGCCGCCGTGATCTTCGCGCTCTGCCGCGAGGAAACGGGGTCGCGCTCGGTCCAGGACGCTGAGGATGCCGTGCAGGAGACCTTCCTGCGCGCCTTCCGCATGCGCGAGCGCCTGACCGACTGCACCGGTTTCCGCTCGTGGCTCTACGCGATCGCGCGGCTCGTCTGCAAGGAACGAAGGACCACGCGCGCCCGATCGCGGCGCGATGTCGCGTACGGCCTCGACGCCGCCCGCGGCAGCTCCAAGGAACAACGAGGCAAGCCCATGCCCACGCACTCCATGCAGGCCATGCTCGAACAGCAGGGCGGCGCAGCCCCCAGCGCGTCGCTCGAGCGCCGCGAGACGCTCGCGCGCCTCGGCAGCGCCATCGACACGCTTCCCTACGACGTGCGGCTCGCGCTGCACCTCTTCTACCTCGAGCCCGATCCGGTCGACGCGGCCAAGAAGGCGCTGGGCATTTCCCGCGCGCAGTTCTACCGACTTGTCGCCGAAGCACGCCAACTCATCGCCGCGCAGCTCTCGCGCGAGGACATGCAGCCATGAACACGCCGAACGACCGCAATCCCGATCACGCGAACCGTGGCGACCAGGCGCCCGAGCCGACGCGCGGCGACCGCCTTGATGCGCTCCTCCGCGCGTGGCACGACGAGAACCGCGAGGGCGCGCGCGCCACACGCGACGAGATCCTGGCGCAGCTCGCCCAGCAGCCGCAGCAGCGGCAGCGCAGCGTGATCGCACGCATCGGCTTCGCACGCATGCTGTCGGCGGCGGCGGTGCTCGTGTTCTCCGTCGTGCTCGCGCTGCTCTTCGTGCAGAACACCGAGCGCCGCGCGCTCGCCGACAGCGGCGTCGTGCAGGTGGCCGAGGGCGGCGCGCTCGACGCACTGGACGACGACGGCAACACGCTCGGACCCTGCCCGCTGCAGCGCACCAATGTGCAGGTCGAGATCAGCGGCCTCTTCGCGCGCACCGTGGTCGAGCAGACCTACGCGAACCCGTATCCGCGCACGATCGAGGCGGTCTACACCTTTCCGCTCTCGCACCGCGCCGCCGTCGACCGCATGACCATGATCGTGCAGGGCCCGAGCGGCGAGAAGGTCGTCGAGGGCGAGGTCAAGGAGCGCTCGGTGGCGCGCGCCATCTACGAGGAGGCACGCGAGTCGGGATACGTCGCGAGCCTGCTCGAGCAGGAGCGCCCGAACATCTTCACGCAGTCGGTCGCCAACATCGAGCCCGGCGCAACCGTCAAGGTGCGCATCGCCACCATCGAGCTCGCGCAGCGCAGGAACGGTGTCGCCGAGTACGTGTTCCCGATGGTCGTCGGGCCGCGCTACATCCCGGGGCAGCCCGCGTCGATGCCGCGGCTTCCCGAAGGCTGGGAGGTCCGCCAAGGCGTCGTACTGCGTGCACCCGCAGGCATCGAGGTCGCCGAGTCGACGCCCTTCTCGGCGTCGCGTCTCTCGCAGCTGGTCGAGGCGGCCATTCCCGTCCGTGCACCGCGCAACGAGGCGATCGACGAACTCCTGCAGATCGGCGAGTCGATCCAGTTCACGGCCAAGTACGGAAACGGCAGCGCCGAGCGCGGCGCCTACTTTCCCGTGCGCGGGCTTGGCGAGGTCAACGGCCGCTTCTTCTACGCGCCGCTCGGCGCCGACCAGGGCACGGGCTTCGCGGGCGATACTGGACAGGTCCCCGATGCGTCGCGCATCACGCCGATGCCGGTCAAGCCGACCGAGCGCGCGGGTCACGACATCAGCGTCTCGGTCACGCTCGACTCGGGCGGCCCTGCGATCACCGATGTCTCGAGCGAGCTGCACGCGGTGAGCGTCGCCTCGAAGGGCGGCGCGTCGCGCACCGTCACGCTCGATGACCGGACCACGATCCCGAACCGCGACTTCATCCTGCGGTGGAAGGTCGCCGACGCCGCCATCGAGCCGGCGTTCTTCACGCACGTGAGCGATGGGTCGAGCAAGGATCCATCCGTCCGCGGCGGCTACTTCGCGCTCATGCTCGAGCCGCCTGCGCGCGTGGCGCCAGCGGAGATCCGCCCGCGCGAGCTCGTCTTCGTGCTCGATGTGTCGGGCTCGATGAACGGCTTCCCCATCGAGAAGTCGAAGGCGCTCGCCCGCAAGGCGATCGACGCGATGCGGCCGAACGACACGTTCAACTTCATCACCTTTGCCGGCGCCACGAGCGTGCTCTGGCCTGAGCCCAAGCCCGCGACCGACGAGAATCGCCGCACGGCCGAGGCGTTCGTGAACGGCGCCTATGGCTCGGGCGGCACCGAGATGATGGCGGCGGTGAACGCAGCGCTCGTGCAGGACGGCCGCAGCGGCATCGCACCGGCGAAGCTTCTCGACCTGCCTGCCGACGGCCGCGCGGTGCGCGTGGCGGTCGCCCATGACGGTTTCCGGCAGGATGGTGCCGCGTGGAAGCTCGACGCGGGTGACGGCCGCATGGTGCCCGTCGATCTCTCGATCGCGATCCCTGCGAATCCCAAGCGCCTCGCCTTCATCGTCGACGGCACGTGGGACACGCGCAACGGCGAGCGCGTGCTCGTGGCCACGAGCGGCAGGTTCGAGGACGCCGACGCGCGCACGCGCTTCGTGTTCTTCCTCACCGACGGCTACATCGGCAACGACCAGGGCGTGATCGCCGCGATCCGCGACAATGCCCGCGCGTCGCGCGTGTTCGGCTTTGGCATCGGCAACAGCGTCAACCGCTACCTGCTCGAGGAAATGGCGCGCGCGGGCCGTGGCGCCAGCGAGATCGTCACGCTCAGCGAGGAGGCCGACGGCGTCATCGATCGCCTCGTGCGGCGCATCGAGTCGCCCGTCCTCACCGATATCGAACTGGATATCAGCGATGCACTCGGCATCCGCGAGCTGCTGCCCGCGGGCGAGCATCTCCCCGACCTCTACGACCAGGAGCCCATCGTGCTCATGGGCCGCTTCGACCGCGCTGCGAGCGGTGCGATCACCGTGCGCGGCCGGACGGGCGCGGGAGCGTGGGAGCGCACGCTGCAGGTCGCGCTGCCCGCGACCGAGCCGCGGCACGACGTGGTCAAGACGCTCTGGGCGCGTGCCAAGGTCGACGCCGTGCTCGCGCCGCACCTTGCGGCGGTCGAGTCACAGTCGCTCGACGCGCTCACCAAGCGTGCGGTCGTGCGGCTCGGCGAGGCGTACTCCATCGCCACGCCGTACACGAGCTTCGTCGCGGTCGAGAAGAGCCGCGTGGTCGTCGGCGGCAAGCCGATGCTCGTTGCGGTGCCCGTCGAGCTGCCGGACGGCACGAACTGGGCGGGCTTCTTCGGCGAGGGCGTGCGGCCTTCCGTGGCGCTGTCGGCCGAGGCGCGCGGCGTCGCGCGTTTCGACGCCGACTCCGAGGTGCAGAAGCTCGGGCGCAAGGTCGAGAACGGGTTGTGGTTCGCCCCCGCGGGCGATGTGCTGGATGGGTTCTCGCCCGGGGTCGCGGGCCTCGAGGTGAACGAGAGTTTCGGCGTCCCGGCGGAGGTCCCGCAATCGCCCCCCACGACGCTCTCGGCTTCCGCGGCCGCTACGCCCGCGAAGGAACGCGCGGAACAGCGCCAGCTCGGCGGCGCAAGTCCGAATCGAGGCGACATCCTGAGCGCCGCGAAGTCGCAAGTCGCGCAGAGCGGTGGCGCCGCCGGCGCGGTCGGCGGTCGTCGCATGCCGGGCGCACCGATCGAACGCGGTCGGCGCGACTCGGTTGAATCGCTGCGGCGAGGTGCATCTGGTCGTGATCTCTCGGGCGGATTCGCCGGCGGGTTCGGTCGCGGTGGCGGCGGAGCGGGCGGCTCCGGCGATCCCGCGGCCGATCCCAGGGGAAACTCGGTGCTTTCCCGCGAGGCCACCCTGCGCGAGGGCGAGTCGAGCGCCGAGGTGACGCACGAGGTGACGCCCGCGGCGACGCTCGAGGAGAGGCCTGGAGTCGCAGCAGCGGGCGGCACGGCTGGCCAGCCGAGCGCAGGCGCGGGCGTGGATCCAGCCAAGATGCCGAACCTCGCCGAGCGCGATCGCCTCGTGCGCGTGCTGGAGCGGCGGCTGGTCTTGCTCGCACTTGCCTTCGTGCTCGATCAAGGCGACGGGGCGCCCAAGCTCGCGCAGGAACTGGGGCTCACGCTGCAGCAAGGGAAGCTGCTCGTCGCGATCAAGGCCGAGACCGTCGGCGCGACGGCGGCCGACCGCCAGATCGATCCCAAGGTCCGCGAGGCGCTTCGTGCGATCGGCGCCGAGATCTCGGCGGAGGAGGCCGGGCGCGGACTCATCGTGGCGTCGGTGCCTGCGTCGCAACTGCGGGCCCTCGCGGCCATTGCCGGTGTGCGGCGTGTCGAGCCTGTGGACTGAGCGGTTCGCACGCGACCGCGTGCGGAGGGCGACCTTCAAATCGACCGGTTTTCGCAGGAATCCACGCCGCGCGCGCCGATGACATCCGTGGTGTCTGCCTTTGGTCCAACTCCCGTGCCGCCCACGCCAAACGCCGTGCAGGCGTCGTTGATCGCGCAGCACGCGGCGGGCGCCCGGCCGCGCGAGAAGCCGAGGACCAAGGATGCCGACGCACCGCGCCGCTCTGCAATCCAGGATGAGGTCCGCCTCTCCGATCCGGTCGAGGCGCAGGAGGTCGAGCCGAAGCCCGATGCGGCTGAGGAGTGGAAGCACCGCCGCACGCCGCCTCGCGACGGCGGGGACCGTCCGAGCCTCGATCTCCGGGCGTGATGACCCGACGAACTCAGCCCGTGCGCACGCCGAGCGCCTTGTAGATGCGCTTGGTCGCGTCGCTCTTGTTGAGCGTGTAGAAGTGGATGCCCGCGACGTTCGAGTCGAGGAGGTCGCGGCACTGCTCGGTCGCCCAGTGGATGCCTGCGTTCTCGATCGCCTCGGCGTTGCCTC
>JBIIRG010000252.1:0-4177 GCA_044341665.1 Phycisphaerales bacterium | reverse complement strand
TCGATGTCGACACTTGGGACCGTAACCTCGCGCGCCCCGAGTGGAACCTCGTTCGCGAAGCGCTCACCCAGGAGGCGAGCCTCGACCAGGTCTCGACCTTCTCGCCGATCGTCGCAGAGAACCTCGCCGCCAGCGCGGTCGTGGCGGTCGTGCTCAGCCTGATCGGCATGCTCGCCTACATCTGGGTGCGGTTCGGTAGCTTCCGCTTCTCGACCGCGACGGTCATCGGCGTCACCTTCAACGTCATCGTCTGCCTCGGGTTCCTGTCGATCTCGATCCCCTTGGCGTCGAGCTCGTTCGGCGTGGCGCTCTTCATCGAGGAGTATCGCATCGACCTCAACGTGGTGGCCGGTCTGCTGACCATCATCGGATACTCGCTCAACGACACCATCGTCATCCTCGACCGCGTCCGCGAGAACCGCGGCAAGCGCGCATGGATCAGCCGCGACACCGTCAACCTGTCGATCAACCAGACCTTCAGCCGAACCGTGCTCACCGGCGGCAGCACCCTCGCCACGGCGATCGTGCTCATCGTGCTCGGTGGCACCGGCATTCGCCCGTTCGCCTACACCTTCCTGATCGGCCTCATCGCGGGTACGTTCAGTTCGGTGGCGATTGCAGCGCCGTTGGTGTATAGTCGCCGCGAAGAGGAGGAGGAGCGCGCCAAGGCCGCGATTGCGCCCGTGACCGCGACTCCTGTTCCCACGACCTGAAGCGCTGCGCGTGATGTCCGCGCAACGGATGAAGGCACGACGCGCAAGCAGCAGGATGTAGGCTGAAAGCGCGCTGTGTTCGAGGTGTGTGAGCGTGCGCATGCGTCGATGCATGCGCGCACGAGCGCGCTTCGAAACGTGCCTTTGTTGAAGAAACTTTCCACGAGTCCTCGCCGGAACGGATGCCGGAACACGAGACTCGTTCGCACTTGCGATACCGTCGCCCTCCAATCGAGCTCTTCATGCCGACCGGTACCAAGATCGCTGCTATTGTCCTTGTCGTTCTCCTCGCTGCCGCTGGCCTCTACTACGCCTTCGTGCCGCCAACTCCAACATCCAGGACGGGTGTGAACCGTGAGACCGGCACCGGCCTCAGCACCGACACCACCACTGGAGTCGGTCGTCCCAACACGCTGCCTCCCGCGGGTGCGTCGGGATCGACGCTCGGTTCGGTCGGCGGTTCGACGGGTGGCACCGGCCTCTCCGCGCCGGGATCGGCCGTCACCACGCCTGGTCTCGATGAACTGATGCAGCGCAATCGCCAGCAGCAGGCTGCCGCGGGCGGCGTCGCGGGTCAGACCATGCCTGGCCAGAACACGACTACCACCCCCGGAACGAGCAACGGAACCGCGTCGGGCGCGGGCTTCGGTGCTGGCACGACGACGTCCGCGACCAGCTCGTCGCCCTTCCGCAACGGCTACGTGCAGGGCAACAGCGGAACCTCGGGTGCGACGACTGGCACTGCCACTGGCGGCACCTCTGGCTCCACCACGGGCACCAGCGGTACCTCCGGCCTGGCATCGGGCTCGAATGGCAACACCGGTTCGAACAGCTCTGGCAGCGGTCTGACGGGTAACGGCGCCAACACGAACAGCGGCTTCACTGGCAGCAGCACGGGTGGCACCGCCGGCAACACGCTCGGCAGCAACACGGGCTCGAACTCCAACCGCTCGACGACTGGCGGAAGCACCTCGGGTGGCTCCACCAGTGGCTCCACCAGTGGCTCCACCTACGTCGTCCAGAAGGGCGACACCATGCAGACGATCGCCAAGGCCGTGCTCGGCTCGTCGAACAAGTGGCAGGCCATCGCCAAGGCCAACCCGACCGTCGATCCCACCCGCATGAAGATCGGCACCAAGCTCGTCATCCCGGCGGGCGGCGCGACGGCGGCGAGCGAGCCCACCCTCGCATCCGGCGGCAGCTCGTCGAACGCGTCGAACAAGACCGCATCGAGCGCGGGGCGCACCACGGGCGGAACCTCGTCGACCACCGCGACCGCGTCGGCTGCCGGCGGCACGCACACCGTTGCCAAGGGCGAGACGCTTTCCTCGATCGCCAAGAAGTACTACGGCGACTCGAAGCTCTGGAAGCTCATCGCGAACGCGAACCCGAAGGTCAATCCCAACAGCATCTCGGTTGGTGACAAGCTGAGTATTCCCGCCAAGTCGGCGGTTGTCAGCGGCGGCAACGTCGAGCGCTGAGCGCCTCGACACCTCCCGAGCGATCTGAACACAGTGCAGAGATGGCGCGCATGCGCCATCTCTGCCTTTTTGGACCTCGCGTTCCGCGAACGCGGTCCTCGTTGGCAGTCGGGGGCTGCGATCCTCCGCGCACTGCAGGGTGAATTCACGGCGCCCCCGTTTTTCCACAGGCGCCTGAACACCAAGCCGATATTCTCCGCACCTTTCCAGCCCAGTTCATTCGCAAGGCACTCGCTATGTCGACTAACGTCGTTCTCATTCCTGGTGATGGCATCGGACCCGAAGTCGCCGACGCCGCGCAGCACGTCATCAACGCGGCTGGCGCCGACATCGCATGGACCGTGCGTCATGCAGGCGAGGCCGCGCTCGCGGCCGGCGAGAAGCAGCTGCTTCCCCAGTCGACGCTCGACCTGATCGCCGAGTACGGCGTGGCGCTCAAGGGGCCATGCACGACGCCCGTGGGCACCGGCTTCCGCTCGGTCAACGTGCTGCTTCGCAAGACGCTCGACCTGTACGCCGCGGTGCGACCGATCCGCACCATGGCCGGCGTGGCGGCGCGCTACGAGAACGTCGACCTCGTGATCGTGCGCGAGAACACCGAGGGTCTCTACGCGGGCATCGAGAACGAGATCACGAAGGGCGTCTGCACGTCGATCAAGGTGGCGACCGAGACCGCCTCGCGGCGCATCGCCGACTACGCGTTCCGCTACGCGCGCGAGCGCGGTCGCCGCAAGGTCAGCGTCTTCCACAAGGCGAACATCATGAAGCTGACCGACGGTCTCTTCATCCGCTGCGCGCGCGAGGTGCACGACGCCCACTACCAGGACATCGCCTACGAAGAGGTGATCGTCGACGCCGCCTGCATGAAGATGGTGCAGGACCCGACCAAGTTCGACGTGATCCTCGCGGAGAACCTCTACGGCGACATCCTCAGCGACCTCTGCGCTGGCCTCGTCGGAGGCCTCGGCGTCACGCCCGGCTCGAACATCGGCGAGAAGGGCGCGGTCTTCGAGGCCGTGCACGGCTCTGCCCCTGACATCGCCGGCAAGGGCGTCGCCAATCCGCTCGCCCTCATCATGTCGGGCGTGATGATGCTCAACTGGCTCTCGTCGCAGCGCGGCGATCCGAAGTTCCGCGAATGCGCCACGCGCATCCGCAACGCCTACGACCGCGCGCTCGCCGAGAAGGCCACGACGCGAGACCTCGGCGGCACGCTCGGCACCATGGAGTTCGCCGACGCGCTCATCAAGCGCCTCTGAGTGGCGCGCGCGTGTTCGTCTCGTATCACCCCGACTACGTCGTCCCGCTTCCAGAGGGTCACGCCTTTCCCATGCGGAAGTACGAGCTGCTGCACGCGCAGCTGCTCTGCGAGGGTCTGCTCGCGCCCGACGAGGTTCACGCGCCCGCCGAGGCCGACTGGGATGCGATCGCGCTCGTTCACGAGGCGGGCTATCTAAGCCGCCTGCGCGACGGCACGCTCTCCGAGGCCGAGATCCGTCGCATCGGCATGCCCTGGTCGCCTGCGCTCGTGCGCCGCGCGCGGCTTGCCGTGCAGGGCACGATGAATGCGGCGATGGCCGCGCTCGAGTCGTCCGCCCGCATCGCCGCGAACCTTGCGGGCGGCACCCACCACGCGCTTCCCGACTCCGGCGAGGGCTACTGCACCCTCAACGACGTCGCCATCGCCATCCGCTGGCTGCGGCAGGAGGGATACGCGCAGCGCATGATGGTCTGCGACCTCGATGTCCATCACGGAAACGGCACCGCCGCGATCTTCGCGGGCGACGCCGAGGTGTGCACGTTCTCGATGCATGGCGCGCGCAACTTCCCGCTGCGAAAGCCGGCCTCGACCTGCGATGTGCCGCTTGACGACGGCACCGAGGATGCCGCCTACCTCGACGCGCTGCGCCATCACCTTCCGCGGCTCCTCGACGCGCACCGGCCCGAGCTCGTCTTCTATCTGGCGGGCGTCGATGTCGTGGA
>JBIIRG010000251.1:0-4187 GCA_044341665.1 Phycisphaerales bacterium | reverse complement strand
CCGCGGTCATGGCGCTTCCAAGGCGCCGCGCCTCGCGCCCCGCGCGGATCAGGAACCGCTGGAACACCGCGCTCACGAGCGCCATCGCGGGCACCGCCGCCAGCGCCCAGAGCGCCAGCCGCGCGTTGACCGCGAACATCGTCGCGGTCACGCCCACGAGGATCGCCGTGCACCACGCGAAGTCAAGCATGCACCACGGCAGGATGCCCGACACCTTCGAGCAGTCGCTTGTCAGGCGCGACACGAGCCAGCCCGTCGGCCGCACGTCGAAGTAGGCCGGCTCGAGCTGCTGGAGCCGCGCGAAGCAGTCGCGGCGCAGGCGGTCAGCCGTGCGCGTAGCGACCTTGCCGGCGCTGTCGATGAAGAGCCACACGCCCGCCGCAAACACCGCGAACACCGATCCGTACAGCGTCAGGAGCGGCGTGAGCGACGCGCCCTCGCCCTTGCGTGCCTCGTCGACGATGCGCCCGACCAGGATGGGAAGCGCCGTCTCGATCGCGGCGACCGCCATGCCCGCGCCCACGAGTCCCGCGACCGCGCCGCGCTGCAGGAGCGCCCGCGACACCACCGGCCTCCATACGCGCAGCGAGAAGCGCGCCTTGGCGTCGTCGTGCTGGTGCACTTCAGACACGGAGCGCCTCCAGTTCGGCGTCGGAGAGGTGCTGGATCTCCCAGAGCGTGCGGTAGAGCCCGGGCTTCGCGGCGAGCTCGGCGTGCGTGCCGCGCTGCGTCACGCGGCCCTCCTCGAGCACGAGGATGAGGTCGGCGTCCATCACCGCGCTCAGGCGGTGCGCCACGATGATGCGCGTCTGCCCCGCGCGCCGCCCGCCGAGCGCGCCGAGGATCGACGACTCGGTGTGCGTGTCGACCGCCGACAGCGCGTCGTCGAGGATCAGGAGCCGCGGCTCGCGCACGAGCGCGCGCGCAATCGCCACGCGCTGCCGCTGGCCGCCCGAGAGCGTGAGCCCCTTCTCGCCGACGAGCGTGTCGTAGCCCTCGGGAAAGGCCTCGATCGAGTCGTGGATGCACGCGGTGCGCGCGGCGTCCTCGACCGACGCGGCGCGCGCGGCCGAGTCCTGCATGCCCGCCACGATGTTCTCGCGCAGCTTCTTCGAGTAGAGGAACGGCTGCTGGAGCACCGTGCCCGTGACCGAGCGGATCGACGCCCGCGGCACGCGCGCGAGCGGCAGGCCGTCGACCGTGATCGTGCCGGCGCGCGGCTCGTGCAGCCGGAGGATGAGCTGCACGATCGTCGTCTTGCCCGCGCCCGATGGACCGACGATGCCGAGCGTCTGCCCGGCCGCGAGCTCGAAGCTCACGCCGTCGAGCACCGTCGGACCGCCCGGATGCGCGAACGACACGCCGTCGAACCGGACCGCCAGTCCCGCACCGTCGCGCGCGAGCGGCTGCGCCTCGTCGCCGCGCGGGTCGAGATCGCGCTCCTCGGACTTCGAGAGGATCTCGTCGAGCCGCGCCACCGCCGTGAGCGCCTTGCCGCTCTCGACCGTCATGCGCCCGAGCATGCGCACGGGCCAGATGAACATGCCCACCACGGTGATGAAGTAGAAGTACGCGCCGAGCTCGAGCGTGCCGCGCGCGAGCAGCCACGCGCCGAGCCCGACCACGATCACCTGCTGCGCGAAGCAGAGGAGGTCGCTCGACGCCCAGAAGTTCGCGAACAGGCGAAAGAGCCGCGCGTCGGCGTCGCGGAACGCCCCTGACGTCGCCGCAAAGCGCCCGTTCTCGAAGTCGCCTCGGCCAAAGGCGCGCACCGTGCGGATGCCCGTGATGTTCTCCTGCACGTTCGCGGTCATGCGCGCCTCGGCCGCCTCCTTGGCGCCAAAGCTCGGGCCCATGCGGCGAAAGGTCACCGCGGTGTAGACCAGCATCACCGGCACGCACACCACCGATGCCAGCGCCATGCGCCAGTCGAGCGCGAGCATGAGCGGCAGGGGAATGAGCAGCATGAGCACGGCGCGGCCGATCTCGGGCGCCTGGTTCGCCAGCCAGTTGCGCATGGCCTCGATGTCGCTCGTGCAGCGCTGCACGAGGTCGCCCGAGGGAATGCCGTCGAGCGTGGCTGCGGGCAGGCGCTGCACGTGGTCGTACATCCGGTCGCGCATGCGGCGCGCCACGCGCTCTGCGGCACCCGCGGCGAGCCGCGCCTTGAGGTGGATCGCGACGCCCGAGAGCGCCGCGCAGGCGATCATGGCAAGCGCGGGGATCCACGGCGAAAGCCGCACGGCCTCGCTTCCGCCAAAGAACGCGACGATCGCGCGCGACAGGCCGCTCGCCTTCCCGCCATCCGAGTACACGAGGTCGAACACCGACTGCGGGATGAGCGGCACGGCGTAGAGGAACGCCGCCGAGGCGAGCAGCGCGCCCACGGCGCCCGCAAGCCGCCCGCGCTCGGGTTCCGCAAAGCGCAGCACCGCACGCAGCCCGTCGCGAGGCGAGGGTTGCGGTGGTTCGGTGGCGGCGGACTTGTCCGCGCTGGCTGGATCGGCGCCCATGCGATGCTCGAGGGCGCCGAGGATACGCGCGGCGCTACGGCTGCGGCGCGCCGCCGTCGGGTTTGTCGGTCACGACGCGCAGCGGAATCCGGGGAGGGATCTCGTCGCGAACGGGAGGCGCGAGCGCGCCGCCCCTCCAGCTGCGCGCCGCCCCGCGCGCCGTGATCAGCGTCAGCTCGTCGCGCTTGTCGTCGAAACCGATCGCGAGCGGGCGTCCCGCTGGCGCCTCGAGGCGCATGATCCCCTCGAGCGGTTCAAACGCGATGGTCCGGACGTAGCCGTCGCGGGTCGCGACGAACATGCGCGTTTCCGCTGCATCGCTGCACGCCACGCCGCCGGTGCGCGCGAGCGAGAGGGGCACCAGGACGCTGGAGCCCGTGTCCTCGACGATGGACCCGGTGATGCCGAGGTGGTAGATGACGCCGTCGCGCTGCCGCAGGATCGCATCGTCGGCCTCGTAGGTCGGAGGCCGTCCCGCAGGGCTCGCGACGCGGCCGCTCATCACATCGAAGTCGGGCCGCGGCGTGCCCGTGATCGTGGCGCTGAACGTCACGCGGCTCCCGCCATCGAGGAAGAGCGCGCGCCGCACGCCACGGCGCTGCGAGCTGTCGGGGGTCAGGGGGAGTTCCTGCTTCCACAGCACGGCGCCGTCGGCAACCTGCACCATCGCCACGCCGAGCACGCGGTCGCCCACCGCCAGGAACGCACCGTCGGGAGAGAAGTCGAGGCAGAGGATCGACTGCGGGAGCAAGGGTGCGATCCGCCGAACCTCGCGGAACGCACCACTCTCCTCGCGAAGCAGGACGACCGCGCCGTTCGCAAGGCCGGCGGCGATGTGGTCCCTGCTTCGTGCGAGCCGGGTGACGGGCGCATCGAGGTCCGCCAGTTCGGTCCAGCTGCCGGCGCGGCTGTCGAACTCACGGATGACGGAGTCCGCGTCGGCCACCGTGAAGCGCCCGGGGATCGGCCCGTGCACGGCGGTCACCAGGGGCGTCGGCGCCGCACTGTCGCGGATTCCCGCACTTTCCCGCAGGTTCCATGCGCCCACGAAGTCGAACGGTCCATGTGGGTTGCTGTCCCGTTCACCCTCCGCCGCGATGCGACCGAACAGGCGGCTGCCTGTCGCGTCGAAGTCGACGCCCCACACATGCGTGACTGTTCCGCCCAGCCGCTCGGTCACCGTGAGCGTGTCGGGATCGATCACGCGCACGAGGTTGACCCAGCCGCTGGCGGCAATCGTCGCGTTGTCGGGCGCGATCACGATGTCGAACACGCCGCCATCGGGCAGGTCTGTCTCGGCGATCGTCGCGCCCGTCGCGGGATCGAGCCGCGCGATGCGGCCGTCGTTCCACGGCACCACCATCATGCTTCCATCGGGCGACACCGCCGCGCAGCGCGCGCCACCGAGCCTCGCTGGCAGCGTCCATCGCTCGCGCGCGGTGCGCGCCGCGACATCGATGTCCACGCAGCGCATGCGGCCGTCGGCGAAGGTGATCAGCGCCACCGATCCGTCGCGGCTGAAGCTCGCGTCGCTGGCCCCGCCGGTTCCCGCAAGCCGGCCCACGATCGTGCGGCTCTCGAGGTCGATGAAGGCGATGTCGCCCGCCATGCCCGCAGTCACGAGCGTGCTTCCGACCACCTTCGGCTGCAGCGATCCCGTCGGCGGCAGCTGGC
>JBIIRG010000066.1:0-13354 GCA_044341665.1 Phycisphaerales bacterium | reverse complement strand
GACCTCGGCGCGGGCGGCGGCTTCGACTGTTTCATCGCCGGCGCGAAGGTCGGGGCCACGGGCCGCGTGATCGGCGTCGACATGACGCCCGCGATGCTCTCGAAGGCGCGCGCGAACATCGCCGGCTACGCCCAGCAGACCGGCCACTCCAACGTCGAGTTCCGCCTCGGCGAGATCGAGAACCTGCCCGTCGCCGATGCGAGCGTCGACGTCGTCATCTCGAACTGCGTGCTCAATCTCTCGCCCGACAAGCCGCGCGTCTGGCGCGAGATCGCGCGCGTCCTCCGCAAGGGCGGGCGCGTGGCGGTGTCGGACCTCGCGCTCCTGAAGCCGCTTCCTGAGTCCGTTCGCGCGGACCTCGAGGCGCTTGTCGGCTGCGTCGCGGGCGCCGTGCTCGTCGACGAGACCCGCGCGCAGGCTGCCGCCGCGGGCCTTTCCGACATCCGCCTCACTTCGAAGCCGCAGTACATCGACGCGATGACGAGCTGGGAGGATCCGCTCTACCGGAAGATCGTCGCAGCGCTTCCCGCGGGCAGCCGCCCGAGCGACTACATCACGAGCCTGGATGTCGAGGCTGTGAAGCGCTGACCACGGTCGGCGCGGCGGCGACGAGCACCACTGCGATCAAGACGAGCTGCTTCGGCAGAGTGCTGTGCGCTGGCATCAGGACTTCCATCGGTTCTGGTGCCTGAACTCAGTGGATCCGTGCGGCTACGGCACGATTCCGTTGACCGCCGACGAGGGGCGGTGATGCTATTCTCCTTGCCCCGCGAATCGCGCGGACCCAGGAGTTTGATCATGTCGAGCGCAAGCAAGTGCCCCTTCGCGGGCGGATTCCTCAAGAACGTCAACCAGGGCACCTTTCCCCGCGACTGGTGGCCGAACCAACTCGACCTTTCGCCGCTCCGTCGGAACACCGAGAAGTCGGATCCGACGGATGCCGGTTACGACTACGCGAAGGAGTTCAAGTCGCTCGACCTGAACGCCGTCATCGCCGACCTCAAGGCGCTGATGACCGATTCGCAGCCCTGGTGGCCCGCCGACTACGGCCACTACGGCCCGTTCTTCATTCGCATGGCGTGGCACAGCGCGGGCACCTACCGCACGACCGACGGCCGCGGCGGCGGCGGGGCGGGCATGCTTCGCTTCGCACCGCTCGGCAGCTGGCCCGACAACGCGAACCTCGACAAGGCGCGCCGGCTCCTCTGGCCGATCAAGCAGAAGTACGGCCGCAAGCTCTCGTGGGCCGACCTCATGATCCTCACGGGCAACGTCGCCCTCGAGTCGATGGGCTTCAAGACCTTCGGCTTCGCCGGCGGCCGCGCCGACATGTGGGAGCCTGACGAGACCTACTGGGGCTCGGAGAAGTCCTGGCTCGGCGACCAGCGCTACACCGGCGACCGCAACCTCGAGAGCCCGCTCGCCGCCGTGCAGATGGGCCTCATCTACGTGAATCCCGAGGGGCCGAACGGCAACCCTGATCCGATCGCGTCGGCGCGCGACATCCGCGAGACCTTCGCGCGCATGGCGATGAACGACGAGGAGACCGTCGCGCTCATCGCGGGCGGCCACACCTTCGGCAAGACGCACGGCGCGGCCGATCCGTCGAAGTTCGTCGGTCCCGAGCCCGAAGGCGCGCCGCTTCAGGAGATGGGCCTCGGCTGGAAGAACTCCTTCGGCTCGGGCAACGGCGCAGCGACCATCACGAGCGGCCTCGAGGGGGCGTGGACGCCAAATCCGACCCAGTGGGACAACGGCTACTTCGACACCCTCTTCGGCAACGAGTGGGAACTCACGAAGAGCCCCGCAGGCGCGCACCAGTGGATCCCGAAGGGGACGAGCGTGACCGCGCCCGCCGCGCACGACGCGTCGAAGCGCGAGACCGTCATCATGCTCACGACCGACCTCGCGCTGCGCATGGATCCCGCCTACGAGAAGGTCTCGCGCAAGTTCCACAAGGACCCCGCGGCCTTCGCCGACGCGTTCGCGCGCGCGTGGTTCAAGCTCACGCACCGCGATATGGGCCCGCGCACGCGCTACCTCGGCGCGCTCGTCCCGAAGGAAGAGCTGATCTGGCAGGACCCTGTGCCCGCGGTCACGCATGAGCTCGTGAACGCCGCCGACATCGCCGCGCTCAAGGCGACGGTGCTCGCGTCGGGTCTGAGCGTCTCGCAACTCGCGGTCACCGCCTGGGCGAGCGCGTCGACCTTCCGCGGCACCGACAAGCGCGGTGGTGCCAACGGCGCGCGCATCCGCCTCGCTCCGCAGAGCAACTGGGCGGTCAACAACCCCGCTGGCCTCGCGATCGTGCTCGGCGGGCTCGAGAAGATCCGCGCCGAGTTCAACGCGTCGTCGTCCTCATCGGGCGGCAAGAAGCAGATCTCCCTCGCGGATCTGATCGTCCTTGCCGGCTGCGCCGCGGTCGAGAAGGCCGCGAAGGACGCGGGCGTGAGCGTCACCGTGCCCTTCACCCCCGGCCGTACCGACGCGACCGCCGCGCAGACCGACGCTGACAGCTTCAAGTACCTGCAGCCCGCCGCCGACGGCTTCCGCAACTACCTCGCGCACAGCCTGCCGCGCCGCGCCGAGCACCTGCTCGTCGACAAGGCCGATCTCCTCACGCTCACCCCGCCCGAGATGACCGTCCTCGTCGGCGGCATGCGCGCGCTCGGCGCGAACTTCGACGGCTCGAGCCTCGGCGTCTTCACCAAGACCCCGGGCGTGCTCACGAACGACTTCTTCGTGAACGTGCTCGACATCGCGACCGTGTGGACCCCCGCGTCGGCCGACGAGGAGCTCTTCAACGGCCGCTGCCGCGCGACGGGCCAGGCGAAGTGGACCGCCAGCCGCGTCGACCTCGCCTTTGGCTCGAACTCGCAGCTCCGCGCGCTCAGCGAGGTCTACGCCTCGAGCGATGCGAAGGCGAAGTTCGTGCACGACTTCGTGGCGGCGTGGACCAAGGTGATGAACCTCGATCGGTTCGAGCTCGCCTGAAGCACGTCACACCTGCATCTCAGCGCCCTGGACTCGGTCCAGGGCGCTGTCTTTCGAGATGCTGTCTGCCGTCCATCCTCACGCTGTGCCCCTCCGCGGCACCAATGCGGAACCGTGGATTGCCGTGGGTATCGGATGCGATTGCGGGCTCCACCGCGGACCGCGACCGTTCGGACGATCGCCTTTCGAGTACCTCGCGACAATTGGTTTGCGGCGCAGTGTGTTCGGTGTCATGGTTTGCTGAGGACCCCGCCCCGAACGGGTCCGCCGGCTGAGTTCCACGGTGACAGCGTCCGTCGCCGTGCGTCGCTTTGCCCTCTGTCTGGAGCCCTCCGATGAAAGCGCACTCCTGGCGCGCCACGCGCCGGCCTGTTCCCGTTCGCGTCGCCGCGATCATGGGCGGCATGTTCGTTGCCTCGTTCGCCGCCGCCGATGTGCTCGACTTCAACGACCTCGGGCCGAGCAGCGGCGGCACGCTCATGCCTGCGATCTACGGCGGCCTGCGCTGGCAGGGCAGTTCATGGCACTACATGACGGCGCCATCCGGAAACACGTTCCTCGCGCTTTCGTTGCCCAACACCATCGTGCGGATCGCTCCGAACGGACCGGAGTTCACCTTCCACGGGATGGAGGTCTGGAGCCGTCGCGGCGCCGACGCCCTCGGCGACTTCTACTTCTTCCTCTACCACAACGGCCAGACCGTCTACAACGGCTTCGAGGATCCCGACGGCCGTCAGCGCTTCAACGGCACGCCGCAGTTCTTCACGCCCAACTACAAGGGACCCGTCGATGCCTTCGCGATCGGCTTCGACAACGACGATCACGACCATATCGCGATCGACGGGCTGTCGATCTCATTCGCGCCGTCGTGCACCGCGGATCTGGATGGAAGCGGAGCCGTGCAAGGAGGCGATCTCGCGCTGCTGCTCGCCGCGTGGGGGCAGCCCGGAACCGGCGATATCGACGGCGATGGATTCGTTGCTGGCGGCGACCTCGCGATGATGCTCGCTGCCTGGGGCAACTGCCCGTGATGCGCGCCTGAAGTCGCTCGCGTGCTGCTTTCGCTGATTGCTCCGCTGGATCATCATGCGAACGATCTCGGCGGCATTGTGGTGCGCAGGCGCGCCGCAGGCATCGATCCCTGATTGCTCGCTTCGTCAGTTGATGCTTCGGCACGCCGATCCGGAAGTCCTGGCAGGAACGCGTTCGCGGTCACGATTGCCTCTCCGCGTGGGCGACGAGTGCATACAGTGCACCGCAACGGGAGGTGCGGGAGATGCACGCGAACCCACGCTGCCTTGGACTGTTGCTCGCGACGGCGGGCGTCTTGAGTGGATGCGTCCTGCCGGTGCCGCTTCGTGAGGACACCGTGCTCGCGGGCACGCCGCTGCTCGACCAGCAGTTCGCGTTCATCGAGCCTGCGGTGACGACGGATTCGGACGTGATTGCGCGGCTTGGAAGGCCGACGATCTCATGGGACGACGCCCGCGTCATCACCTACGACTGGGAGATGCGGAGAGGCGTGCTGCTCTGGGCTGTCGGTGGCCCGTACGTCGGGCACGCGGGAATCACCGATATCCCGGCGCATCACGTGCTGATCATCGAGTTCGACGACGGAGGCCGCGTGCGCCGCTTCGACCACGCGACGCTCGGCGTGCTGGAGCCGTACTCGCGTTTCCTCCTCGAATGGAAGGCTGCAGGTCGGGGCGTGGCGCCGCCTGATTCCGCGCGCTCCACGGTACCGACGTCGGAGCGCGCGCCGTGAGCTGCCGCGTGTACGCGTTGCTCGCCGCCTTCGCGTCGCTCGGGCTTGGATGCCAGGCGGTCGGTGGCCTGACCGACGCGGAACGCAGCCAGTTGTACGCGGGTGATCGGGTTGTCGTGCTTCTGCGTATCGAATGTGCGATCGATGGGCAGCCCGCTGAGCCGTTCGGCGAGGAGGAGTTCGCCGGCTCTCCGATCTTCGGATTCGGCTTGGGATCGTTCGAGACGGTACTCGAGCCCGTCCCAATTGCGCCGCGGATGCTCGCGTCGGATTCCGAGCGTGGCGGTTGGATCTACCTGTTCGTTGCTCCAGGTACCTACCACTTCGCGGTGCTGGGACCCGATACGAACGTGGTCTCCATGCACCAGTCGATCAGCCACTCGCCGCTCGCACACGGACCGCGTTGGCACATGGATGTCCCGGATCAGGCGACGATTGTGTACGCGGGCACCCTCTCCTTCGAGGCGAAGACGGCCGGTGAGCTCCTCTTGGGAGGTCGGATCATCCAGCCGGACCCAAGCGGCACGGTCTCGGTGCGGGACGAGTTCGACGAGGCGGCGATCGTCGCGGCCCGACACTTTCCTGCGGTGGAGAGGGTGACATCCGTGCTCCTTCGGCGCTGGCGGCCTGGCGATACCAAGCTCCTGAGGACTCCTCGCGACCTGCGACGACGTGTGGCTCGGGCGAAGGAGATCAGGAGGACGCGCGCTTGCGGCTTCCGTGCTTGATCTGCACCGCACGCGCCTCGGCGCGTGCGGTGGGCGTCGCCCTCAGCCCGAACAGCTGCTCCTGTGCATGCCGATAGGCCGCACGGTGATCGACGATCGGCGCGGGATACTCGACCCCGATGCGGCACCCGATCATCGACTGCAGCAGCGGGGGAGTGTGCTCAGGCTCTGCCAGGAACTCGTCCGGCACCGCACGCAGCTCCGGCACCCACCGCCGAATGAAGATTCCCGTCGGATCATGATCCTCGACCTGCTTGCGCGGCGAGTAGATGCGCAGCGTGTTGATGCCGGTCGTGCCCGACTGCATCTGCACCTGCGGATAGTGGATGCCAGGCTCGTAGTCGAGGAACTGACGGCCGAGCCACGGCGCGAAGCCTCGCCAGTCGAGCCACAGATGATGGCTCGCGAAGCTCACCAGCATCGCGCGCATGCGGAAGTTGATCCATCCGGTCGCGACGAGTGCGCGCATGCACGCATCGATCATGGGGTAGCCCGTGCGGCCCGTCTTCCACGCCTCAAGGCGCGCCTCTGCGATCGCGGGATCAAGCCCGCCCCGCAGGTCCTCGCAGCTGCGCGCCATGCAGCGGACCTCGATCGCCGGTTCGTCCTCGAGCTTCTGGATGAAGTGGCAATGCCACGAAAGCCGCGACAGGAAGCTGCGGATCGATCCACTCCACGCCGCACGGTCCGAGTCCGACAGCCCCTCGACCGCCATGCGCGCAGGCTCGTTGAGCTGCGCCAGCCGCCGTCGACCACCCTGGTAGGCGCGACGCACGCTCATGGTGCCCCATGCGAGATGCGGCGAGAGCCGCGAGCACGACTCCCACGCATGCACGGGCGAACCCATCGTGGTGCGGTAGTCGCGCCCGCGCTCGAGCAGGAAGCTCGTCAGCGCGCGCGCGGCCTCGGCCGATCCACCGCGCTGCCGGAGCGCGACGCGCGTGTCCGGACCGAGACCGAGCTCCTGTGAGAGCCCGCGCACGCCCGAGTGCATCGTCCCCTCGTCGGGCGACCGCAGACGCTCCGGCGCCGGCACGCGCGGCAGGTCCATGTGGTCCTTCCAGCGCGCTGCCCACCCGTCGCGATCCGCCGTCGGACGAAAGACCCCATGCTGGCGCCACTCGCGAAACGCGACGCCGTTGCGCCGACACCAGCGCGCCACGCGGCGGTCGCGGGCGTAGGTGACGGCGTTGCCCGTCTCCTCGTGCGCGAGCAGCGACTCGATCGGCTCCTCCCGCGCGAGTTCCTCGAGGACCTCCGTCATCTCGCCCACGCGTCGGACGAGCCGTCCGCCCCGCGCCGCGAGCAGCGTCTCGAGCTCGTCAAGCGACTCGTCCACGAACGCCAGGTGCGACGGGTCCGCGTCGGCAGCCTGCCAGACCTCCGGCTCATACACATACAGGGCGATCATGCAGCCACCCTGCGCGCAGAACCGCGCCGCCTCGGCGAGCGGGGCGTGGTCATCGATGCGAAGGTCGCGCTTTAGCCAGACGACGTGCATGCCGCGCGGCTTCGCGTGCGACGGGACGGGCGATTCATCATCGTCTCGTCGAAAGGGCCGTCGGCGCACCGTCACTCACTCGGGAAGGGCATCGATCCATGCGATCAGCTCTGCCGCAGAGCGCTGCCCGCGGAGTTCCGCGGTGACCTTGCCATCGCGCAGGGCGTAGGTCATCGGGATCGACCGCGTGCCGAGGTGCGCGTCGGCCAGCGCGGGCGAGCGGTCGACCTCGAGATGCGTCGGCAGGAAGCGGGCGTCGGCGAGCCGCGCGACAACGGCCTCGTCGTTGAGCGCATCGCGCTTGTACTGCTGGCATGGGGCGCAACGGTCTGCCGTGACGAACACGATCACGGTGCGTGCCGAGCCCGCCCGCGCGATCGCGGCGTCGAGCGGGGGCGCGTCGCGAATCAGCGGCGGAAGCGCCACCGTCTCGCGCGCCACGATGAATCCCGTCTTCGGGTCGTACTCGTGCTTGACCGTGAGGCGATCCATCCACGCCTTCACGCGGGGCGGCGGTGCCGTCGATGTGGCTTGATCCTCGCTCGTCGCAGGCGGCGTCGAGGAGCACGCGGCGACGAAGATCGCGAGCACCGAGGTCGGCAGGGCAACGAGTCGTGCTGGGAGTCGCATGGTGGGGGGGTGCTGAGCGCGGGATCGTGAGCGGCGGCTGCGGAGGAGGTCGGGGAGGATATGCGTTGAACCGAGGACTGGGCTTCGGCTGCCCGGCTGATTGAGAGACCGCTCCGACGCATCAGAGGCGGCGTGCCGAATTGCTTGGAGGGAAGCCGCGCAGGCCACTGTTCGAGGCCCTGCTGGACGGGGTGAGATCCTGGGCCTGATGCTCGACGTGGATGCCCTCATCGAGGATCCTCTTGTCCCGCCGGGCAGTCCGCTGGAGGCCGTGCGGGGTGACCTGCGGGGCCTGCACTCGATTCGTCCGAATGACCAGTGGCGAATCGTGTTCCGCTGGTCCGACGAAAACGCATCTGAGGTCCACATCGTCGACGACCACTGCGCGAGAACCGCAATGCCCTGCACCCAGTCTGCCCGCCACGGCCCCGTCCACCCTGGCGAGATCCTTCACAAGGAGTTCCTGGTTCCCCTCGGGATCTCGATGTATCGACTCGCGAAGGACAGCGGCATGGCCTTCGGTCGCTGTTGGAGACGGGGCGGGCGAAACAGGATCCGAACAGCCACGATGGGGTTTGCTTGTTCTAGAGAGCGAGACGCTCCTCCAGTGCGCCCGCAGTGGGGTTCCAGATCGCCGCGTCGAAGTGGAGGCGCCTCGATCGGTTGCCGCCTACGCTGAGCGCCATGTGCCTGCGAGTCCTCATTCTCAGCGACAAGCCGCTGCCTGAGAGCATCCGAACGCGTGGCTGCAGCGTGGGTCCGGTCCGACTGGCTCCCGCATGGAAGGCGTTGTCGCCGACCTTGACCCATGGAGCCGAGTTCACCATCGGCGGCTGCGGCTGCGCGCTCGTTCCGAGCGTTGCGCATCGGCGCCCCGCTGGCCGCGGGGCCGAATCGTCACCGTGCCGACTCTTGGGCGAGGTACTGGGTCGGGCGCTGGCCGATGGTCGCCGCCTTCAGTTGTTGGTTGCGTGGGCGGAGCGGGAGTCGGACGCACCGACCGCGCTCGGCGACATCACGGTCGATGCGGTCGCAGAGGGTCGGCTTCCGTTGTCCGACTGCGTGTCGGGTCCGCCGCTGACCGTTCGCGTCGTGGGCGCTGCCCGAACTTCCAGGGAGCCTCTGGCGGGTCGCTGAGCGCGAGACTTGCCGCGAATCACCGAGAGCGAGGACAAACGATGGGTGCATGGGGTGTCGCAATCTTCTCAGACGACCTTGCCGCCGACATCCGCATCGAGTTTCGCGAGCTGATCGGCGATGGGCTGACGGCGTCCGAGGCGACCGCCCGTCTTCAGGCCGAGTACGCATCGTCGCTCGATGATCCCGACCAAACGCCTGTCTTCTGGCTGGCGTTGGCGTTGACCCAATGGAAGCTCGGCCGGGTGGAGGAGAGCGTGCGTCGGCAGGCGGTGCGGATCATCGACGATGGGATCGATCTCGCACGATGGGGCGATGCAAAGTCCCGCGCGAGGCGCGCGGCGGTTCTCGCGAGGGCGCGCGCGGAGCTGATGTCCGCACCTCCACCGGCCAGACGGGTTCCTCGAACCGTCCGCGAGGCGAATGCGTGGCAAGTCGGCGAGACGATCGGATTTCAGCTGCTGTCGGGCCGCTGGACGCTGCTGCGGGTGATCGGCCACCACACCGACCAAGGCGGTCGCTTTGCGATCTGCGAACTGCTCGACTGGGTTGGAGCGGAACTGCCGTCCGGCGAATGCGCGCTCCACGATCTGATCGCGAGGCTTCGGACCGTGCGGTCTGAGTCATCGGTGTGGCTCTCGCAGTTCCTCTTCGAGGAGCCGAAGAAAGCGAAGGAGAAGGCGCGGGTCGTGCGTCTTGGCGTCTCCACGCCGCCGCAGCAGGAACCAGGGGGCTTCGCCGTGCTGGCGTGGTCGATCGTCGATCGGTCTTTCGAAGAGATCTTCGGCCTGCGTTGATCACGCCCTCGGGCGCCCGAGTAGGAGCCGATCGGTCGTCAGGGGTGCCGCTCGGGCTCCGGCCGCTGTTGGAAGGAGGGGTGGCTGGATGACCCCTCGTGGCGCGATGGAATCAGGGTTCCAGATCTCTCGGGAAAGCTGGACCCCAGCATGTTCCGAGCCATGCTCATCGCGGTCCTTCGCGGCACGTCCCGCTTGACATATTCACGCGTCGCGTTAATATTCTCCTGCGTGATTACAGGCTTCGCCGACCGTCGCACGAGGAACATCTTCGGCAGAGAGCGCGTGAAAGGCCTCTCCGAGGAGATCCAGCGCGCGGCGCTCCGCAAGCTCCTGATCCTCGATGCGGCGGCTCGTTTCGAGGACCTTCGCGTCCCGCCGGGCAATCGGCTGGAGTCCTTGCAGGGCGACCTTCGGGGCTTCCATTCGATTCGCGTGAATGACCAGTGGCGCATCGTCTTCCGCTGGTCCGAAGGAAACGCCTCGGACGTCCGAATCATCGACTACCACTGATTGAGGTCCACTATGCCAAGCACCCGCGCCGCCCGCCACCGCCCCGTTCATCCCGGAGAGATCCTGCGCGAGGAGTTCCTCGTCCCGCTCGGCATTTCGATGTACCGCCTCGCCAAGGACACAGGCATGCCTGCCGATCGGGTCGGCCGTCTGGTGCAGGGAACCAGGGCATTCAGCGCCGACACCGCGCTGCGCCTGGCGGCCTACTTCAAGACCAGCGCGGAGTTCTGGATGAATCTGCAGGCGCGCTACGACCTCGAGTTGGCCCGCGATTCCCGCGGTACCAAGACGATCGCGAAGATCAGGCCCTTCAAGGCGGCGTGACTTTCCGCGTCGAACCGATCCATGGACGCCCCGACCGAGGTGCCGCGGCGTTCACTCTTCACTTACTGGCGCACCGGGATCGCGCGCGCATCGGTTTCACGCGGCCTTCGGCCGCTGATGGGACGTAGTCCGCGCGAAACAGGCTTCGAACAGACCGTTGGGTTTCGGCTCCCGAGGGGGGCTGGATAGCCCTGCATCGAGCGAGGCGAACTGCCCGCTCCCTCCTGTGTTTGCAATTGGTGAGACTCCCACCTTGGACCTCCACCCATGGGCAACGCCAATGAAGCCTGTTGCGCTTCCGACGAAGTGATCGGGGACCCAGCGCCTCGCGCGGTCCCTATCGATTGGTTCACTCGTGCAATGGCTTGTGAGTGGATTGCCTCTCCAGCTTTCCGCTTTACGGGCTCGGGCTTGCCTGCCCGAGATTCTCCCCGTCCCCGCGGGCTTGCCTGCTGTCCAATCTCGCGCGTCCCGCGTCCAACCTCACCCCGGCGTGCCTGTCGAGTTTCTCGGAGATTTCAGCACCGCCGTCATGCCGAGATACACAACGCCTGCCAGCAGGAACCCAGTGAACCACGCATACGGATAGATCGCGTCCCACATCGTGGGATCACCCTTGAGCACCTTCACCGCGCCCAGGAACCCAGGGACGTTGGGCGCGATACCAAGCACGAGTGCCGTCATGGCGCGCCAGTTGATGCCGGCATAGCGGCCGGTCGTCCGGTAGAGGTCGGGCACGTCGAGTTCCCGCTTCCGCACGATCCAGTAGTCGGCGATCATGATGCCGGCAATCGGCCCGAGCAGCGCCGAGTAGCCCACGAGCCAGTCGAAGATGTACGTGTCCGCGCTGGCGAGGAGCTTCCACGGCATGATCACGATGCCCAAGATGCCCGTGATCACGCCACCGGTGCGGAAACTGATCATCCGCGGCGCGAGGTTCGCGAAGTCGTTGGCGGGGCTGACGACGTTGGCGGCGATATTGGTGCTGATCGTGGCGATGGCGACCCCGAGCAGCGCGACGACGGCGATGGTCACCCGCATGGCGCCGGTCGCGATGATCGGTTCGTCCATGCCGGCGGGCGGCGTGCTGCTCGTGATTTGCGACAGGACGACGACGGGATCCCACAGCGTCTTCGGATCGACGCCCTTCAAAAGCAGCTCCGCGGCGCTCGTGATGACCACCGCCATGGCACTGAAGGCGACCATGGTCGTTGGAAGCCCGATCGTCTGGCCGAGCATCTGCTCCCGCTGGCCCTTTCCAAAGCGCGTGAAGTCGGGGATGTTCAGGGAAAGCGTGGCCCAGAATCCGATCATGCCCGTCAGCGAAGGCACGAAGACCTTCCAGAACGCGGCGGTGTCGGCGAACGCCGACGGCCGGTCGAGCAGCGAGCCCACGCCGCCGGCGCGCATCACGATCCAGACCAGCAGCCACAGCGCCATCGCCATGATGATCGGCGCCGACCAGTTCTCGAACACTCGCACCGCGTTCATGCCGTACAGGATGATGGCGATGTTGATGACCCAGAAGATCATGAAGGTGATCAACGATGGCATCGTCAGGCCGAGCAGGGTGGCGTCGCCGCCCAGCGAGGCGAACGATGGCCAGGCGGCCACCAGGAAGGTGCGCATGGCCTCGCCGCCGATGTAGGTCTGGATGCCGAACCATCCGCAGGCCACGATCGCGCGCAGCACTGCAGGCACATTCGCTCCGGTCGTGCCGAAGCTCGAGCGTGCGAGCACTGGGAATGGAATCCCGTACTTCGTGCCCGGATGCGCGTTGAGCAGGATCGGTATGAGCACGATCAGGTTGCCCAGACCGATGGTGAGCAGCGCCTGCCACCAGTTCATCCCCTGCGCCACGAGTCCTCCCGCGAGCAGGTAGGTCGGGATGCAGTGGGCCATGCCGATCCAGAGCGCGGCGAAGTTGTAGGTCGTCCAGTTGCGCCGCGACTTGGGCACAGGCGCGAGGTCGCCGTTGAACAGGGGGCTTCGGCCTATGTCCGGGGGCAGTTCGGCAAGTGCTTCGCGCGTCAGTTCGGGGTCGTGCATGGTGGCCTCGCCTCGATCTTCGGCGGATCGCCGGCGATTCGGTCGCAATTTCGGCGGCGGATCGAGTCGCGGGAGCCGCGTCCGTGGCGCCAAGGGCGGCGGGAGCGGCTTCCCGCGGATCGGCGCACGCCTCGGCAGGTTCTCCATCGACGGACGGTCTGATCCACGGGATGTGCGATCGCGTGTGCCCGTGTTCGCGGTCTTGCCGCGGCTTGCCTGTCCTCGTGTGACACCCGTTGGGGTACATTCCCGCCCTCGGCCGCCGCGGCGTCCCATCCCTCCCCGGCTCCTGGTGGTCCAACTCCATGCATCGATTCATCCCGTATTCCTTCGTTGTCGCGTGCCTGCTCGCCGTCATGCCCGCGTACGCGCGCGACGCGGGTGAGTGGACGGGAGTGTGGGACACCATCTGGACCGACGGTGGCGGCCGGATCACACTGCAGCAGGATGGCGACTCGGTGACAGGGGAGTTCCCCCTCTACAAGTCGCGCCTCGAGGGCAAGGTCCGCGGCGACCGCCTCGAGGGACGCCGAATCGAAGGCGAGCGGAGCTACGCGTTCGTCCTGGTACTCGGCCAGAACGCACGCTCCTTCGCCGGTCGGGACGACGCGCAGGGCTGGTGGACGGGCGCGCGCGTCACCGCGGGGGAGGCCCTGGCGGCGCCCAAGCTCGCCACGCCGCGCGACGCACTGGTGAACTTCGTCTTCTCCGCCAGCCAGGCGCGATGCGGGCTCGAGGACTACTGGGCGCGCGCCGCGGACTCGGTCGAGTTCCATCCCGAGACCGCCGCCTTGCCTCGCGCAGGGCAGCTTCGACACCTGCAGGAGTTCTTCGACCTCGTCGATCTCACCACGTTCCGCATGTGGGAGATCGCGACCGATGCGCCGTCCGATGACCTCACGATCGAACTTCGGCA
>JBIIRG010000065.1:0-13376 GCA_044341665.1 Phycisphaerales bacterium | reverse complement strand
AGCTCCATCACTTCCTTGCTCTCGCGGACGGCGCTCGAGGAAAGGACAGGCATGGAGCCTGTGAGCGACCCGCGCGCGATCGGCTGAAGCGACAGCGGCACCATGTCGCCGTCGCGACAGAACGCGCTGAAGGCCCGCACAAGCTGCAGCGGGGTGACGGCGATGCCTTGGCCGAACGAAACCGACGTGAGGGCTCGGGTCTTGCTCGACCACTCGTCCTTGCGCGGCATGAGGCCCGCGTTCTCGCTCTCGACGCCGATCTTTGTCTTAGCCCCGAACATCCAGTCGCTCAGGCATTGCTTCATCTCGTCGTTGCCCATGCGCCACGCCACCGTGGCCATGCCCGCGTTCACCGACTTCACCAGCACCTGCTCCCAGGTCTTCGTTCCGTAGCTGCTCTCGTGCGCCTCGCGGATCGAACGCTTCGCGCGGCCGTCGGTCAGCACCATCGGTCCGTCGGGAAGCCGGATCGTCTCGTTCCGCCGCGCGAACCCGTGGTCCGTCGCCCATGCCCACACGAAGGCCTTGAAGATCGAGCCTGGCTCGAATGGATCGGTCGCCCAGCGCATGCGCGCGAGCGCGGGATCGCTCTGTCCCCAGTCGGTCGTGATGGGCTCGCGGCCCGTCTTGGTGTTGATGGTGGAGTACGCGGCCAGGATCTCGCCACTCGACGCGTCGAGCACGAGCGCGCGCCCACCCGAGGCGTTCGAGCGGGCGACCATGTCGTTGACGCGATTCTCGACCATCTCCTGGATGACGATGTCGATGGACAGGCGCACTTCGTCGCCCTTGTCGCCCTGGCGGTAGCCGTCGGGCGGAATCGAGATCACCGAGCCAAGGCGCGACGCAAAGTACGTCGTGTATCCCGGCTGCGACTGGAGCCGCGCGTTGGCGATGCGCTCGACGCCGCTACGACCGACGACGCCCTCGAGGCCTGGCCGCACCGACGCGTAGGCCAGTGCGGGGGCCGCGCCCTCGGCCTGCTGCGCCTTCTCGAGCGCCTCGCGCTCCTTGTCGGTGGTGGCGGCCTTGATCACCGCCGTCGTCGGAAGCGTCTCGAGCCACGCTTCGAGCTCCTCGGCGGGGGTCTGCATAGCGAACGCCCATGCCTTGAGCCGGGCTTCGGGCAGCGCCGCGTCGGGGCCCAGGATCGCCGCTGCGATCTCATCGTGCGTCATTCCCGTGAGCGGCGCCAGCGATGCAGCGACATCGCCCACCGGGTCGTCGATCAACCGTACATCCTCGCCCTGCGCCAGCCGCTTGATGGTCTCCGCGTTGAAGCCGTGCGCCTCGCGGAACAGGTCACGCACATTGACCACCAGCGGCATGTCGGAGATCACGTCGATGCCGGTCCGTCCGACGATCGGCGCACCGATGTCCTCGTAGGGGCGCTCGCGCTCCGACTTCGGCTGCATGTGCGCAGCGCGCACGATGCTCGTCGGTCCGCCGGCTTCCTTGGCCTTTCGGAGCAGGGCGATCTGCTCTTCCTCCATGTCCTTCTGGACGACCACATACCGTGGCAGCGCCGCCCATTCCGCGTCGGTGAGCTCGCCGCTGGCGGGGATGCGCCGCAGACTCAGCGGCACACGCTCGTGATCGCCCGCGAGCGGGTTGCGGTGCACGACGCGCGCCACGACCTCGTCCGACGGAATGCCAAGCATGGGACCGAGCTGCGCGGCGAGCTCGCTGATCGGGTCGAGCACGATGCGGTCCGACTCGCGCGCCTTGCCTGCCGCGATGCGCGCTGCCGAGCGCTTGTTCTGGTCGAGCGTGTCGCGGTAGAGATCGCGCACGTCGATGTAGAGCGTGCCGCTCATCGTGTCGAGTGCGAGCGTGCGGCCGTTGCGGTCGAGGATCTCGCCGCGCGGAAGCGCATCCGACACGGCCCGCTGCTGCGCGAGCTTGCCGTTGGCGTCGGCCATCGAGGCGAGCAGCTGCTCGCCGGGGTCGAGCTTCAGCTGCACCACGCGCGCGGTGATGCCCGCGATGCCGAACGCAACGCCCGCGACAAGAACGCACGCCCATCGTGAGATCGATCGGGCGCGCGCGTTTGGTTCGTCATGGGCACCGCGGGCGACAGGTGCACCGGCGGTCGGCTTGGGGGCCGCCTTCGCGGCAGCAGTCGTCTCGCTCATCCACCGATCTCCTGCGCCTTGCGGGCGCCCTCGGGGTCCACCGCGGTCAGCGGGTTGCCCATCTCCTGCTCGGTCGCCTTCGACGGGTCGAATCGGAACGGCACCGAGCGGTACTCGGCGAGCTTCTTCTCGCCGATCCGCTTCTTCAGTTCCGAGGCCGTGGTGGCGCGTGCGACCTTCACCTGGAGGCGCGCGCGCTCGTGATCCGCTTCCTGCAATCTGAAGTGGATGCGGCTCATCTGGGCCGCCGCGTCAATGCGCTTCTGCCGATTGACGAGCAGCGCGCCGTACATGGCGCCCAGGACGACGATCACCGTTGCAAGCTTCGCGAACATCCGGCCTCCATGCCTGACGGTTCGAGATCCACCCGCCGCTTTCGCGTCAGTTCATCGCGACGACTTTGATCTGCGAGCCGACCTTCAGGTTCCGGTCGCTCAGCCCGGGGTTGAGCTCGCGGAGCTTCTGCACGTTGGCGTTCGAGCCCCGTCCGTAGACGCGCTCGCTGATCTTCCAGAGGTTGTCGCCCTTCTTCACGGTCAGGGTCGAGGTGCTCGGCTTGGCCGCGGGCGGCGCCTGCGCGACCGTGCGCTCCACCGCCGCCTCGACCGGAGCCTGCACGACTTCGACGGCAGCTTGCCGCGGCGCCGAGTTCGGGTCGAGCACGCTGATGTCGGGCACCTTGAGCGTCTGCCCGATCTTGAGCTTGGTGGGATCGATGCCGTTGTAGTCGGCGAGCTTGCCGGCGAGCGAGCGCTTGCCGTAGTACTTCTGCGCGAGCTTCTCGGGGTTCTCGCCCTTGGCCACGGTGTGGGTGCGCTCGGCCGGCATCGCGGGAGGCTGCACCTGCGACATCTGCACGGTGGTGTCGAACGCGGCGCCGCCAGGGAAGCCGATCGGCTCGGGGAGGACGACCGGGCGGCCGTCGACCTGCGCCGGCTCGTCGGGCGCACGCTCGGGAACCGCGCCGTAACTGGTCACGCCGGGATCCTCCGCGCCGGGCAGCGGCCTCTCGTCGTAGCTCACGACCGTCGCGGGACGCGCGATCTGCGAGTCACGCGCCGCAAGGTGGTCCGACACGAGGATGCCCACGAAGAGCAGCAGACCGAACCCGATGACCATGACCAGTTTGTTCTCGCGCGTCATGACTGAGCTTCCTTGCTTCAGCCTTGCTGCTGGGCGGCCCGTCGCCGTGCGTCATGCACGTGCCCGCGATGGGTCCGACTCTCGCACCAAGATGTGCCTGACTGTGCCTCACGCCTTCGAAGGGCCATCGACCATGACGGCCCGGAGCTTCGCAGAGCGAGCCCGCGGATTGACCGCGGCCTCGTTGTCCGTCGCGACCACTGCGCCTGAGAGGATCTCGCTCGCGAGTCCGCTCTTTCGCAGCGCGGCGAAAGCCTGCTTGACCAGTCGATCCTCGAGGCTGTGAAACCCGATGATCGCGATCCGCGCTCCCGGTGCGAGCCAGCTCGGGCGACCCTCGTGGGCTCGCTCGGCAGCGCGTTGAATCGAATCGAGGAGCGCATCGAGCGCTCCCATTTCATCGTTCACCGCGATGCGAAGCGCCTGGAAGGTCTTCGTCGCCGGATGCATCCGCGAAGTGTGGGCGCGGGAGCCGTAGGACTCCCGAACCAGATCCGCAAGCTGCGCCGTCGTCTTGATCGGCGCGAGTGCACGAGAAGCCACAATTTTCGCCGCGATGCGGCGCGCCAGCGGCTCCTCGCCAAAGCGGGTGATGATGTCGGCCAGATCGCGCTCGCTGGCGGTCGCGAGGAGCTCCGCGGCGGTCATGCCCGCCGAGGGGTCGAGGCGCATGTCGAGCGGTCCGTCGCGCATGAAGCTGAGCCCGCGCTCGGCGTCGTCGACCTGCGTCGAGGCGAAGCCGAGGTCGGCGAGCACCATGTTTGCGCGCAGCCCGCGCGACTCGAGCTCGCGGCCAACCGACACAAAGCTGCCGTGCACGGCGATCGGTGCGCGGGCGCCCGCCTGCGCCACGCGCTGGCACGCGAACTCGAGATTGCCGCGGTCGAGGTCGAACAGGACAGGCATGCCATCAGGGCCGATGGACTCCGCCACCGCCGACGCGTGCCCTCCCCTGCCTGCGGTCAAATCGACGTATACATCGCCGGCCTCCGGGGCCAAGGCGCGCAGAATCTCGCCCAGGAGCACAGGTATGTGCCCGGAACCACCATCCACAATCGGTTGATTCGGCTCATTCACGGTTGCGGAGGCTGAGGAGCCGTCGGTGCGGTCGGCGCTGGATCTGAGGTGCCCTGCTGCGCGGGCGCACCCTGCTCAAGCTGCGCCACCCATCGGCTGCGAAGCGCCAGCTTGAGACCGACCGCGCCGATGGCGCCGAAGAGCACGATGGACGCCGCGTACACGATGCGCAGCCGCACGATCTGCTCGATGGCGAGCGCGCCGAGCACGATGCCGATCAGCGCGAAGGCGATCGACATGCCGTAGAGCGCCACGACCGCCCGCTTGACCCCACCAAGCGAGCGCTTGGCGATGTGGTGGATGTGGTTCGCATCGGCGGTCGACATGGGGACGCCCGCGAGCTTTCGCCGCAGGATCGCCAGCGATGTGTCCATGATCGGCAGCGCGAAGATGATCAGCCCCGCGAACACGAGGTGCGTGTCGCCGTGCTCGCCGAGCAGCAGGATCGACACAACCACGAGATACCCGATCAGCAGGCTGCCGCAGTCGCCCAGGAAGATGACGGCCGGATTGAAGTTCCATGGCAGGAACCCGAGCACCGCGCCGAGGAGCGCCAGGCAAAGCACGATGCGCACGCCGGCGAGGGACTCGAACGGATCGCCCACGGGGCCGTGCGACGCCAGCAGCAGCCCGACGATGAGCAGCGCGGTGGCCATGATCGCGGCGGTGCCCGAGCAGAGCCCGTCCAGTCCGTCGATCAGGTTCATGGCGTTGCAACCGCCGAGCACGAACGCGGCGATGAGCGCCGTACCGGTCCAGTAGAACACGTCGCCCGACTGGAGCGCGAGCGGTCCGATTGCAAGCAGCACGGTCGTGGGCTCGCCAAAGAACGGCGCGAGCACGCCCTCGGCCACGCGGGTTCCGATGTCCTGCACGGCAAGCGCGGCGGCGGCCACCAGCTGTCCCGCGATCTTGAGGCGTGGATCCCAGCCCCACACGTCGTCGGCAAGACCCGTGAACGTGATCGCCACGATGCCCACGACGATCGACACGGGAATCGGCGCAAGCGTGCCGCCTGGGCCTTCCGAGAGCGCGTAGCTGTACGCGATCGCGGCCATGACGCCGAGGAACACCGCAAATCCGCCGAGGTAGGCGATCGGATACTTGTGCTGCTTGCGGGCCTCGTTGGGCTTGTCGATGATCTCCATCTCAATCGCAAGCTTGCGGACGAAGGGCGTCGCGAGAAGAGTGACGAGGAACGCCACGATGAAGACGCCCGCGTAGCCGTTCAGGAACTCGAGCGCGGTGAAGCGACCGAGTTCGGGGATCGCGACGGGCTCGCCCACTCCCGCTGGCTTGATGTCGACGGGAAGCGACAGCGGTGCGTTCGGCACCGCCTGCTCCGACATCCCCGCCTGCGGTTGCATGCGAATCACCCGCCACCCCCCGCGCCCGCAAGCGCGGACTCGCGTGAGCGCAGCTCGGCCGCGAGGTCACGGATCGTCTGCTCGAGCGAGATCGTGGGCGCGAAGCCGATCGCCTCGCGGATGCGGGTGAGATCGGGTTGCCGGACGGCAAGATCGTCGAACCCCGCCGAGAAGGCCTGGTCGTAGGGCACCATGCGGATGCCGCTGCGCGAGCCGAGCGTGGAGATCACGAGCTCGGCAAGCGCCTTGACGCTGATCGACTGGTCGCGTCCGAGGTTGAACACGCGCCCCGCGCATTCAGGCGTACCGAGCAGGCGGGGAAGCGCCTGCACCACGTCACGCACATCGCAGAAACAGCGGGACTGCCGTCCATCGCCATGCACCTCGAGGTCCTGTCCATCGAGCGCCGCGCGCACGAATCGCGGGAGCACCATGCCGTAGTCGCCGATCTGCCGCGGGCCGACGGTGTTGAAGAACCGCACGATCACGGCCGGCAGCTCCTGCTCGCGGTGGTAGGCGAGCGCGAGGTACTCGTCGATCGCCTTGGAGCAGGCGTAGCACCAGCGGCTGAACGAGGTCGATCCGTAGACGACGTCGTCGTCCTCGCGCATCGGCACGCGCACGCCCTTGCCGTACACCTCGCTGGTCGATGCGATGAGGATGGGCGTCCGCCGCTCCGCCGCAAAGCGCAGCAGCACGCTCGTCTCGTGGATGTTCGTCTCGATCGTATGGATCGGCTTCTCGACCACAAGTCGCACCCCCACCGCTGCAGCGAGGTGGTAGATGCAGTCGTAGTCCGCGGGATCGAGCCGCGGCATGATCTCCGACACCTCGCCCTCGATCACGCGGTAGCGCTCGCGGCGCGACGCGACCGAGGTGACGATGCCGGGATTGGCGCGCCTGCCCGTCGAGAAGTTGTCGACCACCGTCACCGAGTGCCCCGCATCGAGCAGGAGCTCGGAGAGGTGCGACCCGATGAAGCCTGCGCCGCCCGTGATGAGCACGCGCGGCCCGTGGCCATATGAACGACCGACCGTGGGGATGTGCGGTTGCGTCTTCACGTCTGATCGCGGCAAGCGGGGCCTGCCGTTCCGGTGCGCTGCCTGCAGACCGTCACTTGCCCGCGTATGCGGCCATCGCCTGGTAGTTCTTGCGGAGGTAGCCGCCGGCCGTGTTGGTCGGACGGTTGAGCACCGCTCCGAGGAACTGCGCCCGCACCTCGGTGAGCTGGTTCACGAGACGCGCGACCAGGCCGCGCTGCTCCTGGAACGCGCGCACCACGAGGATGGTGCCGTCGACCTTGTTGGCCACGGCCATCGCGTCGCCCGCGACGACCACCGGGGGCACGTCGACGAGCACGATGTCGTAGTCGCCCGACACCGCCTGCATGAACTCATCGAAGCGCGGCGTGTTGAGCAGCTCGAACACGCGGTTCTCCGGCGTTCCCGCCGAGACGATGTCGACGTCGCCGCCCGCAGGGCGGATCACGTCGCGGGGCGAGGCCATCCCGCGCAGCACGTCGCCGAGGCCACGCGCGTCGGGTTCGGTTCCCATCGCCGCGGCAAGGTGGCTGCGGCGGAAGTTCGCATCGACCACGAGGACCTTTCGGCCGCTGGCCGCCATCGAATCGGCGATGTTGGTGATGACGCTGGTGGTGCCTGCCTCGGGCAAGCCGCTCAGGCACGCCACCGACTTCACGGAGTGCTGGGCGCACAGCTTGAGCACCTGTCCACTCAGCTGCCGCGACAGCTCGGCCACGACCGACTTGGGCGCGTCGCGGACCACGCGCTCGACCTTCTTCGGTCCGAGCGGATCCTCGGCGAGGTCGGGCACCGAACCGAGCAGCCGCAGCCCCGAGACTCCGAGGAGATCGGTGGCGTAGCGCACGCGGGTGTCGAGCAGCTCGCGCACGAAGATGAATGCGAGGTAGATGGCAAGCGTGAGCACGCTGCCGAGCGGCAGCATGTACTTGAGCTGGGGGAAGCTCTTCTCGCGCGGCGTCTGGGCGCGCTTGGCGATGGTCACGGCGCGCGCGTCGTCGCGGGCCTTGAGCTGGTCGAGGTTCGCGAGCACCTCGAGCTGCTTGGCGCGCGCCTCGAGCAGTCGCTCGCGGCGCTCCTTGAGCTCGTCGACCGTGGCGAGGTTCGCCGTGAAGTCCTTCAGGCGCTCGCTCTGTCCGGCGTAGTCCTTCTCGAACTTCTCGAGGAGACCCGTGTAGCTCTCCACCTGATCGGCGAAGGTCTTGAAGTCGGCGTTCAGGTTGCGCTTGAGCACCTGCGCGACCAGTGCATCGCGCTCGAGCTCGGCGGCCTTGACCTGCGTCTCCATGCTGCGGAGGGCGGCGTGCGTGGCACCGAAGCGCTTGCGGTACGACTCCGCGGCGACGCGCAGCTCCTGCACCTGGGTGTTGGCGCGCTGCACCTGCGGATCCTCCTCGGCCGTGCGGATGTCGTCGGGCGACGGCTCGAGGCGACCCTCCATCTTGGCCTCGGTCTGCGACTTGCGGCTGGCGGCGAGCGTGAGCAGCGACTTGGTCTCGCCCAGGCGGCGCGCGGTGTCCTCGACCACGAGCAGCATCTCGCTGCGCTCCTCGCTCGTCGAGGTCATGTTGCGGTCGGTCACGAACTTGGCGATTTCCTTGCCCAGGCTCGAGAGCTGGTTGTCGAGATCGGCGAGCTGACGCGCGAAGTTCTGGCGGTTCGCCTCGAACTTCTGGTCGTCGGTCGCCTTCTTCGTCGCGATGTACGTCTCGGCGATGCGGTTGAGGACGACGGGCACGTCGGCAGCGACGTGCGTCGACCACGCGAGCGAGAAGTAGTTCGTGCGCCGGCGGTGGCCCGCGGTGAGCTCCTCCTCGAGGTCATCCACCGCATTCTCAGCCACGAATCGGCCTGAGTCGTCGAGGTACCACTCGCTCCACTTGGTCTGCTCGATGTCGCGATGGTTCATCGCCTTGAGCAGGATCTCGCGCGAGAGCAGACGAGCAGCTTCGGTCTGTCCGGTACGCTCGACCGCCTCTTCGGTGCGGTCGTCGCGCGACGTCACATCGGTCGCCTCCTCGGGCGACACCTGGAGTTCGAACAGGACTGTCTCGCTGTAGAGCGGATAGACGAAGTTTCCAACGACATTCCCGACGATGCCGAGGCCCATGCCGATCACAGCCGCGGCCACGAGCTTCCACGAGTGCTGGCGGAGAACGCGGATCGGATCGATCTGTGCCGCGGCTGGTGCGGGTGCGCCGGCGCGCGCGCGCCCGGGTTGGGTGCGCGGATCGACAGGGCTCTTGGAGGGTGCGATGCTCATGGATCTACTCGGATGGAGGCGTGCTCAGGTTGGATCTATCGGTCCTTGCCGACCGACACTTGAGCGCGCAATTCGGCGGACAGACGCGGCATGTCGTTGCCGCGCGGGGAGTTACTCGGGAGCCTGTCTGGCGGCGGCTCAGTTGAGCGCTGCCTTCAATTCATCGATGGACTTCTTGGTCGGCGGATCGGGGTTCATCTCCGACGCGCGGCGCAGGGCATCGCGGGCCTCGGCATCGCGGCGGAGCCCCTTGAGCGCCATGGCCCTGTGGAGCTGCACCGGCGCGCTGTCGGCGATCTTGGCGGCACGGTCTGCATAATCGAGGCCTTCCTGCCACTGCCCGTCGCTCACCAGCACGTAGGCCAGCGTGTCGAGGTACTCACCGCGCGCGGGCTGCAACTGGACGGCGCGACGCGCCGGCACAGTCGCCTTCTTCGGGTCCTTCTCGCACTCGACGCACAGATACGCGTAGTTGTTGAGCACGGCGTGATTGTTCGGGGTGAGCGCGAGCGCCTTCTCGAAGGTCCGCAGCGCGTCACTGCACCGACCGACCAGGTAGTAGCTCGTGCCGAGGCGGTCGAAGAAGATCGCTCCGAACTCGGGCATGGCGGTGTAGTCGCGGGACGCGATCGGCTCGAGGTAGCTGATGACCCGTGCCGGGCCACCGAGATCCGTGCCGAGCGCAAGGAACGACAGGTAGTCCCAGCCGACGGCGGTTGGGTCGCCGCCCGACACTTCCTTGACCAGCGCCTCGGCTTCATTGAGGAGGGCCGGCGCAAAGATCAGGCGGATCGCGCCGTACCAGTCCTGCATCGGCTGCGCGTTGCCTGCGTCGTAGTCCTTCTTGACGAGCGCAAACGACTCGCGCAGCGTCGCCACGCCGTCGCCCTTCTCGCCGATCGCCACGAGGGCGGCGCCGAGGTAGGCGCGCGCCACAGGGCTCTCGCGCATCAGCTCGCCGCGGGCACGGCAGGCGTCGATGGCGCCGCGCAGGTCCTTGGCGCGAATGCGGGCATCGAGCTCGCGGAAGAACGTCATCGCGTCGGGACGCAGCTTGTCGGCGCGCGCGAAGCTCGCGGCCGCCTCGGGCATGCGGCCGCGCCGAGCCAGCAGCTCACCCAGGGTGTAGTGCCAGGCGGGTTCGCCCGGCGCATAGCCGATCGCCTCGCGCAGCGACTCCTCGGCGCGGTCGAGCTGGTTGTTGGTGTAGAGGAGATCGACGAGGCGACGGCGCGCCTCGACGTTCGTGGGCATCAGACGGAGGTACCGATCGAGCTCTGCGGCGGCGCCCGTGAGGTCACCGAGCACGACCAGCACTTCGGACCGGGCGGCGCACGCCGGGAAGAACGTGGCACCCACGAGGGTCGCGCGGTCGGCGGCTGCCAGCGCCTCCTGTCCGCGCGCGCGGTCGCCGGTCAGCTCGAACAGCTTGCGCTTGAGCATGGCGTCCTGGATGAACGGCTGCGGAATGGCAGGAGCCGCCTGCTTGGCGCGCTGGTAAGGCGCGATCGCGCGCTCGTATGCGGCCTGCGCGCCTGCGTTGTCGCCCTTGGTCTGCAGCTCGTCGCCCACGGCCACGCTGATCGCGCCGTCGAGCAGCTCGGATCCGATGTCGCGCGATCCGCTTCCGGCGGCGGCGTCGTAGACCTTGCGTGCGTCGGCGGCCCGGTTGAGCCGCAGCAGGCACTCCGCAAGGCGCATCTTCATGCCCTGCGATGGATCGGCCTGCGCGAGCGGTTCGAGATACGTGAGCGCGAGCTCGTAGCGCTCGATACCGATCAGCGTGTCGACGATCGCACGCGTTGCCGGTCGGGTCGCGCCGTCCTCGCGCTCGATGGCCTTGGCAAACGACGCCTTCGCGCGGTCCTCGGCCTGGAGATAGCACTGCATCTGACCGAGCAGGACGAAGCCGCGCCAGCCGGCCGCGGTTCCGGCCTTCTCCACAGCAGTCGCCAGCGCGCGCTCCGCGTCGGCAGGACGGCCGAGCAGTCGAAGCATGTTCGCGTAGGCGTTGGCGGCGTCGATGTTGCCGGGGTCGCGCGCCATGATCTCGCCGTACACCGCCTCGGCGCGCTCGCGCCACGTAGTGCGGATGCGGTCGAGCTCGCGCAGCCGCGTCGCGGCGTCCATGCCGTTCCACTGGTTCTCGGTGAACACCTGCTTGCCCGCCTCGGTGACGATGTCCTCGCGGCCGGGAGCAGAGAGCGCCAGGATCGACGCATAGGCGGACGCATTCTCGATGTCGGTGGGCGCAAGGCGGTAGCGGTTCTCGCGCATGCGCTGCGCCATGCGGCGGTCGCCGACCTGCTGCTCGAGCAGCAGCCAGGTGTTGCCGACGTCGTCGTCGAACCCGGCCAGCGAGCGGGCCTGGCGCAGCACCTCGAGCGCGCGCGGCAGGTTGCCCGAGCGCACGAGTGCACCCACGAGCAGACGCACCGTGCCCATGTCGGCTGGACGGCGCTTGTACGACTCCTCGTAGTTGCGGAGCGCGCCCTCGATGTTGCCGAGGCGCTCCAGCGCCGAACCCAGCGTGCGGTAGATGGTCGAGGCGTCGACACCCGCCTGGATCGCGCGCTCCAGCACCTGCGCTGCTTCCTGCAGTCGTTCCTGCTCGAGGAACGCGCGTGCGCGGAAGATCGTTCCCTGCGTGCGGTCTCGGCCCGAGTCGTCGGCGATCTTGGCGAGCGCCTCGCAGGCGGAGTAGTCCTTGTCCTTGAGCGCCTTCAGGAAGTCGACCTCGAGGAGCGCGGGGTGCGCCCGATCGGCGGCCTCTGCCTTGCTGCGCCATTCCTTGGCCGCGTTCTCGAGCCGCGCGGCGTTCTCCGCCGTCTTGGCGGCCGAGGCCAGGCCCAGCCGGCGCTCGCGCTCCGCGGTCTCGCGCAAGCCTTCGCCCGTCTGGAGCAGGCGGAGGAAGGTGAGCACGGTGCGCTCCTTGGGATCCTCGACGGCGCCCTCTGCGAACGCGATCACGCGCTCGACGATGTCCTCGCTGGCGAGCACGGCGTTGAAGCGCACGAGTGCCGCATCGGACGGGAAGTTCGCGAGCGCGTCGCGCGTGAGCTTGCGTGCCGCGTCGAGGTCGTTCGCCTGCACCTCGACGGCGATGGCCACGCGCTCGATGCGGACGTCGGGCGCGCCCGCCTTGGTTCGCGCGTCCTGGATCAGGCGCCGCGCCTGGTCGAACTCCTTGGCCTCGGCGGCGAGCTGGATGCGCGCCGCAAGCTCGACGAACTCGTCGGTGGCGCCGCCCACTGCGGTGTTCGCCACATCGTTGCGCTGCGCGTTGGTGGCGAGCGCAAGCAGGTCCTTCGCCTCGACGTCGTCGGGGAACACCTCGATGATGCCTCGAAGCGTGTTCAAGGCGTCGGTGGAGCGCGCTGACGCAAGCTCGAGGCGAGCGCGCAGCTTGAGGAGCTGCACGTTGCCCGGCGCGAGGCCGAGACCACCGTTCACGAGCTCGAGGGCACGGCCGGTCTCCTGGATGCGCATGTTCGACAGCGCGGTCAGGATGTAGAGCTCGAGATCGACCGCGCTTCCCTTGCGGAAGACCTCGTTGAACTTGATGATCGCACCCATCGGATCCTGCTTCAGGAGCGCGAGCTTGCCATCGGCGCGCAGGATCATCGAGTTGTCGGCCATGCCGGCGAGCGACGCGGCGAGCGCATCGCGCGCCTTGGAGGCCTGCTCGATGAGCGCAGGGCGCTCGGCCTCGCTCGCTGCGTCGGCATCGTCGAACGCGATGTCGAAGAGCGCCGACGACGCGGCGAGGCGGTTCGACTCGTACAGCGACGAGAGCAGGCCCGTGGTCGGACGCGGTGCGTCGAGCACCGCCTGGAGCTCGCGGCGCGCCGTCTGGCGATCGCTGGCGCGAAGCGTCGTCGCGAGGGCGCGGCGATGCAGCAGTTGCTCGGGATGCTTGGCGACGTACGACGCGAGCAGCGCCTGCGATTCCTCGAGGCCGAACGCCCCACCGCGGAGGAGCACCTGGCCGATCTCGAGGATCGCCATTTGATCCTCGCACTGCTCCGCTGCTGCCACCAGCCGCTCGCCGTTGGCCGCGACGCCTTCGTCGCTCGCCTTGCCCTGGCCGAGGAACAGCGCGCGCTCGAAGAACGCGATGCGCGTACGCAGTCCGTCGGGAGTCTCGGTCTCGGCGCGCTTGAACGCCGCGTCCATCGCGGCCTGCGCCGCCTCGACGCGATCGGCGCGACCCGCCGTCGCGGCACGCGCACGGTCGCGCACGGCCAGCCGCGCGAGCGAGCCGACGCCAAGGTCGCGCTCGACGGGCGTGAGCTCCGACGACTTGAGCGCCGCCTCGAGATCTGCAAGCACGGCGGTGCGCTCGGTGTCG
>JBIIRG010000064.1:0-13382 GCA_044341665.1 Phycisphaerales bacterium | reverse complement strand
CATCTCGCGCGCGGCCGAGTACCTCGCGGCGCACGACCGCGGCGCCAAGACCTTCGGCGGACAGAAGGTCGCGCACGCGTCCGACGACGCGCGCCGCGCGCTCCTCGTGAAGTTCCTGCCGTTCCTGCGCGGCAAGGTCTCGACGCGCCGCCGCATGATCGGAACCGTGCAGCACGACGCGGCGATGCTCGAGTTCGTCTCGAGCCATGACGCGGCGCGCCTCGCCGAGCTCGGCACCTCGTGCCCCGACCACTTCCTGCGCACGAAGATCAAGCCGCTCTTCATCGAGTTCGATCCGGGCACCGAGGATTTCGCGGCGCTCTGCACGAAGACCGAGGCGGGCCTCGCGCAGTACGTGAAGGACTACACCGCGTACTACGAGGCGTGCAAGCACGCGGACAGCCCCGCGATGCGCGCGCCCGAGCCGACGGTGATCCTGATCCCCGGCATCGGCATGATCGCATGGGGCTCGTCGAAGTCCGAGTCGCGCACGACGGCCGAGTTCTACCGCTGCGCCGTCGAGGTGATGAAGGGCGCCGAGAGCATCGGCGGCTACCGCGCGCTGCCGCGGCAGGAGGCGTTCGACATCGAGTACTGGCGCCTCGAGGAGGCGAAGCTGCAGCGCATGCCGAAGCCGAAGCCGCTTGCGGGGCATGTCTCCGTGATCGTCGGCGCGGGCAGCGGCATCGGCCGCGTGACGGGCGCGCACTTCACGGCCGACGACGCGTGCGTCGCGTGCGTCGACCTCGATCCGAAGAGCGCGGAATCCGCCGCGAAGGACCTCGAGAAGTCGGTCGGTACGGGGATCGGCGTCGCGGGCAGCGGCATCTCCGCGTGCGGACCCGCGATCGCGCTTTCGTGCGACGCGACCGACCGCGCCGCGGTGCGCCGCATGCTCGAGGATGTCACGCTCGCCTACGGCGGCATCGACGAACTCGTCGTGACCGCGGGCCTCTTCCCGACCCCCGGCGCCGACGGCAAGACGAGCGACAGCGACTTCATGCGCGCCATGCAGGTGAACGTGCTTGCGCCCGCGGTGCTCGTCGAGGAGGCTGCCGCGATCATGTGCGCGCAGAAGCTCGCGTGCAGTGCGGTGGTCACGACCAGCGTGAACGCCGTCGTCGCCAAGAAGGGCTCGAGCGCGTACGACGCGTCGAAGGCGGCGGCGAACCACCTCGTGCGCTCGCTCGCGGTGACGTTCGCGCCGTTCGTGCGCGTGAACGCGGTCGCGCCCGCGACCGTGATCGAGGGCAGCACGATGTTCCCGCGCGCACGCGTGATCGCGAGCCTGAAGAAGTACGCGATCGCGCACGACGAGTCGATGACCGACGCCGAGCTGATCGCGTGCCTCGGCCGTTTCTACGCCGACCGCACGCTGCTCAAGACGGTCATCACGCCGCGCGACCAGGCGGCGGCGATCCGGTTCCTCGCGGGGCCCGAGAGCTCGCGCACGACCGGGCAGGTGATCCATGTCGACGGCGGACTTGCCGACGCGTTTGTCCGCTGATCCGACCGCTGAGAGGTTCCCCATGCAACGAGTCTGCTTCACACTCCAGGTCAAGCCCGACCGCATCGACGCGTACCGCGAGAGCCACAAGGCCGTCTGGCCGGAGATGCGCGCCGCGCTCTCGCGCCACGGCTGGACGAACTACTCGATCTTCCTGCGCGACGACGGGCTCCTGATCGGATACCTCGAGACGCCCGACTTCAAGAAGGCCGTCGCCGGCATGCAGGGCGAGGAAGTCAACGCGCGCTGGCAGAAGTCGATGGTCGACTACTTCGTCGAGCTCCCGGGCGGCCGCGCCGACACCTCGATCGTGCCGCTCGAGGAAGTGTTCCGTCTCGACTGAACGGTGACGCCGCTGACGCCCGTGGACCCTTTGGGAGCCTCGGGACCCTTGAGACCCTTGGAATCCTTAAGACCCTGAGATCCTTGGGACCCTCGAGACCTTCGTGACCTCGCTCGTCATCAGTGCCCGCAGACGAAAGTCTGCGGAACGGTTGACGCTCAAATCACGCCAGCCGAACCGACGGCTCGAGCGCGCGCACCTCGTCCACCATCGGCGTGAGGTCCTGCAGCCGTCCGTCGCCGACGTCGTAGATCCAGCCGTGCACCCTCACCTCGTGGTCGGAGGCCAGCAGGATCGGCGACTCGCGAACGTGCACGACCTGCACGGCGACGTTGAGCTCGCACAGGCGATGGCTCTGCTCGGCGGCCGTCCCGAGCCGCTCGAGGTCGTCCTTGTAGTGCTTGGCGATGTCGCGCACGTTGCGGATCCAATGGTCGACCACGCGGCCCGCGCTCGGCTGGAGCGCCGCATTCACGCCGCCGCAGTTGTAGTGGCCGCACACGATGATGTCCTCGACCTTCAGCACGTTCACCGCGAAATCGAGCACCGCGAGGCAGTTCAGGTCGCTGTGCACGACGAGGTTCGCCACGTTGCGGTGCACGAACACCTCGCCCGGCGGGAGGTCGATGATCTCGTTCGCGGGTACGCGGCTGTCGGCGCAGCCGATCCACAGGTAGCGCGGCTTCTGCTGCGCCTTGAGCGACTGGAAGAACCCCGGCCGCTCGCGCTCCATGCGCTCGGCCCAGCGTCGGTTGTTGTCGAGGAGGCGGGAGAGGTCGGGCATGGGGGCAGTCTATGCGAACGGCCCCGGCACCGATCAGCTCCCCGCCAGCGCCGGCATCGGCACATCCAGCGCATCCGCAACCGCGCGCACGATGAGGTGCTCGTCGACCGCGACCTGTCCGTCGTGCGCCGCGGCCGCTGCGCAGGCCTCGAGCAGGCGCTCGCGCTCGGCGAAGGCGAGGCCGTTGAGTTCCTGCACGGCGGCGTTCAGGCGGTCGAGCGTGCGCTCCGACGCAGGGGGCATGGCGCGGTCAGTGAAGCCCAGCACCTCGAGCGCGTCCTGGTAGGCCTGCTCTGCGGTCGCGGCGTCATGCGTCGCACCCGCAACGATCGCAAGAACCGTGCGCGCCGCGCCCGAGTGCGTGCCGAGCCTGCTGCGCGCGGAGGCGTTGCCCTTCGCGAAGCGGCGCTCGACGTTGCGCTCGAGGCTCTTGACGAGCGCCCACTCGCGGAGGTCGATGCTGCCGTCCGAGCGGATCGCACCGGCGAGCGTCTCGCGAAAGCGCGCGTAGTTCTGCTGGCCCAGGTGCCCGAGCGCAGGCGCCGCGAGGTCCGCGAGCGCGAGCTGCGCGTCGGCGCGCAACTGACCGACCGGCCCCGCAAGCGCGGCGTAGGTGCGGTATGCCGACGGATCGCCCTGTGCGACGAGCGCGTCGCACTTCTCGTGGCCTGCGGTCCGTCGCGCGATTGCGTAGCAGATGGCGCGCGCGCCTTCGGGGGAGCGCGCTGCGTCGGCAACCTCGGCGGGAAGCGCCGCCTTGAACGCGTGGGCGCGTGCGATCGACTCGGGCGCGAGCGTGCCTGCCTGCGCGACCTCGCGGGCCGCGGGTGCGAATCCCGCGGTGTTCGCAGCGACTCCTGCGGCCCGCGGTGCGGCGCCCGTCGCAGCCGCCGCCGCACGCGTCGCCTCCCGCGCGCCCACCTTCACCGCGCCCATCGCCACGATGCGCTTGATGCGCTCGTCGATCGGCGGATGCGTCGCGAACAGCGTGTTCAGCGACGTGCAGAAGAAGAAGTGGTTGAGCTCGCTCGCCGCGGGACTCTCGATGCGGGCCGAGTAGTGGTCTCGAATCTTGGCGAGCGCGCCCGCGATGCCGTCGGGATTGCGCGTGTACTGCACCGCCGCCGCATCGGCCAGGAACTCGCGCTGGCGGCTGATGGCGGCCTGGATCAGGCGCCCGAAGAGCATGCCGAGCGAGCCGATCGCCCACACCGCGAGGCCGCCCACGATGATCGCGAGCCCGATCGCGGGACCCGGGTTGTTCTTGCCGCGGCCGCTCGACCGCGCGATGGTCGGCCCGACGAAGCGGAACATGATGTAGCCGATCACGCCCACCGCCATGATGCCCGCGATCACCGCGGTGGTGCGCGCGTTGATGCGCGTGTCGCCGTGGAAGATGTGGCTGTATTCGTGCGCGATCACGCCCTGCAGCTCGTCGCGCGACAGGAGCTCCATGCAGCCGCGCGTGACGCCGATCACCGAGCGCGACGGATCGGGGCCCGCCGCGAACGCGTTCACCGACTTGTCCTCCATCACGTAGACGGGCGGCACCGGCACGCCCGACGCGATCGACATCTCCTCGACGAGGTTGAGGAGCTGCCGCTCCTTCGGGTCGCGCGTCGCGGGGTCGACGGGCCGTCCGCCGAGCATCTCCGCGATCTTGGGCCCACCCTGCGAGAGCTGCGCCAGCTTGACGAGCGTCGCGATCCCCACGACCGCGCCTGTCACCACGAACACGCCGAGCATGAGCTCCCAGCTCGCGAACGCCTTCGGCCCCGCCTGCGTGGCGAGGATTCCCGCGAGGACGAGCCAGAGCGACACCATCGTGCCTGCGACGCCGAGAATGAAGAGCGTGACGAGCCGCCCCGTCTGCTTGCGCGCGTTGTCCTGGCTGGTGAAGAAGTCGGTGGACATCGATCCTCCCGCGTGGAGCGTGTACTCAGAACTTGACCGCGACCGCCGTCCGCTCGCCTGCCGCCGCCTCGAAGAGCCCCATCTCGCGGATGCCGAACATGTTCGCGACGATGCTCGCGGGGAATACCACGATGCCCTCGTTGAGCCGCATCACCGCGTCGTTGTACGCCTGCCGCGCGAAGGCGATGCGGTTCTCGGTGCTCGCGAGCTCCTCCTGAAGCTGCAGCGCGTTCGTGTTCGCCTTGAGCTCGGGATAGCGCTCGACGAGGCCGATCAGCCGGTTGAGCGCGCCGTCGAGCGCGCCCGAGGCGTTCGCGAGCGCGCCCATCGACGCCATGCCCATCGCGCCGCCCTCGACCGCGCCGAGTGCGCTCGACGCCTGCGCGCGCGCGGCGATCACGGCCTCGAGCGTGCCGCGCTCGTGGGCCATGTAGCCCTTGACGGCCTCGACGAGGTTCGGGATGAGGTCGAAGCGCCGCTTGAGCTGCACGTCGATCTGGCTGAACGCGTTCTGCGCCCGCACCTGCGAGCGCTTGAGGCCGTTGTAGACCGCGATCACATAGATCGCGGGCACGAGCAGCGCGAGCAAGGCGACGATCGCGCCGCCAACGAGGAGCGGGGAGACGGCGAGCAGGGAGGTGGAGCTGTGCATGGCAGCGAGCATGGGCGCGGATTGTAGTCCCGCGCCATTCGGAACCGCGGCGCGCCGGTTTCCGGCGTCACTCCTCGCCAAGCGGCTGCCACTTGCCGAGCAGCGCGCGGCTGCGGGCGCGGCGCACCTGCGTGCGCGCGAGGAGGTCCTCGACGAACCGCACCGTGTCGACCATGAACGGCCCGATCCCGAGCATGATCGCGTCGGCGCGGGCGGCGTCGGCGGCGTCGGTCACCTCGCCGCGCGTGGGAAAGCCGTGCTCGGTCATCGACTCGAGCACCTGCGTCGCCCAGATGACGGGCACATGCGCGGCCTCGCACAGCGCCAGGATCTCGTCCTGCGCCTCGGGCAGGTGCTCGAAGCCGATCTCGACGCCGAGGTCGCCGCGCGCGAGCATCACGCCGCAGGGCGGGCACTTCATGAGCTCGAGCAGGATCTCGGGCAGCGCGCGGCAGGCCTGCGGCGTCTCGATCTTGGCGACGACGCCGATCGTGCGCTGCGTGCGCGCGCGAATCGCGCGGTGGAGGTCGGCGATGTCGGCGGCGCTGCGCACGAAGCTCATGGCGACGATGTCGACATGCTCGACGACGAAATCGAGCGTGACGAGGTCTTCGTCGGTGAGCGCTGCGATCGGCATGTCGGTGTCGGGCACGTTCACGCCCTTGCGGTCCTTGAGCGGCCACGCGCCCGTGCGCACGGCCTCGATGGCGACGGTCGCCTCGCCGCGCGCGCGGTCGACCGCGGTGCAGCGGCCGCGGATGTTGCCGTCGTCGAACAGGACGCGATCGCCGGGCTTGACATGCTCGACGACCTCGCGCGGGCGCACGGCGATGCGCTTCGTCTCGAGCACGGTCGTGTTGTCCTGTGCGTGCAGCGTGAGCGTGTCGCCCGCGACGAGCGGGATCGGCCCCTCGGCGCACACGCCTGTGCGCACCTTCGGCCCTGCGAGGTCGATGCAGACGGGAATGCGGCGGCCCGCGCCTGCAGCGGCGGTGCGCAGCGCGTCGATCGATGCCTTCCACTGCGCGGCGTCGCCGTGCGAGGCGTTGATGCGCGCGACATCCATGCCCGCATCGATCAGCGAGCGCATGAAGTCGACCTTGCCCGCGGCCCACGGTGGGATGGTCACGATGATGCGCGTCATGTGCGGCATCGGCGTCTCGAGGAGCTCGCTCGCGTGCCGCGCGAGAAGCTGCGCGCCGTCGTCGATCGTCATGCGCGCGCGCGGCGAGTCGGCCGCGATGCCGCAGATCGCAGCGAGCGCGCGCTCGACCGCGTCGAGCGTGGGCATCACGTGCGCCTCGCGCCGCGAGAGCGACGAGAGCCCGTTGCGGACGAGCTCGGCCTGCAGGCGCGAGTGGTCCTTGGCACGCAGCGCGAGGTAGTGCGCGAGATTCGCCGCGCTGCGCCGCCACGCGACGGGAAGCGCGTCGACCGCGGGCGCGATCGACTCCTGGCGCGCGGTCGCCTGCGCACGGAGGCTTCGGACTTCATCGAGCAGTTCGCGCGGCGTGCTCATGGCGGTCGCGCCTCAGGCGTCGAACGGCAGCATCCCGAGCTCGACCTCGGGCAGCCGCTTCTGGAAGTTGCGGATCGACCACTCGTCGCTGAAGAAGATCACCTTGCGCCCCGCCTGGTCGACGCCGTGCGTCGAGTCGGACAGGAGATCGGGCATCCAGTCCTCGGCCGCGCCCGGCTTTCGCCACCAGCGGACATGCTGCCAGCGCGCCTTCTCGAGCCGCGATTCGGCGCCGTACTCGGCCTTCAGGCGGTACTGCACCACCTCGAACTGCAGCGGGCCGACGGCCGCCAAGATCGGCGTCTTCACCTGGCCCGTGCCGATCTCCATCTGCTGCACGACGCCTTCCTTGAGGAGCTGGTCGACGCCAAGGCGGTACTTCTTCGAGTTGCCCGGCTGCGGGTTCGTGAGGTACGCGAACACCTCGGGCGTGAACTGCGGGATCTCGTTGAACTTGATCGTGCGGTCCTCGGCCAGCGTGTCGCCGATCTGCAGGATGTCGTGGCCGATGATGCCGATGACATCGCCCGCCTCGCCTTCCTCGACGGTCTCGCGCTCCTGGCCGAAGAGCTTCTGCGCGCTCGACAGGCGGATCTTCTTGCCGCTCTGGACATGCACGACGCTCATCTCGCGCTCGAACTTGCCGCTCACGACGCGGATGAACGCGATGCGGTCGCGGTGCTTCGGGTCCATGTTCGCCTGGATCTTGAAGACGAACCCGCTGAAGCCCGCGTCCTTCGGCTCGATGATGCGGTCGCCCGACACGCGCGGCCCGGGATCGGCCGAATGCTCGAGGAATCCGTCGAGCAGGAGCTGCACGCCGAAGTTGTTCGCCGCGCTGCCGAAGTAGACGGGCGTGATCTGCCCGGCGAGCACGCGCGCGCGGTCGAAGTCGGCGCCCGCGCCCTCGAGCATCTCGAGCTCGTCGCGGCCCTGCGCGTAGATGTCGGCGTCGATGCGCGACGTGATCGCGGGGTCGTCGAGACCGAGCACCTGCACGGGCGCCTCGCGCATGCCGCCCTTGGTGCGCTCGAAGAGGTGGAGTCGCTTCTCGAGGCGGTCGTACACGCCGCGGAACTCGGGTCCGTTGCCGAACGGCCAGTTCACGGGGAACGCGCCGATCCCGAGCACGCTCTCGAGCTCGTCGAGAAGCGCGATCGGGTCCTTCGTCGGCCGGTCGCACTTGTTCATGAAGGTGAAGATCGGCACGCCGCGGCGCCGGCAGACCTCGAACAGCTTGCGCGTCTGCGGCTCGATGCCCTTGCCCGCGTCGATGACCATGACCGCCGCGTCGACCGCGGTGAGCACGCGGTAGGTGTCCTCACTGAAGTCCTTGTGGCCCGGCGTGTCGAGCAGGTTCACGCGGTAGCCGTTGTAGTCGAACTGCAGCACCGTCGACGAGATCGAGATGCCGCGCTGCTTCTCGAGCTCCATCCAGTCGGAGGCCGTCGCGCGCTGGTCCTTGCGCGCTGTGACGCTGCCCGCGAGCGCGACCGCGCCGCCGTACAGGAGGAACTTCTCGGTGAGCGTCGTCTTACCGGCGTCGGGGTGCGAGATGATCGCGAAGGTGCGGCGGGGGAGGTGTGCGGGCATGCGGATTCGGGGAAGAGCGGAAGATTGTCGCAGATTTTCCCCTCAGGCGACGCCGCTATCCTCCCGCCGTGCTCCTTCCCCACCTCAACGATTTCCGTGACCGCATCGCCGCCCGCGACGCCGACTGGCGCGCCGGCGCGGTCGTCTACCAGGTGTTCGTCGACCGCTTCGCCCCCGCCGAGAACTTTCACGCGAAGACGAGCCTGTATCCCGCGCCCAAGAAGATGCGCCACTGGCACGAGACGCCCACGAAGGGCCATTTCGTCGAGAGCGCGGGCGTGTGGAGCCACGAGATCGACTTCTGGGGCGGCGACCTGCAGAGCGTGCGTGGGAAGCTCGGGCACCTCGAGGCGATCCGCGCCGACGTGCTCTACCTGAACCCGATCCACCTGGCGTACACGAACCACAAGTACGACAGCGCCGACTACCTCGAGATCAGCCCCGAGTACGGCACGCGCTCCGACCTGCGCATGCTCGTGGGCGACGCGCACGCGCGCGGGATGAAGGTCGTGCTCGACGGCGTGTTCAACCATGTCGGCAAGCGGCACCGCTTCTTCGAGGAGGCGATGCGCGATCCGCACAGCCCGTACCGCTCGTGGTTCTTCATCGGCAGCGAGTATCCGAACGGATACAGGGGCTGGGCCGACGTCGCGAACCTGCCCGACCTGCACGTCGAGCGCGACGAGGTGCGCGACCACCTCTGGCGCGCGCACGACAGCGCGGTGCGCTCCTACCTGCGCGACGGCGTCGACGGCTGGCGGCTCGATGTCGCGAGCGACCTTGGCCCGCATTTCCTGCGGGAACTGACCGAGGCCGCGCACGCCGAGAAGCAGGGCTCGCTCGTCGTCGGCGAGATCTGGAACGCGCCCGCGGGCTGGGACCGCGCGCTCGACGGCATCCTGAACATGAACATGCGCATGGCGCTCCTCGACTATTGCTCGGGCCGCGTCGACGCGCATGCGACCTCGCACCGCCTCAAGGACATGGTCGACGACGCGGGGATCGAGTTCATCCTGCGCTGCTGGAGCACGCTCGAGAACCACGACACGCCCCGGCTCGCGCGGCTCGTGCCGGATCTCGCCGCGCGCCGCATCGCGCACACGCTGCAGGCCGCGCTGCCCGGGTCGCCGAACCTCTACTACGGGCAGGAACTCGGCGCCGACGGCGACGCCGACCCCGAGAACCGCGCGCCGATGCGCTGGGACCTCGTGCGCGACGACCACGAGGAGTGGGCGTACATGCGTCGCCTGTACACGACGCGCCGCTCGCTGCGCGCGCTCGCGAAGGGCGATGTGCTCTTCCTGAGCTCGCGCAAGCTGGTCGCGTTCCTGCGGACGACCGACCGCACGCTCGAGACGGTGCTTGTCCTCGCGAACATGGAGGATTCCGCGGTGACCGAGACGCTGTCCGTCCGCGACGGCCGCATCATGGCGGGCACCGATTTCCGCGACGCGCTCGACTACGACCGCCACGACGCGATGCAGGTGAATGTCCAGATGGGCTTCACGACGGTGACGATGCCGCCGAAGTCGGTGCGCATCCTCAAGGTCGTGCCGCCGCGGCCGGGGCAGCATTCGCCGTACAAGCGCATGGCGTAGCGCGCGCGTATCGGGGCGGTCGCCGCTGCGGCGGCGACCTTTGGCGCGGATGGCGTCCGGTGAAATCCCCACCGCTTGGAAACTCGCGATACTGTGCGCCTCATGGCCGCAGCACCGACGACGACGCTTGAACTCACGACCCTCAACGACGGCGTGCACGCGGCGACCAGCCGCGAGCTCGCGCGCACGCAGGGACTGCTCCGCCTCGCGCCGTGCTGGGTGCCGCGCTCGTTCCTGCAGCCGGGTCTGCGCATCAAGCTGCATCCCGCCGACACCTATGCCTACGGCCTCCACCGCGGCGGCATCGACGAGCGCTGGTTCAGCTCGACCACCGAGGCCGCGAACGACAACCGCACGCCCGACGAAGGCCTTTCGTACTGCGTCGTCGGCAACGAGCGCTTCACGCTGCGGCAGGCGGTCGCCGAGTGCGGCGCGGCGCTGATCGGCGAGCGGCTCTGGTCGAAGTACAGGAAGTGGCCTGTCTACGCGAAGTTCTTCGACAACATGGGCCCGATCCCGCACCACATGCACCAGGACGACGCGCAGGCCGCGCTCGTCGGGCAGGAGGGAAAGCCCGAGGCGTACTACTTCCCGCCGCAGCACAACCCCGTGGGCAACAATTTCCCGCACACCTTCATGGGCCTCGTCCCGGGCACGACCAAGAAGGACGTGCGCCGCTGCCTCGAGAACTGGAACACGGGCGACAACGGCATCCTCGACATCTCGCAGGCCTATCGCCTGAAGGTCGGCACGGGCTGGCTGATGGAGCCGCGCGTGCTGCACGCGCCCGGCTCGCTCTGCACCTACGAGCCGCAGTGGGGCAGCGATGTCTTCGCGATGTACCAGTCGCTCGTCGAGGGACGCATGGTGCCGTGGGAGCTGCTCGTGAAGGACATGCCCAAGGACAAGCACCGCGACCTCGACTTCATCGTCGAGCAGCTCGACTGGGAGAAGAACGTCGACCCGAACTTCAAGGCGAACCGCTACCTCGAGCCCGTCACCGCGGCGCAGGGCGCGGGCTGGCACGACCGGTGGATCATCTACGGGGTGATGAACGGATTCGAGTACTTCACGGCGAAGGAGCTCACCGTCGAGCCGGGCGCCTCGTGCACGATCCGTGACAACGGCGCCTACGGCCTGACCTGCGTGCAGGGCACGGGCACGATCAACGGCGAGCCGCTGTCGAGCCCGCGGCTGATCCGCTTCCGCGAGCTCACGAACGACGAGTACTTCTGCACCGAGGCGGGCGCCGCGCGCGGCGTCACCTTCACCAACACGTCCACCACCGAACCGCTCGTGTGCCTCCGCTACTTCGGCCCCGAAGTCTGGCGCGGTGCCTGGCACCAACCGTGATGCAACCAGCGTGTGGCCGCGCACCAACCAGGTGGTGCCGGGTGCGCGCATCTACCCGCGAGACCGAGACATACATGCGCGCGCCGCTTCCTGGACGGTGCGCGGCACCAACCTGGTTGGTGCCAGGTTGGTGCCAGGCACCCCGGAGAACGCGATGAAACTGCACAACGCCATGTGGCCCGGACTCGTCGGCAAGGAGCCCGGAACCGACCACCCGCCCATCTCGCTCGACCGCATGCTCGAGCTCACCGCGAACGCGAAGGTCGACGGCCAGAAGTTCGACGGCGTCGACCTCTTCCTCTTCCACTCGCACCTCGATCCCGACGCGAGCGACTCGGACATCCGCAAGATGGCCGACAAGATCGCCGCGAAGAACCTCGCCGTCGGCTCGCTCGTCGCGCCCGTGTGGCCCGGCACCGTCGGCGACAGCGCGATGGGCTCGGTCGAGCAGCGCGCGAAGTTCATCGACGCCGTCCGCAAGGCCTGCCGCATCGCGCGCATCCTCAACGAGCACGGCGTGCGCAAGTACGGCGTCATCCGTATCGACAGCGCGACCGGCACCAAGGCGGCCGCAAAGGACGAAAAGGGTGCGATCAAGCAGATCGCCGCCACATTCCGCGAGGCCGGCATGGTCGCCGCGGGCCACGGCGAGCGCCTTGCCGCCGAAGGCGAGGTCTGCTGGGCCGGCATGCACTCGTGGAAGGCGATGCTCTCGGTGCTCGAGACCGTCGACATGCCGGGAACCGTCGGCTTCCAGGCCGACCTCGCGCACACCTACCTCTATCTCCTCGGCGTGAACTCGCCCAAGACCGCGCTCCTCAAGCCTGCTGGAAAGTCGCAGAAGTACTCGCAGAAGGACTTCGACAAGGCGTACACCAAGCTTACCGACGCGCTGCGCCCCTGGACGATCGACTTCCATGTCGCGCAGAACGACGGCACCGTGCACGGCACCGGCTCGCACGACAAGACCGGCCGCCACTGCCCGGCCGACGACCCGAACGGCAAGCTCGACATCCCCGCCTGCTCGAAGCGCTGGCTCGAGGGCGCCGCGGGCCGCGGCATCAAGCACATCTGCTGGGACGGCTGCATGTTCCCGAACGCCGTGCTCGAGAAGCAGGAGACCTGGAACACCGTGCTGCGCGCGATGATCTCGGTGAGGAACGCGATCGCCTGAACGGCGGAGGATCCACGCATGGCAAAGAAGACCACCAGAGTTCCCGCGAAGACCACCGCGAAGGCTCCCGCCGCCGCGACGATCTCCACCACCTCGCCCGCCGCCGAAAGGCGCGAGCTCCGCATCGGCCTCATCGGCTACGGCTTCATGGGCCGTGCGCACGCGAACGCCGTCCGCCAGCAGCCGCACTTCTTCAAGGACACGACGCGCAAGCCCGTCCTCCAGGCCGTCTGCGGCCGCGACGAGGCGAAGGTCCGCGAGTTCGCAGCGACCTGGGACGCACGCTCGATCGAGACCGACTGGCGCAAGCTCGTCGCCCGCGACGACATCGACGCCGTCGACATCTGCACGCCCAACGACTCGCACATGGAGATCGCGCTCGCCTGCATCAAGCACGGCAAGATGATCCTCTGCGAGAAGCCGCTCGCCCTCGACGGCAAGCAGGGCGAGAAGATGGTCGCGGCCGTCGAGAAGTCGAAGCTGCCGAACCTCGTCTGGTACAACTACCGCTTCCTTCCCGCGGTCACGCTCGCAAAGAACATCGTCGACGCGGGCGAGCTCGGGCAGATCTTCCACTACCGCGCGAACTTCCTCCAGGACTGGACGATCTCCGCCGACCTGCCGCAGGGCGGCACCGGCCTGTGGCGACTCGACGCCGCGGTCGCGGGCTCGGGCGTCACCGGCGACCTTCTCGCCCACTGCATCGACACTGCGCGCTGGATCAACGGCGACATCGTCGCGGTCAGCGCCATGACCGAGACCTTCATCAAGGAGCGCGTCCACACCGCGACCGGCAAGAAGCAGCCCGTCAAGATCGACGACGCCTGCGCCTTCCTCGCGCGCTTCGAGAACGGCTCGATGGCCGTCTTCGAGTCGACCCGCTACGCGCGCGGCCACAAGGCGCTCTATACCTTCGAGATCAACGGCGCGAACAAGAGCCTTGCG
>JBIIRG010000250.1:0-4228 GCA_044341665.1 Phycisphaerales bacterium | reverse complement strand
GTCTATCTCTGCCCCGAAGTGACCGTCGCGTGAAGCGCTGACGGCGTGCGCCGCAGCGGGAGCCCGTAGACTCCGCGCGTGAAGATCCTCCTCGCCATGTCGGGCGGCGTCGACAGTTCGGTGGCCGCCGCCCTGCTCCAGCGCGACGGCCACGAGGTCGTCGGATGCTTCATGCGGCTCGGGAGCCCAGGCGAGGAGCTCGAGACGCCGACCGAGTCGTCCCTCGCGGGCGCTGCGTGCGCGGCAGGTTCCGCGCGCATCGGCCACCAGGGCTGCTGCTCGATCAACGACGCGGCCGACGCGCGGCTGGTCGCGGCCAGGCTCGGCATCCCCTTCTACGTCGTCAACTTCCGCAACGACTTCGGGCGGATCATCTCGTACTTCGAGGCGGAGTACCACGCGGGCCGCACGCCGAACCCGTGCGTGCGCTGCAACGACTGGCTCAAGTTCGGCAAGCTGCGGCAGTACGCAGAGCAGCTCGGATGCGACGCGGTCGCGACAGGCCACTACGCGCAGGTGGCGCAGACTCAGGACGGTCCACGCATCGCGCGCGGCCTCGACCGCGCGAAGGACCAGTCGTACGTGCTGTTCGGGATCGGCCGCGAGGCGCTCGCCCGCATGATGCTGCCGATCGGCGGCATGGAGAAGCCCGCGGTGCGCACGCTCGCGCGCGAGCTCGCGCTGCCCGTCTCCGACAAGCCCGACTCGCAGGAGATCTGCTTTGTGCCCGACGACTACGCGAGTTTCCTCGAGCGCCGCGCGCCCGAGCGGTTCGCGGAAGGCGTGGTCGAGGACGAGTCGGGCCGCGTGCTCGGACGCCACGAGGGACACCAGCACTTCACCGTCGGCCAGCGCAAGGGCATCCGCGTGCCGGCGACGATCCCGCTCTATGTGCTGCGGAAGGACCCCGCGCGCAACGCCGTGGTGGTCGGGCCGCGCGAGGCGCTCGACGTGATCTCGGTCGAGGCGACCGAGACGACGTGGTACGCGGCGGAGACCGAAGTCGAGTGCACGGCGCAGGTTCGCGCGCACGGAGCGCCGATTCCCGCGCGCGCGCGGCTCGTCGACGGCGTGCTCATGGTCGCGTTCGCGCGCGGCGAGCCGGGCGTCGCGCCGGGGCAGGCGGTGGTCTGCTACGACCGCGACGAGCGCATCCTCGGCGGAGGCTGGATTCACGCTACATTCCGCGCGTGATCTACGCCGGCATCGATGAGGCGGGCTACGGGCCCCTGCTCGGACCGCTCTGCGTGGGAATGAGCGCGTTCCGCCTCTCCCAGGCGGACGATGCGACCGCGCCACCGGACCTCTGGGCGCGCTGGTCGACCGGCGTCTGCCGCGCGCCGCGCGACAAGCGCCGCAGGATCGCCGTCGCCGACAGCAAGAAGCTCAAGAGCGCGGGCAAGGTGCCGCTCCTCCACCTCGAGCGCGGCGTGCTCTCGTTCGTGGCGCGGGCCGTCGCGACCGATGCGGAGCTCTTCGCCGAGCTCGGCGTGCATGCCCGCAGCTCGCGCGCGACGCCGTGGCACGCGCTCGAGCTCGCGCTGCCCGAGTCGCACGCGCAGGCCGAGCTTGCCATCGCGCGCAACGTGGTGCGCCGCGCGCTCGAGCGCGCGGGCGACGGACTCGCCGCCTTCGGCGTGACCGCGCTCGATGCGCCTGCGTTCAACGAGCTCTACCGGCGCATCGCCAACAAGTCGCTGCTGAACATGTCGCTCGTGTTCGAGGCCGCCCGGCACGTCGACCTGATCCGCGGCGACGAGCCCGCGTACCTTGCCATCGACCGCCAGGGCGGCCGCGCCGACTACACGCGCGAACTCGAGGAGCACGTGGCACGCGGCGCCCGCGTGCGGACGCTGCACGAGGACGACGAGCGATCCACCTACCGCATCGGCGACGGGCTGACCGTGTCGTTCGAGGTCGCTGCAGAGGAACGGCACTTCCCCGTGGCGCTGGCGTCGATGGGGGCCAAGTTCGTGCGGGAGCGCTTCATGGCGCGCCTGAACGCGTTCTTTGCGGAACGCCTGCCCGGGCTCGAGCCGACGGCGGGCTACGTGGAGGATGGGCGGCGGTTCCTGACCGAGGTGAAGCCCATCCTGGCCCGCGAGGCCATTCCCGAGGCCGACTTCACCCGCATGGTCTAGGCGGTTCGGCCTCGGCGGCGAGGCCTCGGTGCGCGAGAACGACCAAGAATCGCCGTCATTTCGCCCTAGGAAGCCCTGCGGCGGCGCCTCGAACGCCCGTCCGACGGGCCTCCGCGTTGCATCCTGTCGGGGCGAGGCTTACACTATTCGACTCGGATTCGGTCGCCGACCGATACCGAATGACCACGCTTCACCCATGCCCGACGACGACCCAGCCAGTTCCGACGACGACCGCCGCGCGAGTGCGCGCCGTGGATCGTCGCCGCGCGACTGGTTGAGGGGCGTCCGTTGACGAGCACGGTCTTTCCCCAGTTCACAACCCGGTTTGATTGAAACGGTCCGCCGGAACGCGGCGACCAGCATCGACACTCAGTCCCGCCCGTCGGCGGGCAACATCAGGATTCCCGACATGGCTACCGATCTCAAGAAGGTCCGCAACATCGGCATCTGCGCCCACATCGACGCAGGCAAGACCACCGTCTCAGAGCGCATCCTCTTCTACACCGGCCGCAACTACAAGATCGGCGAGGTGCACGAGGGCATGGCGACCATGGACTTCCTCCAGGAAGAGCAGGAGCGCGGCATCACCATCCAGTCGGCCGCGACGACCTGCCCGTGGGAGAAGGACGACATCAAGTACAAGATCAACCTGATCGACACCCCGGGCCACGTCGACTTCACCATCGAGGTCGAGCGCTCGCTGCGCGTGCTCGACGGCGCGTGCGCCGTGTTTGACGGCAAGGAAGGCGTCGAGGCGCAGTCCGAGACCGTGTGGCGCCAGGCCGACCGCTACGGCGTGCCCCGCCTCTGCTTCATCAACAAGATGGACAAGATGGGCGCCGACTGGGACTTCTCCTTCGCGTCGATCCGCTCGCGCCTCGGCGCCAACGGCATCGCCATCCAGCTGCCGATCGGCAAGGGCAACGACTTCAACGGCATCATCGACCTCGTCGAGATGAAGGCCATCTACTTCTCGGCGGAAGACCAGGGCGCCACGATCACCGAGGGCGAGATCCCCGCCGAGCTCAAGGACAAGGCCGAGCTCTTCCGCGCGGAGCTCATCGAGAAGATCTCGGAGATCGACGACGATCTCATGGAGCTCTACCTGACCGACGCGAGCAAGATCACGAACGAGCAGATCAAGGCCGGCCTCCGCAAGGGCACGATCGCGATCAAGTGCTTCCCCGTCCTCTGCGGCGCGGCGCTCAAGAACATCGGCGTCCAGAAGATCCTCGACGCCGCCATCGACTACCTGCCGAATCCGACCGAGCGCCCCGACACCAAGGGCGTGAATCCGGACGACGTGAACCAGGCCATGAGCCGTCCGCACGACCCGACGGCGCCCTTCTCGGCGCTCGTGTTCAAGGTCGTGTCCGACACCCACGGCGACCTCACCTACATCCGCGTCTACTCGGGCAAGCTCGACAAGGGCACCCGCGTGCTCAACCCGGGCAACGGCAAGCGCGAGAACGTCAGCCGCATCTTCGAGATGCACGCGAACAACCGCAACGCGCTCGAGGAAGTGGACGCAGGCAACATCGTCGCCGTCGTCGGCCTCAAGAACTCGTACACCGGCGACACGATCTGCGATCCGGACAACCCGATCATCCTCGAGCGCATGACCTTCCCCGAGCCCGTCATCTCGATGGCGATCGAGCCGATCACCGCCGACGACAAGAAGAAGCTCGGCGACGCGCTCACCACGATCCGCCGCGAGGACCCGTCGTTCCGCTCGAACTACAACGAGGAGACCGGCGAGACCATCATCGCGGGCATGGGCGAGCTTCACCTCGAGATCATCAAGAACAAGCTCACGCGCGACATGAAGATCGGCGTCAACGTCGGCAAGCCGCGCGTGTCGTACCGCGAGACGATCACCGGCATGGCCAACGACGTCCGTGGTCTCTTCAAGAAGCAGACCGGTGGTCGCGGCCAGTTCGGCGACGCGGTCGTCAGCGTCTCGCCGATCACGCCCGAGGAGGCAGCGGCCGAGGAACTGAAGATGAAGGACGGCGTCGTGTTCGAGGACAAGATCTCGGGCGGCGTCGTGCCGCGCGAGTTCATCCCGAGCATCGAGTACGGCGTGC
>JBIIRG010000249.1:0-4236 GCA_044341665.1 Phycisphaerales bacterium | reverse complement strand
TACGCGAGCGACCACTATCCGATCGCGATCGACCTGGTGACGAAGCCGGACAGGCCTGCGAGCGTGTTCAAGCGGGCGGCTTCGGCCGAGGATGGCGGCGCGAAGGGCGCCCCTGCGAAGGCATCGGGAAAGCCCGCGCTTGACTCCTCCGCCACGCCGCCGACCGCGGAGGATCTCGCTGCGCACGCGAAGCCCGGCGGAAGTCCGTCGAAGGCCGACGAAGCGCTCGCCACGCGCCTGTGCGATGTGGGATGGGAGTTCGTGCTGCCTGCCCCGAAGAGCAAGACCGCGGCATGGTCGCGCAAGGGCGGCAACTCGACCTGGTGGCCCGGCTACTGGTGGAACGCGAAGTCCAGCGCGACCAGCCGCAGTGCCCCGAGCGCGGGCGACTCGTTCAAGGGCGACGGCAAGCCCGCGCCCGGCAAGGACGAGTTCACGAAGACGGGCGCGCCCGCTGCGGTGTCGTGGATCGAGTGGCTGTGCTCCGAGCCCGGCGCCGCGAAGTGATGCGCGGGCGCGCGGTCGAGTGGTTCAAGCGACGCCTCAGCCCGAAGGTTGCGGCCGGCGGACGAGCGCCATGACCGGCCCCGACAGCGCGTACAGCACGAAGCCCACCGCGAGCGCCTCGCGCCACCACCAGATGGCGACGAGCACCGGCAGCACCACGCGGATGAGCGCGGGGAACGTGAGCCGCGAGCCGAGCACCTTGTTGACGAAGTGCGAGTAGCGGATGTTCGACACCATCGCGAACGCGACGATGGCCGTGACCGCAGGGATGCCGAGCGCCGCCGCGCGCGCGAAGGTGAGGCCTTCCTCGATTCCCGCGTGCCGCGACACGAGGTACTGGTGGAGCACGATCAGGCTCGCGACCGTGCCGCCGGCGCCGGGCGACGGCAGGCCCTTGAAGTAGAGGTGGTCTTCCTTCTTCTCGCTGCGCACCTCGGCGTTGAAGCGCGCCAGGCGCAGCGCCGTGCAGCAGACGTAGAAGGCGGCGATCGCCCACAGGACCTTGGCGTAGGCGTTGTCGGCGGGGCCGAGCAGCGTGTGCCCCTCGGCGGGCCCGTAGTAGTGGCTCACGAGCCGCAGCGTCATGAACGCGGGCGCCACGCCGAAGGTGATGACGTCGGCGAGGCTGTCGAGCTGCGCGCCCATCGCGGAGGTCGAGCGCGTGAGGCGCGCCACGGTTCCGTCGATCGCGTCGAAGAACATCCCGAGGAAGACGAGCCCGCCCGCGAAGGAGAGCGTCGAGAAGCCGAAGGCCGTCTCGTGCATCTCCTTGGCCGCGTAGTGGATGGCTGCGAATCCGCAGATCACGTTCCCGAGGGTCATGAGCGTCGGCAGCACGCTCGCGGCGCGGCGGCGACGGCGGGGGCGCTGCTCCGTGCGGACGTCGCTGCGCGGATCGGTGCGCGGTTCAGGGCGCTGCGCGGACGGCGCCTCGGCTGGGGAAGGGTCGACGGGGTCTGCGGACATGCGGCGATCCGACGGTCAGCCGCCGGACGGCGCTGCCTCGGAAGGCGGCAGCATATCCGCGAACGATGCGTTGACGATGAGGATGGTTGCCCGCCCCGGGATCGCGCGTTCGGCAAGGAGCAGGGCGGCGATCGTGGGCGGCGGCAGCACGGCGAGGGGGTCGCCGTCGAGGTCTTCGGGCGGCACGATCGGCTTCTCGAGGATCACGAGCGATTCGCCCGGGGCGAGCTCGAGCACGCTGCGGCCGCCGTCGACCTCGCGCAGCCGCGGCCGCGCCGCCATGGTCGGGTCGAGCGTCACGCGGTCCTGCCTGCGGTCCTCGCTCGTCAGGCGCAACTCGGCGCGGGCGCGCGCGCCGTCGACCGTGGGAAAGCACCAGCCGCGCAGCCAGAGGCGCAGGAGCGTGTCGCCTGGGATCCGCGGGCGGCCGTTGAAGAAGATCGTGCGGCCCGACTCGACGCGCACCGACTCGAGGTCGGCCCACTCGGTGAGCGTGCCGAGGAGGACCGACCGCACCTGCGGCGAGCCGCCGAGCGCCTCCTTGAGTTCGGGTAGCCGCGCGGTGGGGGCGCGGAAGAGCAGGAACCCGCTCGCGGTGGCGGCCGAGCCGTCGTCGCCGTCGTCGATCGGTGCGAGCAGGCCTTCGCTGACGGCGCGCGCGATCGCCTCGCTGCGCTCCTTCGCTTCGATCGGGACGAACCAGCGCACGAGCTCGAGCCCCGCAGGCATGGCGCGCGATGGAGCCGGGGCGGTCGCGTCCGCGCGCGTGTCGGCAGCGGTGCCGCGGCCGGCCCCCGAGTCGACCGCGGGCGCTGCGCAGCCTGCGCACGCAACGAGCAGCGCGCCCGCGTGCACGCGGATCCAGCGACCGAGCGATCGACCGCATCGCCTCACGCGATCACTCCCAGCGCCGCGCGGGCATGCCGTTGAGCGCGTCGATCAGCGCCCGCAGGCGGCTCCACGCGCGGCGGTTGAAGCGGAACGCGATGCGCGGCAGGTCGCGGTGCTCCTCCTCCTCCTCGAACGCCTCGGCGCGGCGGAAGGTCGAGTCGCGCTCGCAGAGGTCGGCGCGGAACTCGCGCTCGAGCCGCGCGAGCTCGTCGTCGGTGACCGGCGTGAGCAGTCGGAGCACGAGGTCCTTGCCCACGAAGCGCATCGAGTGGTAGCGGCGGTAGAACCCTGCGATCTCGGCCACCGCTGCGGCGGGATCGGTGTGGATCGAGTAGAGCGCGCGGTCCTCGGGCGAGATGAGCCTGCGCCGTGCGAGCGGCAGCACGCAGCCCTCCTCCCAGTTGCGCCAGTAGTCGCCGCCCTCGTGCTCGAGCAGCACCACGGGCACCAGGTTCGACTTGCCGGTCTGGATGAGCGTGAGGGCCTCGAAGAGCTCGTCCTGCGTGCCGAAGCCGCCCGGGAACACCGCGACCGCGTCGGAGTGCGCCATGAACATCAGCTTGCGCGTGAAGAAGTAGCGGAAGTTGATGAGCTTCGGGTCGCCGTCGATCACGCTGTTCGCGCCCGCCTCGAAGGGCAGGCGGATGCGCAGGCCGAAGCAGCGGTCGACGTCGGGACCCTCGTGGCCCGCCTTCATGATGCCGTCGCCGGCGCCGGTGATGACCATCATGTGCGCTTCCGCGATCAGGCGGCTGAAGTCGCGGGCGAGCGCGTAGTCGGGGTCGCTCGGGGGCGTGCGGGCGCTGCCGAAGATCGAGATCTTGCGGGTGCCTCGATACGGGTTGAAGATGCGGTACGCGTGCCGCATCTCCTTGAGCGACGTGCGCACGAGCTTGAGCTGGCCCGTGTCGGCGCCGTCGGCCACGAGCTTGAGGCCAGAGAGCATGATCTCGGCGACGAGCTCGCGCGCCTCGTGCGACGGCGTGACGCCGGTCGCGGTGAAGAACGAGTCGACGGCCGCCTCGATGTGCGAGAGGTCGAGCGCGGGGCGGTCGGATGGGCTGGGAGTGGTCATGGCGTTGGCTGGGGTGCGGGCGCTGGTTCGGCCGGCTTCGGATCGGGCGCTGCGGCCGGCTTGTCGGCCGGCTTGTCGACCGGCTTCTCGGCCGGTTTCTCACCCATGTTTCCGCTTGGGGGCGCGTCGTTCGGCGGCGTCGGCATCTCGGTGATTCCGGGAAGCGCCGCCAGCGAGGCCTTGGGGTCGGCGAGCGTGCCCGACACATCGATCGCGAAGAACTGGTTGGTCACGCCGCCGATCACGTCGCTCACGATCGGCACCGTGCCGCGCGGGAAGAGCCGCAGTCCGATGCCGAAGGTGGGGATGTCGAGGGTGCCCGTTCCCTCGAGGTGGATCGTGCCCGCCGTGAGCTGGCACGAGGTGATGTCGGCGCGGTTCCCCTGCATGGTGAAGCGCGCCTCGGCGGCCGAGATGTTGCTCGAGACCGGGAGCATGAGCTGCGTGAGCTGGAGGACGCGCATCGCCACGGGAAGCGACGCGAGCGTGGCGTTGCGCACCGACACGCGGCCGCTGCCCGTGCGCGACTCCTCGCCCGCGCCCACCTTGCCCGCGAAGTCGAGCGCGCCGCTCAGGCGGCTGACCGAGCGCGGCGTGTCGGCGTCGAGGGGAAGGCCCGCGCGCAGGACGTCGTAGTCGGCGTCGGCGATGCGGACGCGCGCGGTGTACGAGTCGCTCTCGAAGTCGACCGTCGACGCGAGGTCGTAGCGGCCGAACGCAAGGTCGCCCGCGCCTGTCAGCTCGAGCGAGGTGCCCGCCTCGCCGGTCCGGACGTCGATCTCGGTGGCGCCGAGCGG
>JBIIRG010000334.1:0-2939 GCA_044341665.1 Phycisphaerales bacterium | reverse complement strand
GCGGCGCACCTCCTCGATGCCGGCGGGCTCGGGCGCCATGTTCTTGAAGTCGAGGCGAGCCGACGACGCCAGCTGGCTGCGCTGGAACTCCTGCTCGAGGAGCGGCTTCACGTCGTCGTAGACCAGCGCGCGGATGTCGTCGGGCGCCTTGCGGAAGATGATGAGGCGGTCGAGCAGCGGCTGCGAGGTGTCGATCAGGATGCGCGAGAAGACGGCGGGCACCGACTGGTCGAGCTCGCCGAGCAGGTCCTTCATGCGTCCCTCGCCGAAGCGGTTCACGAAGTCGTTGTAGCGCGACTCGCGGAAGTAGCGCGTCAGGTCGCGCGCGAAGTCGAGCGCCTCCTTCATGACCTGCTCGTTGTCGAGCAACAGGCCCTCGCGGAACCCGCGCTCGAGCGCCGCGTACACGTCGCTGCGCGCGACCTCGGGCTGCATGTCGTACTCGCCGTAGGTGACTTCCTTGACGAACTGGTCGAGCGGCTGCGCGTAGAGCATGTTCTCGCTGAACGCTCCGCGGCCGTACAGGCGGTCGAGCTTGTCGAGGATCTCCTGCGCGCCCGCGAGGTCGCCCGCGCGATAGAGCTCGCGCACGGCCTGCTTCATGAAGTTCTCGTGGAAGTTGGTGAAGGTGTCGCCGCCTGCGCCGCGCACGTCGTAGTGCTTGGCGTAGAGCATCTCGAAGTAGCGGTCGATCACCTTGATCCAGCGCGGGTCGTTGAGGCGCGTGACGTTGTCGCGGCTGAACGGGTCGTAGCGCACGAGGCCGGAGCGCGCCAGCGACTGCATGGCCTGGATCTCGGTGCGGTCGTTGTTGAGCACCTTGTAGATGTCGTTGTCGTCGGTGATGCGGTGCTCGCCGAACTCGCGGCCTCGGTGCGCCCAGTAGAGCGCGTGCGCCGCAGGGTGGCGCCAGTCGAGGGGACCCGTCTCCTCGGTGTACTTGGCCATGAGCACCGGGTCCATGTTGTACGAGTCGATCAGCACGCGCTTGCGGAGGAACGTGACGACCTTGACCGCGATGGGGAGCTTGGCGGGATCGCCGAAGGTCGCGTCGAGGACGCCGAAGAGCGTGGCCGTGTCGTCGCTCACCGCGCGCAGGCCGAGGAGCTGCGCGTACGCCGACTCGCGCAGCGCGATCCACTGGCCGAGGGACATCATGAAGCGCTTGTCGGGCGCGAAGGCGAAGCGCGGCGGCAGCGCCGCGAGCCGCTGCTCGAGGTCGGCGATGAACTCGCGCGAGCCGGGCACCTTGGCGTAGAGGCCCTCGAGCGAGTCGGGCGCGTCGGCGATCGCCTTGATCCAGGCCTTGCGCTGCTCGTAGTCGGGCGGCGGCACGCCGAGGATGAACTGCCACTCCATCGCCAGCTGCCGCTTGTAGATGAGGTGCGCGTCGTCGGTGGTGCCGTCGACCTTGTGCGAGAAGTAGTGCGCGAGCTCCTTGCACAGGAGCAGGCTGTTCGGGTTGTAGCGGATGCCCTTGTCGCGGACGAGCGCGATGCCTGCGTTGACCCACGCCCACCGCTCCTCGGGCGTGTTGGTCATGACCGAGATGTTGTAGGCCATGTTGTGGCCGTGGAAGGCCCACACGTCGGGAAAGCGCGGCTGCAGCGAGGTGATCAGGTTCGCATCCGACATCACCTCGTAGAGGAGCCCCTTCTCCTTCTGGATGCCGATCTTGATCCACAGGTAGTCGACGAGCAGGCCGCGCAGCGCGCCGATCGCCGTGCCGAGCACGACCATCGGCGGCGCGCCCTCCTGCGCCTCGTCGGTGTAGCGCAGGCCGTAGCCCTTGCGCGCCGAGAGGATGCCGTCGACCGCCTCGCGGCCCTGGCTGCCCTCGAACGACACGAGGATCTCGTCGCCCACGCGTCCATTCCAGCCCTCGGCGCGGCCCGGGAAGTCGACCTTGACCTCCGCGCCCGCGGTCATGCCGCGGCGGGTGTCGATCGAGCGGATGGCGGCGATCGGCACGCGCCGCATGGCGCGCTCGGCCGAACCATCCTTCGCAACGCTCACGTCGAGGTACGGCTCGCTTGCCATCTCCACCAGCGTGGGCTGGATGGCACCCGCGAGCGCGAGGGCGGCGATGGCGACGAGCGCGGCGAGGAACTGGATCGCGCGGTCTCCCATGTCAGCCTCCCTGTCCGCTGTAGATGGCGAGTTCCTTGCGGCGGAACATGGCGAGGCCCGCGGCCAGCAGCACGCCGCTCCACGCCACGCCGATCAAGATGAACGTGCGCCCGACGTCGATCCACGAGACGTAGCGCCCCTCGACCACGGGGCCGTTGGCCTGCGCGTCGCTGAACGAGCGCAGCGTGAACTCGGTGGCGGTCGCGATCGCCTTGACGATCGTCTCGAACACCTTCACGCCCACGCTGTCGGTGCGGTAGTAGTACTCGTCGATGCTCGTCGCCAGGAACGAGCCCGTCGAACCAGCGGCGAGCACGGTGAACACGATGAGGCACGCGACCGGGAAGCTGAGCACCGACGCGCAGGCCACCGAGAGCATGCCGAGGAACGACAGCTTGCAGAGGTTCACGAGCTGCGCGCGCAGCAGGTTGTCGCCGAAGTCGCCCACGCGGTAGAGGAGCTCGAGGCCGTCCTTGTCGAACGCGATCGCGTATCGCCCGGGCAGGAACGGCGTCTCGCCTGGCCCGGCGTTGCGGTTGAACTGGAGGTTCTGGATGCGCACCTCGAGGACGCCGTCGTCGCCGATCGACTCGGCTGGCACGGTGACGATGTTCCACTGCGCCGCGATGAAGCTGTGGTCGGTCCACTGCTGCCGGTCGCCCGTCCCGAAGAGGAAGATGATCGGATAGAGCGCGTGCGGGTCGCTCTCGCCCGAGTAGAACTTGTAGCGGAGCGAGAGGGTGCCGCCGAGCTTGCGCTGCGCCGAGAGTCCCGTGAAGCGGTAGACGCCCTCCTCGTTCGGCTGCACG